>CALAQT010000554.1 GCA_937888775.1 uncultured Actinomycetes bacterium | reverse complement strand
GGCATCGCCGAGCGCGCCTTCCGCGGCGTGGGCCCGGCTGCTCGCCCGGTGCAGCTCATCCACGACGCGCTGTCGAGCCGCGCCTATGGCGCGCTCGGGGCGGGCGCCTCGATGCTCGGTAGGTCTGCCGACGCGGCGATGGAGCGGCGCGGCATCGGTGAGCAGATTTCGCTGTCGACAACCCAGAAGGGTAGTTTCGGACTCGCTGTGCTCAACGGTCTGATCGGGGACCGGCTGGAGCGCGATGGCAGCGCGCTCCATCAGCCCACGTCAGCGCGGATGCACGGCGCGCGGATCGGGCTGGATGAGCCTTCATTGCGCGACGCGTTCCCGAAGGCCACCGCTCGTCTGGCGGTGTTCATACACGGACTGACCGGGGATGAGTTCTGCTGGTCTTGGGGCGCCGAGGACGCGTATGGCGAAAGGCTAGTCTCGGACCTCGGCTGCACGGCGGTCTACCTGCGCTACAACAGCGGCCTGCACATCTCCGAGAACGGCCGCACGGTGGCGGCGCTGCTGGAGGACCTCGTGGAGGCGTGGCCGGTCGAGGTGCAGCAGATCGCGCTGGTCGGTCATTCAATGGGCGGTCTGGTGGCGCGCAGCGCCTGCCACCAGGCAGATGAGCAGGACCAGAAGTGGGTCAGGCATGTCCGGCATGTCGTCTCGCTGGGGACCCCCCATCTGGGTGCTCCCCTGGAGCAGGGGGCGCACCGGGCCGCGGTGGCACTCGACAAGCTGCCCGAGACGCGGATGCTGAGTGCCTTCCTGCGGCGGCGCAGCGCCGGCATTCGTGACCTGCGTCACGGATCGTTGGTCGACGAGGACTGGCGGGGCCGCGATCCCGAGGCGCTGCGGGCGGTCGCCTGCCAGGAGGTGGCGCTGTTGCCGTGGGCAACCCACTGCTTCGTCTCAGCAACCGTCACGCGTGACCCGAACCACCCGCTCGGGCGCCTGCTCGGCGACATCCTGGTGCTGGTGCCCAGCGCCACCGGCCAGGGCAACACTCGGCGGATCCCCTTCCGCGAGGAGCACGGACATCATGTGGCGGGCACCCACCACCTCGCGCTGCTCAACCATCCCGACGTTTACGAGCGCCTCCGCGGCTGGCTGGCAACGGCGTCCGAGGCGCTAGCGGCTCACGCCTAAGGCTCGACAGGGTCACGTTCCCAGAGCCGTGCCTTGGGCGTCCTTGATCGATCCTACCGCGGCGGGATCGGCGCGGCACTCGGCGCCGCGCTCGCGCTGAGCTTGGCAGGCGCTGATGGCCTGACCGGCCGACTGGCTGGCCTAACGCGAACCGAGGTCTCGTAAATGTTCAGCCGGAACAAGAAACGCCGCGAGATCGAACGCGTCCTCGGCGTTCTGGAAGACCCCGGCCGGCTGCGCCCCGAAACCCGCCAGCCCGAGCGTGGCCGAGCCGCCGAGGTCTGGATTCCGGTGCTCGCCGACGCTGCCTGACGCGCCCCCGCTTGTCACAAGACTGGCGTTCGAGTCAACCTGTCTAAGCGTCTTCTACGGGTTGCTCGGACCGGACGCAGTCAGCGTCACACATGAAACGCCGAACGGCGGGCTCGTCACGACGCCAACCGGACCAGACGGCGCCTACCTCGTCGTCCTGCCCAGCCAGCCCAACATCAATAACGGTGGGTTCAGCTACGACGCCGGACTGTTTCCCGGAGCGGTTCGCGCCGTCACCTACCGCGACGGTCACACCTGCCGCCTCCCAGCGCCAAATGTGCCCGGCAGAGGAGGAGCATCTTGCCCACCGGTCGGCTACGCCTCGCCAGCCGGTCCCCTTCCTACCCCTGCCGCGGTCGCCGCTCACGTGACCGCCCGCCTCGAGATCGCCAAGTCCTACTGCGTCAAAGGAGAACTCACCGAGCCGTGCCCCACCCGAATCCCCCCTGGATTCAGTCGTCTGAATATGCGATCTGAGCCCGCGCAGGGCTTGGTGGTGAGCAGCTTCACCTCACGCGTGGCGGTCACCAACGGCCAGAGCTACTACTACATCCAGACGTGCAACCCGCCCCCAAACGGGAGCAGTCGCATCCCACGATGGTTCCAGCGCCTAAGCCGCAAAACCTTTCTCTGCTTCTACGGCGGCTCGGGCGACCCGACCGACGCCGACTACAAAGCAGGCACGCGCGTCACCAACTCTGAGTTCGTCGCCCTTCAACCCCGAGGCGTCATCCACGGCGACGTCAGCCTCGTGATCACCACCGGCCCGACCGCCCCGTCACCATCGCCAGCAGCCAAAGGACAGAGCGTCGGGCGAGGCGTCGGCCACTTCACGATCAACGCGCCCTGAGATCCTACGGGGCGCCAACGGCCACGCACGCCCCGCGGCGTGGATCTAAGCAACAGAGATGGCGGGCTGCAAGCCCATGTCCGCAGTCGGATCTGTCGGCGCCTGGACACCTTGCCCTGAAGGGCGATTACGAGGATCGCCTTCGCCTGGCGGTAGGCTGGCGTGCCGCATGCGTGCACGTCGCTCCTGCCTTTCGGTCCCTGGCTCCTCCCCGCGGATGTTGGCCAAAGCGTGCGGGCTGTCGGCCGACGAGGTCGTGATCGACCTGGAGGACGCTGTGGCCGCGCCAGCCAAGGACAATACGCGTGCCGCCGTGGTCAGCTTCCTCGCCAGCGGGCAACTGGACGGTCGCACCGTCGCCGTTCGCGTCAACGGCCTGGACACGCCGTGGTGTCAGCGGGACATCGTCGCGCTGGCCGATGGCCCGGCGGCCGGGGCTGTGACGACGCTCGTCGTCCCCAAGGTGCAGGCACCGGAGGACATCGCCTGGGTGGCGCGGCTGTTAGACATGATTGGCGACGGCGCGCGATCGATCCGCTTGCAGGCGCTGATCGAAACCGCGGCCGGGCTGCACCGGGCTGGCGACATTGCGCAGGCCGCCCCTCGCCTGGAGGCGTTGATCCTGGGCTATGCGGACCTGCGTGCGTCGCTGGGCCGGCCCGCCGACGTTGAGGAGGCACCCGAGCGCTGGAGCTTCGCGCAGGAGGTGGTGCTGGTGGCGGCCCGAGCCGCCGGGCTGCAGGCCATCGACGGCCCGCATCTCCGGGTGGACGACGCCGCCGGCCTGTCGGTGTGGGCGGCACACGCCCGCGCACTCGGCTACGACGGCAAGTGGGCGATCCATCCGAGCCAGCTGGGCACGCTCAACGCCACGTTCTCGCCGACCCCTGAGGAGGTCGAGCGCGCGCTCGGGATCGTCGCGGCGCTGGAGCAGGCGGAGGCAGAGGGAGACGGCGGCCGAGGCGCGGTGATGTTGGGAGGCGAGATGATCGACGAGGCTCTGCGCAAGCAGGCGTTGCAGGTCGTGGCGCGCGCTCGCGCAGCGGGGCTGGCCAACGTGCCGCCGCCGGTGACAAGCGGATGACCGCGGCAGGATCCGGGCCACGGCTTCGGGTGGGCGGACCGTGGTTTGAGGACTTCGCGGTCGGCCAGACCTTCGACGACGCTCCCGCGCTCACGCTCAGCGCCGGCCATGCCGCTCTTCATCAGGCGATCGCCGGCGACCGGCTGCGGCTGGCGCTGGACGAGCCGCTGTGTCGGTTGGTGACCGGCCGCGACCAGCTGCTGGCGCACCCCAACTTGGTCTGCGACGTCGCCATCGGCCAGTCCACAGGGCCGACTCAGCGCGTGCGAGGCAACCTCTTCTACCGCGGGCTGGTGATTCAGCGCCCGGTGTTCTTGGGCGACACGCTGGCGACGCGTACCGAGGTGGTGGCGCTCAAGCAAAATCGGCCGCGCGAGGGCGCACCGGCCACCGGGCTGGTCGCGCTGCGGATCCGCACTTGGGATCAGGACAACCAACCGGTGCTGGACTTCTGGCGCTGCCCGATGCTTCCCTTGCGCGACGCCGACGCCCGCACCGGCCATGCCGATGCGCTGGACGCAATTCCAACAAAGCTGAACCGCGCCGCGGTACGCGCGGCCGTGCCGGCGGGTTGGCGCCTGGAGGCGCTGCGGGCGCGGGCCGCAGGCCCGGCCGCCGCGGACCTGGCGCCGGGCACGGTCTTCGAGGTAGAGGGGGGCGAGACGGTGACCGCGGCCCCCGAACTGGCGCGGCTGACGCTCAACGTGGCCACTGCGCACACCGATGCCACGGGCAGTGCTCATGGCCGGCGCCTCGTGTACGGCGGGCACACCATCTCGATCGCGGCGGCACACGTGACGCGCGCGCTGCCTGGGCTGGCCACGATCGTGGCCTGGGCCGGCTGCGATCATCTCGGTCCGGTCTTTGAGGGCGACGTGCTGCACACTGAGCTGCGCGTCGAGGGTGTGGAGCCGGCGGCCCACGGCGGGCTGGTCGACCTGCGGGCGGTGGTGTCGGCGGATCGCCCGGACGATGAGGAGGCGCCCGTCCTAGACTGGCGCTTCGTGGCCTTGGTGGCCTGAGGGCCGTGGGAGGAGGTTCGGAAATGGGCGGGATCTTGGAGGGCATGCGGATCGTCGAGGGCTCGGCGTTCGTGGCTGCCCCGCTGGGCGGGATGACGCTGGCCCAGCTCGGGGCCGACGTGATCCGCTTCGATCCGATCGGCGGTGGTCTGGACCGCGGGCGCTGGCCCATCACCAGCGAGGGGCGAAGCCTGTTCTGGGCCGGTCTGAACAAGGGCAAGCGGTCGATCCAGGTCGACCTCACCTCACCGGCCGGGCGCGAGCTGACGGCCGAGCTGATCGGCGCGCCGGGGCCCGACGCCGGGATGTTCCTGACCAACTTCCCGGCCCGTGGGTGGCTGGCCTACGACACGCTGGCAGCTCGTCGGCCCGATCTGATCATGGTCAACATCACCGGCAACGCGGACGGCTCCTCCGCGGTCGACTACACGGTCAACCCAGCCACAGGTTTCCCCTGGGCCACGGGCCCGCGCAACCTCAGCGTCCCGTTCAACCATCTGCTGCCCGCGTGGGACGCGGTCACGGGCGCGCTGGCCACAACGTCGCTACTGGCGGCCGAGCGCCACCGCACGCGGACCCTCGCCGGCCAGTACGTGCGCCTGGCCCTGTCCGACGTCGCCTTCTGGATGGTCGGCAACCTCGGCAAGATCGCCGAGGTGGAGATCAACCGCCACGAGCGCATCAAGGACGGCAACTACCTTTACGGCGCCTTTGGGCGCGACTTCCGCACCCGCGACGGGCGTCGCATCATGATTGTCGCGCTGACCGGCCGCCAGTGGCATAGCCTGCTGGCGGCCACCGACCTGGGCGAGGCGTTCGCGAGCATCGAGAAGATAATGGACGTCGACCTGAGCGACGAGGGCGGACGCTTCACCGCGCGCGAACTCATCGGAGCGACGCTCAAGCCCTGGGTGCTGTCGCGCTCGATCGCCGAGGTGCGCGAGATCTTCGACGTCCACGACGTCTGCTGGGGGCCCTACCAGACGTTCACCGAGCTCGTCGAGCAGGACCCGCGCTGCTCGCTCGCCAACCCGCTGTTCGCCCAGGTCGAGCAGCCGGGGATCGGCACCTACCGGATGCCCGGCTCGCCGCTGGTCTTCGGCGACGCCGAGCGCCTGACGCCGCAGCGCGCACCGACGCTAGGCGAGCACACCGAGGAGGTGCTGGCCGACGTGCTCGGCCTCTCCGACGCCGAGATCGGGCGGCTCCTGGGCGACGGCGTAGTGGCTCGTGCGACCGCGATCACGGCCTAGATCGTCGCGAAAACAGACGTTGTCAAAGGACGTCCTCGATGGTCGATCGACAATCGGACATCCGCGCGAGTCGCGGTTGACGTGTGTCGAGGTCGGAACTGCGGCCTCCGCTGACGCCCGTGCGCGTCGGGCGATGGGACGGCTTGCGTCGCAGCCTTCCGGTTATTACAGATTACGCATATGCCCAAGCGAAGCTCTCCCAATCCTGGCGGATCGAGTAGACGCGCCGCGCGCGCCCATCTCAGGCAACGGCTCAGCTGAGCGGCCATTCTGCGCGTCGCAGCGCGGGGATAGCCCTGGGATGGTCCGCGCGAGCGCGGAGCGGCTCGGCTTCCGGGAATGGCGGCAAGCATTTGAGCGCCCTGTCTTTAAGGGCCCACACGTGTGGAACTCAGGCTTGATGGCGTCCGATTGTCGATCGGCAGCTGCACAGGTGGAAACGCCCCATCCGCTCCCGCTTTGCCTTTGCGAGCGGCAGCGTCGGCGCGACTCCGCGTCGCTGCTGGTCCTCGTCCCTTGCGAGAGCCGGCGCGGCCGCGGTCGGGACTATCGCTCCTCGATTTCGATGCGGAAGCGCCTGAACGCGGCCGCGGTCCGGTTCGGCTCAGTAACTCAGTAGGAAAGGGCTTGGAAAGTCTGCTGCTGGAGGTCGTCCTTCCGACAAGCCATAGACTCCTTCGGCGCGCACGAAAACCTTGATGGAGGAAGACGATGGCTCTCACGGAGCATCAGGGCGAAGGACAGGCCAGCGGCGGGAGCCGCTCGGGTACTTTGAAGGTGGAGAACCCTGCTACGGGCGAGGTGATCGCTGAGCTTCCGTCGCTCGACCGCGACAGCACCCTCGAGTTGGTCCGCCGGGCGCGCGCGGCGCAGCCCGCGTGGGAGGCCTTGGGTTTTCGGGGCCGGGGGGCGCTGATGCGCGACATGCGCAAGTGGCTGATCGATAACCGCAGGCGCGTGATTCGGACGCTGAGCGATGAGAACGGCAAGCCTTACGAAGACGCTCAGCTCGAGGTGTTCTACTGCGCTGATGCGCTGGGGTTCTGGGCCAGGAAGGCACCCAAGTGGCTGGCTGACGAGCGGGAGCGCCCGCACTCGCCGCTGCTGCTGGGGCGCAAGGTGGTCAACCGTTATCTCCCCTACGGGGTGGTGGGGGTAATTGGACCCTGGAACTATCCGTTGATCAATAACTTCGGCGACGCGATCCCCGCGCTGATGGCCGGCAACACTGTGGTCCTCAAGCCGGCGCACATCACACCGCTGAGCTCCATGCTGATGCAGGAGGGCCTGCGCGAGGTGGGCGTCCCCAGTGATGTGTTCCTCGTCGCCAACGGACCGGGCAGCACGGTGGGCGGTGCGCTGGTGGATTCGGTAGACATGCTGCACTTCACGGGGTCCACCGAGGTGGGCAAACGGCTGATGGAACAGGGCGCCAAGCGGTTGCTGCCCCTGACCCTCGAACTGGGCGGCAAGGATCCGATGATCGTGCTGCGCGACGCCAACCTGGAGCGTGCCGCAAACGCCGCTGTGTGGGGCGCGCTGCAGAACGAAGGCCAGACCTGCATCTCGGTCGAGCGCGTCTACGTCGAGTCAGACGCCTATGAGCCTTTCGTGGCCAAGGTGGTCGAGAAGGTGGGGCGGCTGCGGCAGGGCGCCCCAGGAGGACCTGGCGAGGTGGAGATCGGGGCGATGACTTCCCCGGAGCAGGTCGACATCGTCGAGGAGCAGCTCCGAGACGCGGTCGCGAAGGGCGCCAAGATAGAGGTCGGAGGAAAGCGACGCGAGGGCGCTGGCTGGTTCCTTGAGCCCACGGTGCTGACCAATGTCGATCACTCCATGAAGGTCATGCGCGAGGAGACGTTCGGGCCTACGCTGCCGATCATGAGAGTGGAGACTGAGGAGGAGGCCATCCGGTTAGCCAACGACTCAAACCTGGGGCTTGATGCGAGCGTGTTCGCCAAGGACCCAGCCCACGCGGTGCGCGTCGCGCGGCGAGTGCAGTCCGGCGCGGTGGTGGTGAACGACGCCCTGGTCAACTACTTCGCAATGGAGATCCCGATCGGAGGTATCAAGGAATCCGGGCTGGGGGCGCGCCACGGCAAGATCGGGATCCAGAAGTACGCCAGGCGCCAAAACCTGGTCGTCACCCGGTTCGGACTCAACCGTGAGCTCTACTACTTCCCGTACTCCAAGGGCGCAGCCAAGCTCACCGAGTGGCTGATAGTGGTGCTCTATGGACGGGGCAGCCGCAGACGCTGACAGGAGGTGGCCGGACCGGCCAGTATTGGCGCCCGGATGGGCAATCGCGCCGCCGATCTCGCTGACATGGGAATATCCACAATCCGCGGGAAGCAGCACTGGCGCGGCAGCGATCCCGTCGACGACTGGATTTCCTCAAAGGCAGTCACATCTTGGCCGACACGCCTCGCTGGCCGTCAGTGGCCGCCAGCTCAGCCGGGCTGCCCTTGGGTGGGATGTGGGCCATGGCACGCTCGGCCAGCGCGGTGATCGTGAGGGCGGGGTTGACGCCGACGTTGGCAGGGACGGCGGCGCCGTCGCAGACCAGCAGGTTCTGGTAGCCGAACACGCGGTGGCGGTCGTCGACCACCCCGGTCTGTGGGTCTGCGCCGATGACGGCCCCGCCGAGGATGTGGGCGGTCATCGGGATCGAGAAGATCGCCTCGGTGAACACCGCTTGGGCGGTCCCGCCAAGCTTGTCCTGCATCCACTCAGCGGCACGGTAGGCGGTGGGGATCTTGTCGGGGTTGGGGCTCTCGGGATCCTGCTCTGTGGTGAGCACGACGTTGCCGTTGGGCCAGCGGCGCTTGACGCGCAGGCGCATCGCGTTGTCGAGCGTCTGCATCACCAGCAGGATCACCGTGCGCCGCGACCAGGCACGCACCCGCATCGCCCCCAGCGCCAGCCGTGGGTGGCGAAGCATGTTGAGCACGAGTTGCAGCGGCTGGTTCCGCCGCGTTCCGGCCTCGGTCATCAAGAGGAACAAGAGCGACTGGGAATCCGCGCCCCGGCCGTAGGTGACCGATTCGATGTGGGTGTCGGCGTCGGGGTAGATGCTGGAGGTGATCGCCACAGCACGTGTGAAGTCGCGCGCGTCCTCCGGAGCGGTGACGGCCAGAATCGATTCGCTGTTCGTGCGGACCAGGTACCCGAGGCGGTCGGAGACCCGCGGCAGCGACCCGCGCAGCTTGGAGCTGAACAGAAGCTTGTTGGTGCCCAGGGGCCCGGCAGCGACCACCACCCCTCGCGCGTTCAGCCGCTGTCGGTCGCGGCGCCCCCACGCGCCTGAGCGCTCGTGGGTGACCGTGTAGCCATCGGAGCCATCGGCGGCGCCACGCGGACGGATGTCGACCACGGTGCGCTCCGGCAGGATCTCGACGCCTCGACTCTCAGCGAAATAGAGGTAGTTCTTGACCAGCGTGTTCTTGGCGTTGTCGCGGCACCCCACCATGCACGAGCCGCAGCGGACGCAGCCCGCCCGCTCCGGGCCCTCCCCGCCGAAGTAGGGGTCGGGCACCGTCGTGCCTGGCTCGCCCAGGAACACCCCCACCCGCGTCTTGGCGTAGGTGTCGCCGAAGCCCCGCTTCTGCGCGTACTCCTTGAGCAGCAGATCAGCCTCCGAGTCCTCGTCGTAGGTGGTCACACCCAGCATCCGCTCGGCCTCGTCGTAGTGCGGGCCCAGCTCGGCCTCCCAGTCGCGCAGATCCACCCATTGGCGGTCGCCGTAGAACGCTGGGCGCGCGCGATACAGCGTGTTCGCATACCCCAGCGAGCCTCCCCCCACGCCACAGCCCGAGGCAACGAAGATGTCCTTGAAGATCGTGAGCCGGAAAATCCCCTTCAACCCCAGCTTCGGCATCCAGTAGTAGCGGGCCACCTCCCAAGTCGTCTTCGCGAAGTCCTCGTCGCGGTAACGCCGGCCGCACTCAAGCACGCCGACCCGATAGCCCCGCTCCGCTAACCGCAACGCCGAAACGCTCCCCCCAAACCCCGAGCCGATCACCAGCCAGTCGTAGTCAAAGCGATCGTCGTTGCGCATCGCACACCCCTTTCAGGCGCGACCTCGGCCAGCAGCGCCGCGACGCGGCCAGTGCGTGCCTTGGTCATGTTGATTTGCTCTCCTCAAGACCCTCGACGGTGACCGTCGCCCATTGACCAATCTGATTGTCCCCTCGACGGGGAGCCGGTCCATCGGTACAAGTCCGCAGTAGATCCAGGACCACTTCCAATCCAACCGCGCGCTGCCCGACGGCCTTCTTGCCGGCGCCCTCACCGATCTCCCATGTCTTGGCGTCACCGAGTGCCCGGAAGGCCTCGATTTCCCGTCGCCCGGTCGACTCGGCGGCTTCCCGGCGCCGCTACGAATGAGGTCGTAAACAACGTGACGGGGCTGCGCCAACGGCCGTACGTGCTGCCTTTCCTGCCGGAGCGGCAGCCCTAGCGCGACTCCGCGTCGCTGCTGGTCCTTCCGCCCAGTGGCAGGGGCGCCTGCGCGGCGCCCCTGCCGCCGCTCGTCAGGCGGAGACCTGGTTGTGGACTTCGAACGACGTCTCCTGTGGCGGCGCCGCAAACCCGCCGTCGATGCCCGCTTGCATGCGAGGCATCAGAGTGCCGTCGCGGAACTGCTCCCAGCTTTGCTTCGAGTCATGGATCGCCACGATCAACCAGCCGTCGCCCGATGGTCCGGCTATGTGAAGCACCTGGCCGTCGGGCAGGCTGCCGTCGCTCGGATGTACGGCCGCGACCGAGGCCTGGTACTGCTCCTCAGTGCCGCCAGCGAACTGATGCACAACGCCATAGGCCATCTTCGTACTCCTCAGGTTGGATAACGGGAGTCGCCGCGGACGCCTCAGCGCGGCGACGCGACGCGACCCTACATCGAGACGTGCCGGACTGCAATGCGCCGATCAGGAGCCACGTGCCTCGCTCAACCGCCACTCCTTCTTCGCCCACGAGGGGAGGGCAGATGATCCGGGGAGCGAGAGCCTTCGTGCCCCGCATCACAGCACCGTGTTCGCTCAGCCTTCCGGCATTGAGACAGCCGACCCCACACGCTCCACGCCATGGGTCAACCTCACCGGGGGCGATGGAGGCGACCACTTCTACGCTGGCGGACGGATCGACGATGGAGGCGTTGACATCGCTTGCGTCCAGTTGCGATTCGCCGACGAACGCTCGCTTGAGGACGACAGCGACGAAGGCATCCCCTCCATCACCGATGACGCCGTAAGCCTGCCCGCCATCTGGTCGCGCTGCTCGACCACGCCGGCAATGAGATCGCCGCCCACCCACCCAGGTTTCCCAAGCCGCTGACCCTGCCCTTGACCGACCCTGACGTTGTTGATGGTGTTTAGTAGTCGGATGGTTTCTGAAGTCGTGCAGCCTTTTTGGGCCGCGCGTCAGCGCGGTGAGTTCATTACTGGTGCCGCGGAGTCGGTCGGTTGCGGACTCACTCGTGACTACCTGCTCAGTCGTGGCACGAGCTGGATTGGCGATCGACTTGTGCCAGCTCTCTGAGAGCCTCGCAACCTTATGCGAGCTCCAACCCCAGGCCAGAAGTGACGCACGGCGCTAGCTGTCGAGGCGCCCAGCGCGCAGCCAACCGCGCAGCTCGGAGCGCCGGATCTTGCCGCTGATCGTCTTGGGCAGTTCCTCCACGAAGTGGATCTCGCGCGGGTATTTGTAGGGGGCGGTGCCGTGTTTGACGAAGTCCTGCAGTTCGTGGGCGAGCTCAGGTGATCCTGTCTGGCCAGGGGCAAGAATGCAGAAGGCCGTGACGATCTGCGTGCGCTCGAGATCATCCTTGCCAACAACGGCGGCCTCCATGACGGCCGGGTGCTCGACGAGTATGCTCTCGACTTCGAACGGTCCGATGCGGTAGGCGCTCGAGGTGATGACGTCGTCGTCGCGGCCCTCGAACCAGAAGTAGCCGTCTTTGTCCATCGCTGCCTTGTCACCGGTGAAGTAGAAGGGGCCGCGGAACGCCTCGGCCGAAGCCTGCGGGTTGTTGTAGTAGCCGGGGAACAGCCCGACGGGACGCTCCGGTTCGCAGCGTACGACGATGTTCCCCACCTCGCCGGGCTCGACCGGTTGGCCGTCTTCGTCGACGATCGTTACGTCGTAGCCGGGGACAGGGCGGCCCATCGACCCGGGACGAACCTCCATCGTTCGGTAGTTGGCGACCAGGCATGTCGTCTCTGTCTGGCCATAACCGTCGTAGATGGTCAGCCCGCCCGTGCCACCGGTGCCCTCTTGCCACTCGCGGATGACCTCGGGATTCAGCGGCTCGCCGGCACTCGTGCAATGGCGCAGGGCCGAGAGGTCATACTTGGAGAAGTCCCCCTGGACCATTCGTCGGTAGAGAGTCGGCGGCGCGCAGAACGACGTGACGCGATGGCGGGCAAGGATGCCGAAGATCGTGTCGGCGTCGGGGCGGCCGAGCGCGACGTTGAGGATCGCCGCGCGCTCGTGCATCTGCCCGAACAGCCCACCCCACGCCGCCTTGGCCCAGCCGGTGTCGGTGATGGTCCAGTGCAGGTCGCCGGGGCGCAGGTCCTGCCAGAAACGCGCCGTTCCGATATGGCCGAGCGCGTAGGACTGAGCGTGCTGGACCATCTTCGGGTAAGAGACCGTGCCGCTCGTGAAGTACAGCAGGAGCGGATCGTCGCGATGAGTCGGGTCGACCGGCGTCTCTCCGTCCCCGACCGCAGCGCACCGCTCCTCGAGCGACAGCCAGCCGTCGGGCGCGCGTCCGACGCATAGGCGGGTTGCCAGACGCGGGGCGGCCGCGTCCACCTTGCTCGTGCCGGCCTCGTCAGTGATCGCCGCGGTTGCGCCGGTCTGATCGAAGCGGTACGCGATGTCCTTGGGGGTCAGCAGGTTCGGCCCGGGCATCGGGATCGCGCCGATCCGCATCGCGCCGAGCAGCGCGGCGTACCACTCCGGGATCCGCGGCAGCATCACGAACACGTGGTCGCCCTTGCCAACGCCCAGATCCAACAGCGCCCGCGCTGCCTTGCGCGAGGCGCGCGCCAGGTCGGCCGCCGACTGCTCCGCGACAACGTTCCCGACCGCGTTCACGGACAGCACGGCGAGCGCATCGGGGTCCTCCGAGGCCCAGGCATCGACGATGGCCAGCACCGCGTTGAAGCGCTCCGGCACGTCGATGCGATAGCTGGCGCGCTCGGCGTCGATATCCGCCAAGCGCGGGGTGCAGTCGCTGGCGGGACGAGCAAGAGAAACGATCGACATCGTCAAATCACCTCCGTCGGTACGTGCTCGCGAGGGCCGCCGGCCCAACGACGAGGACCGCGAGCACCACAATCACGGTGAAGTCAGCTCCGTCACCGCCTGGGGCGGACCGCGTTGGGAGTTATAGACCTCGCGGACCGGCTCGCCATCCGTTTAAGCGCGCGGTGTTGCCGTGCGGGACTACGGTGGAGTGAGGGAAGCGACCAAGCCGGCCGCGGGTGACCTTCGCAGATCGTCGTCGAGGGCCCGCCCTTCACGTCGGCGACCAGAAGGTGATGACGACCACGCCGAGGATCCTTGCGCTGCTCAGATTCTCGTCGCGCTCTCGCTCCGCGATGGCAAAGCAGGCGCGACGTTAGTAGGCGGCTGGTCTCCGAGTCAGCGAACCGCGAGCCCCGGTCCTTGAAGCGAGCGCGTGGAAGGCATTAGGATCGATCAAACCCGACCAAGGAGGTGGGCATGGCTACCTACGTCGTGCTGATCGATTGGACGCAACAGGGCGTCGCCAGCTTCAAGGACTCCGTGGACCGATACGAGGCGGCGCGAGCTCATTTTGAGAAGCTGGACGTCACGTTCAAGGACACGTACTGGACGCTTGGAGGCCACGACCTCGTAGCCATCCTCGATGCCCCCGACGAGGAGACGCTGGCGGCGGCGTTGCTGATGCTCTCGTCCCAGGGCAACCTCCGTACCACCACGCTACGCGCGTTCAGCGCTGACGAGATGAGGAGCGTGATCGCCAAGACTGGGTGAGCGGCGAGCGCGAGCTCGGAACGCCCGGCGTGCAGAGCGCCGGCGCTCTGCACGTGGTCTCGGGTTTGTTCCCATGTCGGCGGCGGCGTCATGGTCGGGAGCAGGTGTGAACGTCGTCGGGGCCACGGTGTCCCGCGTCGGTCGAGGCGTCGATTCCGGTTCTATCACCGGTTCATGTTCACGCCGGGAAGGGGGCTGGCACAGCGCGCGCAATCCGAGACGCGCGGTGTTAGCGGGTGGCCGCGAGCCTCGCTACTCGGCAAACATCTAATAGACGGATGGCAGCCGCTCGCGTAATCGCGTGGAGGAAGCCGTCTCGATTGAGGTTATCTGGGGACACCGCTCGGTGTGCCTAGCGCCACCTCGGCCGCGGCGGTCCGGGTAGTAGATCGGCTCATGAGATCGGCTGGGCGAAGCCCGGCGACCTCGGGCGCGGTTCTTGTTGACCGACGCCCAGCACGTAACTGCGGTTGAGCTGGGCTTCCGGTCATGGCCGGATTTGAAGCGAACAGTCGAGCTGGCCAGCGCGGAGTGGTCGGCCGGGCGGATCCCGGAGGCCCGCAGCGAGACCGTGATTGATACCGGGTTGGAATACAAGTCCGGAGATCCTGTCTGTGTCCGTGTCGTGCGCCGAGAGCACCGGATCTCGGTCACCGACGATGGCGCGGCGATCGAGAAGGCCGGACGACCGCTGCGCTGGCGCCAGGCCGCGGATCGCGTGGACCAGGAGCTAGTCGTGAACATAAGCCAGTTCGGCGTGATCTCGCTGCCGGTCGTGCGCGTCGGTCGTTGCGAGGAGAAGATCGTGCGGAGGATCGCCGCCGCGATGAGGTCTGCCAATAGACGCCGCGCGACTCCCCTGCGCATCCAATGAGGATCGACGAACAAGTCCTCTAGCTCCAGCACCGAGCGGTCGAGGGGACGCCGGCGATGAATCCGAGGACGGTGCCGTCGGCTGCCACGGCTACTCGAGTCCTTCCTTCGGCCACCCCACCGTCCGGCAGCTCCAGTGCCTCAGAATTGGCCAGCAGACTTCTCGGTCCCCCGCGTTAGAGAGCAAAGATCTCCTAAAGATGCGGCGCAGGGCGGCCAGGTCCCCGGGGACAGCACTCCGGACTCGGATGAAGGTCATCGAGCGAATATGACTCAGCGCCCGATGGGCGTCGATTGGCCTGGCCTCGCTGTAATCATCCCGTAATCCCTTGGACAGGCATGGTCCCGGGTCCGCTTCGCCGTCCGGTTCCAGCGTCGGGTAGATCGCTCCTCGAGAGCCGGTGGCATGCCTCCCGCGCCGCGTTCGTAGAGTGTTTCCTATCGGACGCCCGGCGGGGTGCGTCGGCGCGTCGCGCGAGGAGGCCTCGGCGAGCTGTAGCGAGTCGAGGGCGACCGCCATCGCCCACGCGTGCGCCGGGGGATCGTCACGCG
>CALAQT010000553.1 GCA_937888775.1 uncultured Actinomycetes bacterium | reverse complement strand
AGGCGGGCTCCCGCGGCCCAGCCCCCGCCGCCAAGCCGACGCCGCCGCCGGCCAAGCCCGAACCGGCTGCGCCGGCCGGAGACGGAGCCGGCAACGGTTTTCAGCGCGCCCCCGACGAGGCCGAGAACGACGGCATGACCCCACAGGCGCCAAAGCCCAATCGGCCCCCCAAGAAGGGCCGTAACAAGCGCCACGGGAGGCCTCGCTGATGGGAATGCTCGCGTGGGTGATGATGGGCCTAGCCCTGTGGCATTTCACGATCTGGCTGCCGGACCGCTCCTGGGGCGGGATCGTCGGCGCGTTCATCGGCGCCCTGGTCGGCGCCGCCGCGTTCGGATTCATCGTCAACGGCTTCGTGATCCCCGGGCGCCACGCGACCGACGTGAGCACCGCGCTGGAGGCGATCCCGGGCGCCCTGATCGGCATGGCTCTCGTCTACGGCGAAGGCATCCGCCGCGCTCCTCGGCAAACCACAGCGCTATGACGTCGCCAGGGGAGGACAAAACGCTGATGCAACGAGCCTTCGCGCGTGTCGCAGTAAGCGTTGGTCAGCGAGACGGCGTGCGAGTCGGTGCCGACGTCGATCACGCCGCCCGGAATGCCGGCCGGCGTGCGCTTGTCGATCGGCTAGGTGCGACGCTGTTCGCTCGGCAGATTTCGCGTGGCTACGTCCCGATCCGGCGCGACCGAGCCCGAGCCTGAGCGACCATCCACCCGCGGCCGCCGCGTGGCGGGAGCGCACCTAGCCCGCCGCCAGCAGGCAGTGTCTCGGGGTCGTTGCCGACGCCGAGCAGGCTTCGAGTGAGCTGTTGCGTGCTGTCTAGCAGGTCGTCAAGCGCGCGTGACACGTGCGCGGCGGTGACGGTCGGCTCGTGCGGCTCGTCGTGTAGCGACTCGAGCATCGCGCGGCGCAGCAGCTCCTTGAGAAACGAAGCGGTCACGCCTTCGGTGCGCTCCACAACGTCGCGTGTCTCGGCCTCTGCCAGCTGCAGAGGAAGCGAACGGCTGTAGAGCGCGAGCAGTCGGTCGCGAGCCTCAGCGTCCGGGAGGTCGATCTCGACTGCGACATCGACGCGCCCGGGCCGCGCGGCAAGCGCCGGCTCAAGCAGGTCGGCTCGGTTGGTGGTCAGCACGAACAAGAGGTCGGCGTCGGGCGCCGCTCCGTCCATTGCGTCAAGCAGGTCAAACAGGACGGGGCTGGAACCGGGCCCAAAGCTTCGGTCCTCCGCGACGAGATCGACGTCCTCGAGCACGATCACGGCCGGTTGAAGCTCCCGTGCAAGTTCGGCCGCGGACCCGATCGCATGCAGCGCCCGTCCGGTCAGGACCAGCCTCGTATACCCGGTCATCCGCCCGACCAGGTAACGCATCGTGTGCGTCTTGCCGGTACCGGGCGGCCCGTACAGCAGCAGGCCGCGCTTGAGGTGCTGACCGGCGGCAAGCAACGCGTCGCGGTGAGCCGCGACCCCCAGAGCATGTCGCTCCACGCGTCCAAGCACGGATTCGGGGAGCACGACATCCTCTCTAGCGGTGCCCGGGACCGCGCCGAACTCGAGTACGACGCCGCCCATCGGATTGACCGTGACGTCCAGCACGTGGCCGCGATAGACGTTGAGCTGGCCGCGAAGCTCTCCCAGCCGGGCCTGCACCGCCTGTGCCACTTCGACCTCCAGCCCTGCAATCTCTACCTCAAGGCCCGGATCATGCTCATGCTCGTTCGGACCGTTAACCATGAGCACATACCGCCCGCGATCGTCGGTGATCAAAAGCAACGCAAGCCGGAGGCAGGCAAGCGTCGAGTCCGGCCCGTTGGGCAGGTCCACGAGCGCTGGCGCCGACAGACGCAAAGGCAGATGCCCATCTCCGCTGACCAGCTGCTGAAGCGTCACACTTCCGAAGTGCGGCGGAAGCATCAGGCCTTGAACCACCACCTCACGGCCCGGCTCACCTGACCAGGCATCCAACGCGGTCTGGAGGTTCACATGTTCAAACGCTGGCAGCGAACGCGTCACGACCGAGCGTCCCGATCGCTCCTCGCCGAGGAAGTCCTCGACCAGAGCTGCGACCTCGTTCCGATCCTCAGAGTCCGTATGAACCCAATCCAAGAACCCCCGAAACGCGGCCGCGAACTCGCGTGCCTCTGAATCCGACGCGCCCGTCATCCTCGCTGCACCGACAATGCTCGAGACATCATCAGCCGCAACGATACCCGGGGCCCCCGGTCCTTCGCCGATCCTAAGCGAAGCGCTCTCGATAGCGAGCGCCGGCGTCAGCACGGCGGTTTCTGCCGTGCGGTCGGTCGCAGCGCCAGAATGACGGCGCGTACGGCGTCCGATCGTCCTTCCCTTACGGACGCCGTCCGCCGGGGCAGGCACCAACCCCGGGGGGTGTGCGCCGGTGGATCCCGTGTCAGACGCGGCGTCCGTTATATGGCCGCCTTCGGCCGAAAGCAGCCGTCTTGCGGAGACTGCCCGAGCGGCGACAAAGGGGATGTCAGTGCTGGCTGTGGTCTCAACGGCCGTGGAGAGGAGCTCGTGTTGTCACTGCAGCAGGGGAGCTCCAGAGCCGTTACGTTCACGGCGATCGCGTCGCCGCTGGCCTCGGCCACGAGACACGCATCCTCAAGCACCGGCCGTCACCTGCCGTCAGTGTCGCGACGGTTTGCGTGCGCAGCCCTCAGCTGCGGCGACCGGTTAGCGCCAGGAAAACGCCGAGGCCGATCATGCTCACGCCCCCGGCCGTGCCCATGCGCTCAAGGCGCCGGGGGGAGCGGCCAAACCACTTGCGTGCGCTGCCTGAGGCGATCGCCCAGCTCGAGTCAGACACGAGCGCGACGAGCA
Organism: uncultured Actinomycetes bacterium; assembly: GCA_937888775.1. Next base: position 2,139 of record CALAQT010000553.1, on the reverse strand, counting down.
CGACAATCAGCCCGAGCGACAGCAGCTGCAGGCTCGTGTGTCCCTGCGAGCGGTCGATGAAGTCGGGGACGATCGCGGTGAAGATGATCAGGCCCTTGGGGTTGGTGAAGCCGACCGTCATCCCCTCGCGCACGGTCGTGGCGAGGCTCCGAGGCTCGGCTGCCGCCGAGACGATCTCCGCTGACGGGCGCCCGCGCTCGCGGATCGTGCGGAACCCGAGGAACATCAGATATGCGGCCCCGATCAGCTCAAGCGTCCTATAGATCACATCCGAGCGGGCCAGCACCGCACCGAGCCCGAGCACGACCAGCACCAGCTGCAACGCCAAGCCGGCGGTGTTGCCGGCGACCGTCGCGAGCGCCGCGCGACGCCCGAGCGACACCCCGCGGCTGACGGTGAATACGACGCTCGGTCCCGGGACGAGGATCAGCACGTAGACCGTGACCAGGAACGCCGCGAGGTGGCCGGTCGGAACCATCCGCTGATTCTCTCACGCCCCGAGAGCTCGGCGAGACAGGACGCCGTGACCGCTTTGAGCCTCGGAGTTGACGCAGGTGTCTCTCGACGCCGCCGCAGGCTCTGGCCTCGGCTTCTCCTTCGGCCTGGCGGCTGACCGATGCGGCGGCCCGCGTCTCGTCACCGCAGCGGCGACCAAGCAGGCGGTGGAATTCGGCTGATGCACCGACCAACGCGGCGTCTCGTTCTGGATCACCAGCTAGGGTCCCGGGTGTGGAGTTCAGCCGCGAGTTGAGCAACGACGTCCTGGCCGGAGACATTACGCTCTCGGTGCGACTGTGGAAGCGGCCACGGGTAAAGCAGGGCGGCCGTTAGCGAGTCGGCCCCGGTGAGATCGAGGTCGACGCCATCGAGCTTGTCCCGTTCGCTGCAGTCTCCGGGGACGACGTCCGACGAGCCGGTGAGCTCGACCGCGAGACGCTGCGTCAGCGCGCCGCGCACGCCGGACCGATCGACGAGGACACGCTCGTCGATCGAATTGAGTTCCACGCCATGAGCCTCAGTGGCTGAGCCACGCGACCGCCGCATGTAGCGGGTCGTCGCAAAGGGGGCCGACCATCGGTCGGACGGTGGGAGACCGGGGCCCGTGTGCCTCGCGACGAGCCGTGCATAGCGACACCGCACTCTCAGCCATGTGTTCGCTGATCACGCGGCTGACGAGTGCTCGCGCGCCGAGCTGGTCATCCGTCCGAGCGCCGGGGCGCGCCGCTCCCGCTTCAGCCCATTGCACGGCGGAAGCAGAAGCTGCGTCCTCGCGCCTGCCTTGGCGACAAAGGAGGTGCCGGGTGACTAGGTCCCTGGGGCGTCGAGCAAGGCCGGGCGACCGCGTGCGCGACGTGCCAGGTAGACCGGCGAGAGGATTGGGCCGAGGACGAAGAACGCCAGCAGCGCGATCTGCAGGGGGTACGCTGAGGCCATGCCGATGCCCAAGCGGTCGAGCGTCGATGATTTCTTCGCGCAACTGAACGACGTCCAGCGGCCGCACCTCGAGGCGCTCAGGGAGCTGAGCCGTGATGCCGACCCGGAGGCGCGCGAGGAGCTGAAGTGGAACCTGCCGGTGTACGTCCGCGGCAAGAACACGAGCGTTTGGATGCTTCAGAACTTCAAGCACCATTGCTCGCTGCGGTTCCCGCCACTTTTCTTCGCCACCCAGAAGGCCGCGGTTGAGGCCGCTGGCTATGAGGCCGGTGAGGGCTTCATCAAGCTCCCCTACGAGCGCGAGCTGCCGACCGAGCTTCTGAAGGCGCTGCTGCGGGCACGGGTCGAGGAGTACGCAGCGACCGGCGCCGGCTGGAATGACCGCTGAGGCCGGCCACATCCCGTCAGGGTCCGGGGGGTCGTGGAGGCGAGCGACCACCTGGTGGTCGCTCGCGTCCACCAGGTGGTCGTCACGGCGGGCTTCCTCGGACATGCGGAACCTGACGCGCTCTGCGAGAACCGACACGCCTGCTCTCATGTCGGCGCACGCCTGCCTCCTGCGCGACGCGGTGCATTTGGCCGCGGATACCCGCTGACACACGGGACCGCCCGCGGATCGGGGCTGTCTGTCGGGCTCTGGCCCGGCTAGGCGGAAGTTTTTGAGGGTTTGAGGCCCGATCTCCAGTGTTTGTGGGGGTCGGGCCT
>CALAQT010000552.1 GCA_937888775.1 uncultured Actinomycetes bacterium | reverse complement strand
GGCGCCGGCGGGCCTGAGGCCGGCGGGCCTGAGGCCGGCGGGCCTGACGGCGGCACCGACGGGCGGGCCGCGTCCGCGCCTTGATCCGTCGTCATTGCTGGACCTCCTTTCACCAACTCGCAGCGGGCCGCTGCGGTTGGTCAGGAGGTCACTCAGGCCCGGGGGTCAACCCGAATGCAGGTGACAACCACCTCGCCAACCGCAAGGCGCTTACTTCGCGGCAGCTCGTCTAGTTCTGGAAAAGTTTCGTGGTTGCTCATCGGATACAGCCTTGTCGCCGGAGCAGCGACCGCGTTCGAGATTAGCAACGCAAGCCTGCTTCTTCCAGGCAAACAGCTCAGTCTCGTGCCACCCCCGCGCGGCGTCGCCACTCCTCGGGCAACAGCAGCTCAAGCACATCGTCGACCGCGATGATGCCCACCGGTCTACCGTCGTGATCGAGCACCGGCATCGCGATCAGGTTGTAGTCGGTCATCAACCGCGCCACCTCGGGCAGGTCGGCCTCGGTGCTCACCGTCGGCCCCGGCGCGTCGATCAGACTCGACAGGCGCTCGCCCTCGTCGGCGCGAATCAGCTCGGCCAGCGATACCGCTGCGGTGAGCACTCCGGCGCTGTCGATGACACAAACGATCGAAGCCGATTGCTGTCCCAGCTCACTCAAGCGCAGGCGGCTGAGCGCGTCCGCCACCGTCGCCTCGGACGGCGCCGAAACGAAGTCCGGATTCATCATCCCGCCCGCCGTGGAGGGATTGTGACCGAGCAGCCCTCTGATCTTCAGCTGCTTGGCGGCAGGCAGCAGGTTGAGGACCGGAATCCGCCGATCCTGCTCGATCTCCAGCAGCAGGTCGGCGGCATCGTCTGAGGCCATCCGGCCCAGGACCTCGGCGACCTGTTCGTCGGAGCGCTCGCGCAGGAACTCCACCTGGTGCTCGTCGTTGAGCTCCTCGAACACGTCGGCCTCCAGCTCCTTGTCCTGGGCGAGCGCCTCCAGGATCTCCTCGCCCTCCTCGTGTGAGGCGGCCTCGACCAGATCGGCGATCTGGGCCGGGTGAAGGCGAGTCAGGCGACGCGAGGCGAGCTTCAGACGTGACGTAGGGACATGGCCCACGAACGGCTCGATGTCCCGCCAGGGCACGAACTGAGTGTGCTCGGAGTCGTGGCCGCGAAAGCGCCGAGGGAGCAGCCGCTTCAGACGGGCCCGGAAGCTCGGGTCGATCCCGGCCACCCGCCAGGTCCCGTCCTCGCAGACGAGCTCAACCTCACGCGCGGTCACCAGCCGCGCAACCTGCACATTGATCAGGCTTCGATCCAGCACGTCGGCGCGCAGCAGCACCTCTCCCGGCCGGCGTTCGAACTGGGCCAGGTTCAGCTTGGTCGTCGCGGTGCGCGCCGCGGCCGGCTCCAGTCGCTCGATCCGGCTGATCGGGACGAACATCGCCCGCCCGCCGATTCGGACCCTGAGCCCGACCACTGCCGGGAGCGGATCGGCCAGATCCAGACGCGCGACCACGTCGTCAACGCGCCCGAGGCGCTCACCGGTCGAGTCGAGCAGAGGGCTGCCCGCCACCGAGGACACATGAACTATCGCTTCAGCCATCAGTTGCCGCTCACCGAACAGACTAGTGCACCATCAGCGATCAGCGACGATGTCGCGGCGGCTCTTCGGGCCTCAGGCGGCGATGATCCGCGCGGCCAGCACTGCGGCGTTGCGGGCGTTGTCCACCCCGACGCAGGCCACCGGGACGCCGGGCGGCATCTGGGCTATCGACAGCAGCGCGTCCAGGCCCCCGGCCACCGACGTTCGGCTGGTGAGCGGGACCCCGATCACAGGCAACTCGGTGTGCGCAGCGACCACCCCGGGGAGCGCCGCCGACAGGCCGGCTCCCGCGATGATCACTCGGATCCCGCGGAGCTTGGCGTTGCGCGCATAGTCGGCGACCTTGTCGGGCTCGCGGTGGGCGGACATGACGCGTACCTCCGAGCGGATGTCACGCTCGGTCAGCTCCCTCTCGGCCGCTTCCATCGCGGGCATGTCACTCTTGGAGCCCATCACGATGCCGACCCGCGGCGCGTCGACGTCGACGTCCTCCATCTCGGAGGCCGTGGTGGCGATCGTCTCAGGCTCGGGCTCGGTCTGAGGAAGTACCTCGGCCAAGCGCGCCTCAACGAGCTCGGGTGGCATTTGCTCGGTCATCTCATCGCACCGCCCGGAGCGCGATGTCGCGGCGAACCTGGCGGCCGGGGAAGTCGATCATGTCCACGGCAGCATAGGCGGACGCCCGGGCGCAGGCCGCGCCGGCGCCCAGTGCGGTCACGCTCAGCACCCGCCCACCGGCCGTGACGATCTGCCCCTGGTCGCCGTGAGCGGTTCCGGCGTGGGTCACATAGACGTCGCCCGGGACCGCGTCGAGGCCGGTGATCACGTCACCACTGGAGGAGGACGCCGGATAACCGGCGCTGGCCAGCACGACGGTGACCGCGGTGGCCGGATCCCACTCCAGCTCGGCATCCCGCAGACCCCCGGGCGTCGTCGCGGCCTCCAGCAGCTCCAGCAGATCGCTGCGCAAGCGCGGCAGAATCGCCTGCGTCTCGGGATCGCCGAAGCGCACGTTGAACTCCAGCGCCTTCGGACCTGCGGAGGTCATCATCAACCCCGCGTAGAGGACCCCGTGAAAGGCGATCCCGCGCCGCGCCAGCTCGTCGAGCACGGGCTGATGGACGGCCAGGCAGAGCTCCTGTGCCCGCTCGAAGTCGACCGCCGGCACCGGCGAGTAGGAGCCCATCCCGCCCGTGTTGGGCCCCCGGTCGTCATCGAAGATGCGCTTGTAGTCCTGGGCGGAGGCCAGCGGGACCGCGTGCTCGCCGTCGCACAGCGCCAGCAGCGAGAGCTCCTCGCCATCGAGATACTCCTCGACCACCACGCGCTCGGTGCCGAACCGGTGCTCAAGCAGCAGCTCGTCCAGCGCCTCACGCGCCTGCGTCTCGGTCTGCGCGATCACCACCCCTTTGCCGGCCGCGAGTCCGTCGGCCTTGATCACCGTCGGGTAACCGGCGATCGCCTCCAGGCCCGCCTGCGGATCGCCGACCACCTGGTAGGCGGCCGTCGGCACTCCGGCCGCGACCATGATCTGCTTGCAAAACGCCTTGGAGCCCTCCAGCGCGGCCGCGGCCGCGCTGGGACCGAAGCAGCGGATCCCGGCGTCGGTCAGGGCGTCGGCCACGCCCGCTACGAGCGGGGCCTCGGGGCCGACGACAACCAGGTCGACGTCGCGCGCCTGCGCCGCTGCCACGACGCCGGCGGGATCCTCGGGATCGAGCGCGACCAGGCGGGCATCGGCTGCGATACCGGCGTTCCCCGGCCCGCACAGCAACTCAGGTTCGCGCGGTGAGCGCGCCAGCGCGTGAACCAGAGCATGCTCACGAGCCCCGCCGCCGAGAATCAGCACGCGGGGGCCCGTGGCGGGCGGCTCAGATGGAGCCAATGAAGTCGTCGATCGGGATCGCGACCAGCGTCTCGTACCTACCGGTCCCACGCGAGCCCAGCTCGAGTGAGACCCGAGCGATCGTCTGCTCGTCGGGAGCCTCGATCACGTTGACGAAGTCGAACCGACCCAGGGTCGCCCACTGCGCCTTCACCGTGGCCCCAAGCTGCTCGACCTCCTTGTTGACCTCCTTGATCCGGCCCGGGTTGTTCTTGATCGTCTGCACCCCGTCGGGGTTGAGCGTCGTGAGCATGATGTAAGTCGGCACCTGGGCTCTCCTTCTCGTGGGCGGTCGAGATCCGCGTTGTACCGGATCTGAGCGGTCGGGGGGTCGTCAGGCCAGCGGCGACGCGGCCTACAGCGCCGTGGCGGCCTCGGTTTCCACGCGCGCCAGCGCCAACTCGCCCTCGGCGGCATCGACGCGGACCGTATCGCCGGGCACGAAGCGTCCTTCGAGGATCGCGAGTGCCAGCGGGTCGATGAGCCGCTTCTGGATCACCCGCTTCAGCGGGCGGGCACCGTAGGTCGGGTCATAGCCGAGGTTGCCCAACAGCGTTCGAGCATCATCGGTCAGCTCGAGCTCGAGCTCGCGGTTGCGGACCCGAGCCACCACGATCTGCACCTGGAGGTCGACGATCTCGCCGATCTGCTCGCGGCTGAGCGGGTCGAACTCGACGATGTCATCCAGCCGGTTGACGAACTCAGGCCGGAACTGGGCCTCGACACCCGCACGGCCGCCCGGGATGTTGGAGGTCATGATCAGGACCGTGTTCTTGAACGACACGGTACGACCTTGACCGTCGGTCAGTCGCCCGTCGTCCATCACCTGCAACAGGGTGTTGAACACGTCGGGATGGGCCTTCTCGATCTCGTCGAGCAGCACCACCGAATACGGCCGCCGCCGGATTGCCTCGGTCAGCTGACCGCCCTCCTCGTAGCCGACGTAGCCGGGAGGCGCCCCGACCAGACGGGAAACCGCGTGCTTCTCCATGTACTCCGACATGTCGATCCGCACCATCGCGTCGTGGGAGTCGAACATGAACTCCGCCAACGCGCGGGCGAGCTCGGTCTTGCCGACGCCGGTCGGGCCGAGGAACAGGAATGTGCCGATCGGGCGCTCGGGGTCCTGCAGACCCGCGCGGGAGCGACGTAGTGCGCTGGCCACCGCGCCGACCGCCTCGTCCTGCCCGATCACACGCTGGTGGAGCCGGTCCTCCATGTGGACGAGCTTCTCGATCTCGCCCTCCAGCAGGCGAGAGACGGGAACGCCCGTCCACTTGGCGACGATCTCGGCCACGTCCTCGGCGTCGACGACGTACTTGAGGAATCTTGGGCCGCCCGGGGTGCCAGCAGCGTCGTGCTCAGCCGACTCAGCCGCGGCGAACTGCTTCTCCAACTCTGGGATCGCCCCGTATTGGAGCTCGGCGGCCCGGCCCAGATCGCCCTCGCGCTGAGCGCGCTCGAGTTCGATCCTGGCCTGCTCGAGCTTGGCCTGCAGGTCGGCGACTGCGCCGAGGGTCTCCTTCTCCCGCTGCCATTCGGCGTGCATCCCGGCCGAGGTCTCCTGCTCCTCGGCCAGCGCGCGCTCCAGCTGCTCGCGCCGGGCCAGCGTGCCCGGATCGTCGTCTTCGCCCAGCGACTGGAGCTCGATCTCCAGCTGCATGATGTGCCGGTCGACCTCGTCGATCTCGGTCGGCTTGGAGTCGATCTCCATCCGGATCCGCGACGCGGCCTCATCAACGAGGTCGATCGCCTTATCAGGCAGGAACCGATCAGCGATGTAGCGGTGGCTGAGCGTCGCCGCTGCAACCAGTGCCGAGTCCTGGATGCGGACCTTGTGGTGGACCTGGTAGCGCTCCTTGAGCCCGCGCAGGATCGCGATCGTGTCCTCGACGCTCGGCTCGCCCACGAACACGGGCTGGAAGCGCCGCTCGAGCGCGGCGTCCTTCTCGATGTGTTTGCGGTACTCGTCGAGCGTGGTCGCACCGACGGCGCGCAACTCACCGCGCGCCAGCATCGGCTTGAGCAGGTTGGCGGCGTCGACCGCCCCCTCGGCGGCGCCGGCCCCGACGATCGTGTGCAGCTCGTCGATGAACAGGATGATCGTGCCCTGCGCGTCAGCGATCTCCTTGAGCACCGCCTTGAGCCGATCCTCGAATTCTCCTCGGTACTTGGAACCGGCGATCAGGGCGCCGATGTCGAGCCCGATCACGCTGCGGTCACGCAGGCCCTCAGGGACGTCGCCGGAAACGATGCGCTGGGCAAGCCCCTCGGCGATCGCGGTCTTGCCGACGCCCGGCTCGCCGATCAGCACCGGGTTGTTCTTGGTCCGACGGGACAGGACCTGGATCACGCGGCGGATCTCGTCATCGCGCCCGATCACCGGATCGAGCTTGCCGGCGGCGGCGGCCTCCGTCAGATCGCGCCCGTACTTCTCCAGCGCCTGGAACTTCTCCTCCGGATTCTGATCGGTCACCCGGTGCGAGCCACGGACCTCGCTCAACGCCTGCAGCAGGGCGTCACGGCTGGCGCCAGCCGAGCGCAGCGCGTTGCCCGCCGGACCGGGATGGGTGGCCAGCGCCAGCATCAAGTGCTCCGTGGATACGTACTCGTCCCTGAGCTCGCGCATCTCGTTCTCGGCGGCACGCAGGATCTGGACCAGCTCGCCGGAACCACCGACGGGCTCCTCACGGCCACCGCTCGTGGTCAGCTTGGGCAGCCCTTCAAGCGCGACGCTGACCGACTGGCGCACCGTGGCAGGCTCTACGCCCAGTTTGCGCAGCACCGGCGCGACCACGCCGGCGTCCTGCTCAAGCAGCACGGCGAGCAGGTGCTCAGGCGTCGTCTGTGGGTTGCGGCGCTCGTCGGCCAGCCGCTGGGCGGCCGACATCGCCTCCTGGGATTTGATCGTAAAGCGGTCTGGTTGCATCAAGGTTCCATTTTCGGTAGCACACATCTAAGTGATGCGGACTCAGATTATTGCACGAGAGCGGGGTTGGCGCAAGCGCCTGCGCAGGTTTACCGGCCACGGTGCAAACCCGGCCCAAGCGGGGCCAGCCCGGCCAGAACGCCCACACGCCCAGCGCGCCCACATGCCCAGCGCCCGCACGACCGAACGCGCACGCACGACCAGAACGCGCAGGCGACGAGCGCGCCCCAGACGACCAGGACGCCCGCGCCTACCCCCGGATCGCGAGCTTCACGCCCGCGCTGCGCCGCTCCACGTTGGCGCCCGGATCGAGGATCACCGCGTAGACGATGGCGGCGACCCGCCTGTGGGCCGCGAGCCCGGAGCGCAGCTTGGCCAGGTCACTGCCGGCCAGCTTGAGCGAGATCGTCTTGCTCCGCACCCGGCGCAGCAGGCTGATGGCGGAGTTGACCCTGAACGGCCGGCCGCGGCCGATCGTGAGCTCGGCGTAGGCGGCAACCAGGCAGACGCCGCTGCACGTCACCGTCGCCAGTATTCGGCGAGCGGCGACGGGATGTAGCTGACGCGGCAGCGAGAGCCCGACATCGACGATCGCCGGCTCCAGCTTGGTGACCGCGGCGGCGAAGTTGGACACGTTGACGCTGCCCAGCCCGGAGGCGGTGTCGTATCCCAGGGTCGCCGTGCAGCACCCGAGCGGCTGCCCGCCGCTGCCGGGCAGGAACGCGCCAATGTCGTTGTTGCCCGAGGTGACGTCGTCGAAGACCTGGCTGGCCAGCGAGGAGGTGGCCAGGGCGTAGAGCAGCGGGTTGGCCAGGCCGAGATCCTGGCGGCCGTTGAGCCTCAGGTCCTCATCGGTCAGCGCGATGCCACCGGCCAGCAGCGGGGTCGCGGCGCTGGTTCCGCCGACGGGCAGCCAGCGGTCGGAGTTCTGCCGGCCGACGCAGTCCGGCTTGGCCGAGCAGTAGACCACGTAGCCGGGGGCCACGTCAGCGAGCATCGAGACGTCGGGCACCGCGCGATCGTTGAAGCTGCCGACCGCCTTCTGGTAGCTCGGGCGCGAAAACAGCCGGCTGATCCCCCCGCCGCCGGCGCCGAGCTGGATCGGCGTGTCGTTCCAGACCTCCTGCCATGTGATCTGGTTCGCGGCGTTGAGCGCGAAGTTGGTGCCCCCAACGCCCGTGACCCACGGCGACGAGGCCGGGAAGCTGACCGCCAGCATGTCCAGCGGGCCGCCCGGCCCGATGCACGACGCCGAGCCATCGTCTCCGCTGGAGGCCAGGAAGCTGATCCCGCTGGCCGCGGCCAGGGCCAGCGAGCCCTCCACGGCGTTGATGCCTGATTTGCCCACCGCGGCGGAAAAGGCACCTTCACATGCCCCTAGCGAGGCCGAGATCACCTGGGGTCGGCTGCCAGGGTTCTGCAGCGGCGCGGTCAGCGACTTGAGCACGTCGGTCGCCCGAGCCCGCGATTCGTAGACGTCGATCGCTTTCAATTTCGGGGCCGCCGCGTCGAGCACTTCCAGATCCAGAGTGGACTCTCCGCCCGGGGCCAGCGCCTTGGACACGCTGCCAACCCCATAGCCGTTGATCGCCGGTACCGAGAGTCCGAAGCAATGCGCGAAGCTGCGGATGTCCGAATAGCGAAAGCCGTCGACCTCGATCAACGCGACCCGTTCGCCCTGTCCGCTCAGATGATCCAATATCAGCGGCCCGTAGTCGTAGGCGGTCAGGTACTGGTTGGGGGTAAAGCCGTGTGCGGCGAGCGCCGAGGGGCACCCCTCGGCGATGCCGGTCCGCTGCAGATATCCGGTGGCCTGCTGCGTCGCGCTGGCCGCCGCGTGGTGTGCGAAGCCCTTTGAGGTCGAAAGCGATGGCTGGGATATCGTCGGCAGCGACTCCGTGTCGAGCCCGACCACTCCGGTTACCAACCCCTGCAGCGGGGCAGGGATGCGCGCGGCGGCCGTAGGGGCGACGAACTGGGCGCTGCGGGCGTCACGAAAGCTTCCCAGCCGAGTGCCGAACAGCCGCTGGGCGACCGTGACCGTCATGGTCGCGTCGGCGAACAGCCCGGTCGCGTCGATCTTCACCGCGGTGGCGCCCTGGCGGCGAAGCCAGGTGAGCAGACGGCGGCGGTCAGTCTGAGACGCTCCGTAGTGGCGTGAAAGCGCGGCTACCGACTCGTACTGTCCGTACTGCGGCGAGCCCTCGGTGGTGATCGCCAGCGCTTGGCGCTCGAGGCCGGCCTCATTGGCGGCCAACGGCAGCACCAGCTGGATCAGCTGTCCGGCCGGCGCCGCCCCCAGCTGCGTCAGATGCGCCTGCGGACCGGCGGCGAGGGCCGCCGACACCCCAGCGCCCAGCAACGCCAGACTCAGCGCGGCCAGGACCGCCAGACCAGCGCCAAGCCCTCGTGCGGGTAACAGCGCCAGGACGAGCCCGCGGCGGCGAGCAGAATCGAGTGCCTTGCTTTCCATGCGTGCAGCTTCCCCTTGTTCACTCTTTGTCAAGCGGGCTGATCGTTGCACACCTCTCTGCCGGCGGCCTCAGTGTTGGCCCGGGGCCGCAGACCCGGGCGCGATCAGGGTCGGAAACGCCGCAGGTCCTGGGAGCGGACGATCGCCCCGCCGCGCACGTAGGGCACGATCTCGGCGCGCAGCTCGCTGCGCAATGCCTCCAGCCGCTGCACCTCGGCGTTGAGCTCGACGGCGCGCTTCTCCAGCGAGGCGACCTTGCGCGCCATCGACTCTAGCTGGCCCTCCAACTCGAATACGCGCTCGACCCCCGCGAGGTTCATGCCGAGCTCGGCGGTCATCTCCTGGATGCGGCGCAGCCGGTCGACGTCGGAATGGGAGTACAGGCGCGTCCCCTTGGGCGAGCGCTTGGGTTCGATCAGCCCCCGGGCCTCGTACATCCGCAGCGTCTGGGGGTGCATGTCGGCCAGCTCGGCGGCGACCGAAATCATGAACACGCCGCGATCGGAGGACACCTCAATCCGCGTGGTGGTGCGCACGCGCCGGGTGGCCATCATGCCGCCGCCTCCGTCGTGCCGCCGGTGCGACCGGTGGGGAACAGCTTGGCCCGCGGGTTGCCGTTCATCACCTGCGAGAGCCTGTCAACCGCCGCGGACTGCTCAGGCGTCATCACGGCGGGCACGTCGATCACGAACCGGTAGTGAATGTCCCCGTGACCCTTGCCGCCGAGGCGTGCCGGGCCTTCACCGCGCAGCCGCTGCACGGTGCCGTGCTTGGTCCCGGGCGCCACGCGCAGCTTCTTGGAGCCGCTCAGCGTCGGAACCTCGATCACCGCCCCCCGGAGCGCCTCGGGAATCGTCAGCGGCACCTCCACCTCCAGGTTCTCGCCGTTGCGGATGAACACCGGCGACTCCGACACCCGCGTGATCACGTACAGGTCACCCGGCTCGGCCCCCCGCACACCGGGCTCGCCCTTGCCGGCCAGCCGGATCCGGCTGCCGTCACGCACGCCGGCCGGGATGTTGACGCGCATCCGGCGAACGCTGCGCTGGGCGCCTGAGCCGCCGCAGGTCGGGCACGGGTCCTCGATGATCGTGCCCGAACCGTGGCAATTGGAGCACGGCTGTGACATTGAGAAGATCCCCTGGCTCTGGGCCTCGACGCCGCGGCCGTTGCAGACCGGGCACACCTTCGCGGAGGTCCCGGGCTTGGCGCCGGAGCCGTTGCAGGTCGGACACGGCTGGGAGGTGGGCACCGCCAGCGGCACCTGCGCGCCTTTAACCGCCTGGTCGAAGGCCAGCGACACCTCGGTCTCCAGATCGCGCCCACGAGCCTGCCGCGCACGACCGCCGCGCACGCCGCCCGCCGTCCGACCACCGGGGCCCGTCCCCGACCCACCGGCGGCGCCGCCGAACAGGTTGGAGAGGATGTCGCCAAAGCCGCCGCCGAACGAGCTGGGATCAAAGCCGCCCGGCATCCCGAAGCCACCCAGCGGTCCGGTTCCACGGTCGTAGGCCTTACGTTTGTCCGGATCCGACAGCACGTCGTTGGCCTGCGAGATCTGCTTGAAGCGCTCCTCGGCCTTCTTATCGCCCGCGTTGGCGTCCGGGTGGTACTTGCGCGCGAGCTTGCGGTAGGCCTTCTTGATCTCCTCGTCTGAGGCGTTCTTGCCTACCCCCAGGACCTTGTAATAGTCGGGCCGCTCAGCCATCTCGAACCCCCGCTCACCCCGCGACGACGACGCGTGCGGGGCGCAGCACGGTGTCGCCCAGGCGGAACCCGCGCTGGTAGACCTCGACCACGGTCCCAGGCTCGGCGCCCTCGATCGGCTGCTGGGCGATCGCCTCGTGGTACTGGGGATCAAATGGCTCACCCTGAGGCGAGAAGGGCTCGATCCCGACGCGCGCCAGCGCGGCGATTACATCAGCGTGGACCAGTTTGATGCCTGAGACCAGCGTCGCCGATCCGTCATCGGCAGGCTGCCCGTCATGGGCCGGGCCGGCCGTCCGGGCCGCGGCCAGAGCCCGATCGAGATTGTCGACCGCGGGCAGCAGTTCACGAGCGAGCTTGACCATCCCGCGCTCCTGCGCGGCGGCTGCCTCACGCGCGGCCCGCTTGCGGTAGTTCTCAAAGTCGGCCTTGGTGCGCTGGGCCAGCTCCAGATACTCATCGGCCTTCTCCGCCTTCGCGGTCAGCTCCTCGAGGTCATGTTCAAGCCCGGCCTCATGGTCATCGAACTGAGGGGCAGCCGCATCGGGCTTTGCACTCGTCTCCGCAACCGCCTCAGGGTCCGCAACCGCCTCAGGGTCCGCAACCGGCTCAGAGTCTGCAAACGGCTCGGGGTCGACAGCCGCCCCAGGCTCGGCAACCGCCCCGGGGACGATACCCGCCCCTGACTCCTGAGCGAACCCATTATCGGCCCCGGGCTCCGGCTCTCCCCCAGCCAAGGTCGCGGTAGCGGACTCCTGCCGCTCGCCACCTGCCTCCTCCGGGGGCGCGCCGGGCGCCGAGGCCATTCGCGGAGCGGCCTCGGTGGCCGGTGCGGCCCCGGATTGACCGGGACCGCCCGTGGCAAAGGGATCGTGTTTTGCCGTCATCACTTACTTCCCCTCATCGACGACTTCAGCGTCCACGACGTCCTCGTCGGCGCTGGCGCCGTTGCTGGAGGTCGGGCCGCCACCCTCACCGCCGTCGGTCGACGAAGCCGCCTGCTCCTGGGCGCGCTGGTACATCGCCTCGGAGACCTTGTGGAACGAGGTCTGCAGGGCCTCGGTCTTGGCATTGATGTCGGCCGGGTCCTCGGAGGTCAGCGACTCACGGACCGCCTTGATCGCCGCCTCGATCTCCTCCTTGGAGGATGCGTCGACCGTCTCGCCGAGGTCCTTGAGCTGGCGCTCGGCCTGATAGGCGGCGTTCTCGCCGCCGTTTCGAGCCTCGGCCAGCTCTCGCAGCCGCTTGTCGTCCTCGGCGTGCGTCTCGGCGTCGGACACCATCCGCTTGATCTCCTCGTCGGAGAGGCCCGAGCCCGCCTTGATCTCGATCTTCTGCTCCTTGCCGGTGCCGAGATCCTTGGCCGACACACTGAGGATGCCGTTGGCGTCGATGTCGAACGCGACCTCGATCTGCGGGATGCCGCGCGGTGCCGGCGGGATGCCGGTGAGCTGGAACTTGCCCAGCGACTTGTTGTAGGTCGCCATCTCGCGCTCGCCCTGCAGGACATGGATCTCGACTGACGGCTGGTTGTCCTCGGCGGTCGAGAACACCTCCGACTTGCGCGTCGGGATCGTCGTGTTGCGCTCGATCAGCTTGGTCATCACGCCGCCCTTGGTCTCGATCCCCAGCGTCAGCGGGGTGACGTCGAGCAGCAGGACGTCCTTGACGTCGCCGGCCAGCACGCCGGCCTGGATCGCGGCACCGACGGCGACGACCTCATCGGGGTTGACTCCCCGGTGGGGCTCTTTGCCGGTCAGCTCCTTGACCTTTTCCTGCACCGCGGGCATGCGGGTCATACCGCCGACCATCACGACGTGATCGATGTTCGCCGCGCCCTTCTCCTTGGCGTCGTCGAGCGCCTGGCGTACCGGCGCGATCGTGCGGTCAAGCAGCTTCGAGGTCAACTCGTTGAGCTTGGCCCGCGTGAGGCGCATATCCAGGTGCTTGGGACCGCTGGCGTCGGCGGTGATGAACGGCAAGTTGATCTGCGTCTCCTGCGTCGTGGAGAGCTCGATCTTGGCCTTCTCCGCCGCCTCATAGAGACGCTGCAGCGCCATCGGATCAGCACTCAGGTCGATGCCCTGGGACTTCTTGAACTCGCCGACCAGCCAGTCGACCAGCGCCTTGTCGAAGTTGTCGCCACCGAGGTGGTTGTCACCGGCGGTCGCCTTGACCTCGAACACGCCGTCGCCGATCTCCAGCACGGACACGTCGAAGGTGCCGCCGCCGAGGTCGAAGATCAGGATCGTCTGGTCTGACTCCTTGTCGAGCCCGTACGCGAGCGAGGCCGCCGTCGGCTCGTTGATGATCCGCTTGACGTCGAGCCCCGCAACCTTGCCGGCATCCTTGGTCGCCTGGCGCTGGTCGTCGTTGAAGTAGGCCGGGACCGTGATCACGGCGCTGTCGACGGTCTCGCCGAGGTACGCCTCGGCGTCGGCCTTGAGCTTGCCGAGAATCATCGCGCTGATCTCGGGCGGGGAGTACTGCTTGCCGCCAGCCTCGACGCGCGCGTCGCCGCCACTGCCCGATACGACCTTGTACGGGACGATCGACTCCTCCTCGCGCACCTCGGCCTCCTTGCGGCCCATGAAGCGCTTGATCGAGAAGACCGTGTTCTGCGGGTTGGTCACAGCCTGGCGCTTAGCGACCGTACCGACCAGCCGCTCACCGCCCGAGGTGAACGCCACCACGGAGGGTGTCGTGCGCCCACCTTCGGCGTTTTCGATCACCGTCGGCTCGCCGCCCTCAAGCACGGCCATGCACGAGTTGGTCGTCCCGAGGTCGATTCCAATCGTTTTGCCCATTGTGTTCTGCTCCTATACGCTCGTAAAAATCTTAGTGGGATCGTAGCAGATCTGGGTTTTGGTTTTGATCGACTGGCGGGCGATCGGGCGCCGGCGCCACATGGGCCGCGTCCTAGCCGGATCGCCTACCCGTCACCCAAGCCCGGGCGCAATCCGGAGCTTCGGGGATCCGATGCCATATTGGCAACAGATATCCAAACCCTCGCTCAGAAGCTCCCGGCGCTCGGGCACATACGCGCCAGCGCGCAGGCGCCGCACTCGGGCCGGCGCGCGTGACAGATCCGCCGGCCGTGGCGCAGCAGGTTTAGGTGCAACTCCAATTCCTCTCCGGGCGGCGTAATCGCCAGCATCGTGTCGTGCAGCTCCTCAAACGGAGCCCCCGCGCGCAGCAGCCCTAGGCGCATGCCGACGCGCGAGACGTGGGTGTCGACGGGCACGTCGCGCATCCCCAGCGCGAACAGCAGCACGCAGGCGGCGGTTTTGCGCCCGACGCCGGGCAGCGAGCAGAGACAGGCCTGGGCCTCCGGCACCGTCAGATCCGCCAGCCAATTCAGCGACAGCCGGCCGGCACCGCCCCCGCCGGCCCCGGCCCCGTCGGCGCCGGTCGCCGCCGGCGCGGTCTCGCTGATCGCCTGCAGGATCGACTTGATGCGCGCCGATTTGACCTTGGAGATGCCACCGGGACGGATCGCCTCCTCCAGCTCGTCGACGGCGGCGTCGCGGACCGCCTCCCAGGTGTCAAAGCGCTCGCGCAACCCGAGGTAGGCGACGTCGCGGTTGCGGTCGTTGGTCGACTGCGACAGGACGGTCAGCACCAGCTCAGCGATCGGGTCTCCGTGCGGCCCGGCGCGGGGGATCCCGTACACGAGCCGGAGGCGGTCGCGGATCGCACGCACGCGCCGCGCGCGCGGACGCGGACGCGGCGCGTCAGCATCAGTCAAGCGCACCCCATCGCTCGCACGCACTCGCCGCCGCGCGCACGGACTCGACCAGCGCCGCCGCCACCGCCGACGGATAGAAGCCGCTGAGCGCCAGGCGGGCCAGCAACGTTCCGGTCAGCACGTCGCCGGCGCCCACCGTACTGACCACGTTGGCCCCGGCTCCGACCGCATCCGCGCGCCGCGCGCCGCGCAGGATCGCGCCGCCGGCGCCGAGCGTCAGGACGACCATCCGCGCGCCGGCCTTCAGCAGCGCCGTCGCGGCGCGCTCAGGGTCAGGTTCACCAGTCATCAGTTCGGCCTCCGCGCGATTGGCGCGGACCAGCAGCGCGCCCGGCACGCAGGCGTTGGCACTGGCGGCGGCGTCGGCCCGGGAGGACCAGCGGTGCAGGCGCAGGTTGGCGTCGAAGATCACCGGGCGCTCGAACCTCAGCGCCAGCTCGCGAGCGCGCATCGTCACCGCCCGCTCGCCGACGCCGACCAATGTGTTAGTGCTGATGAACAGCGCCGCCGCCGCCTCGACCGCCGGCCCCAGACGCTCAGACAGGGCGTGGACGACCGTCTCGGCCGCGTCGCCGTAGATCTCATAGCTCGGCTCGCCGTCGGTTGACACCGCGACGAGTGCAAGCAGCGTGCGTGAGCCCGGGATCAGCTCAAACAGCCCGTCGTGCACGCCCTCACGGCGCAGGCGCTCCACCAGCCACGCTCCCCACGCGTCGTCGCCGGCGCCGCCGGCCAGCGCCACCCGAGCACCGCCACGGGCGGCGATGACCGCGACGTTGGCCACGGCACCACCAAAATGGGGCACGAACCGGTCAGCCTCGGCCAGCGTCTCGATCGGTCGCTCGCAGATCAGATCGACCAGCGCCTCTCCCAGGCACAGGATCCGCGCGCCACGCGCGCCCTCGTCTGGTCCGCTCGCGCTCATGGCGCCAGACGTTATCCTGCGGGCGGGTGGGAACCGATTAGCGTCGACGAACACACGATTGTTGTCGCCGGAGTTCCCGTCTTCTACCGAGAGGCCCTTACCAGCGGCGTCCCAGTGCTCTATCTGCACGACGCCCTGACGAGCTCCGATGACTGGCTGGACTTTCTGGAGATCGCGGGCGGTATCGCCCCTGACCTGATCGGCTTCGGGCGCTCGGCCAAGGGCTCGAACCTCGACTTCACGCTGACCGGGCTGATCGATTTCCTCGAGCAGCTGCTGCCCGAGCTGGATCTTCACCGCTTCTGCCTGGTCGGGCACGGCTGGGGTGCCGCCGTCGGCCTCGGCTATGCCCAGCGCCACCCTGAGCGGATCGAGCGGCTGGTCCTGTGCGACGCGATCCCGCTGCTGGATTCCTTTCGCTGGTTCAAGCTCGCACGGACCTGGCGGGCGCCGCTGGTCGGCGAGCTGGTGATGGGCTCTACCACCCGGTGGGTGCTGGCGCGCATCCTGCGTTCCGCCTGCGCCCGCCCGCAGGCGTTCTCAGACGCGCGGATCGCCGCCGTCTGGGAGCAGTTCGATCAGGGCACCCAGCGGGCGATTCTGCGCCTGTACCGCGGAATCGACCCGTCCGGACTGGCCGAGGCGGGGGCCGAGCTCGACGAACTGCACTGCCCTGCTCTGGTCGTCTGGGGCGAGCGTGATCCATGGCTCGACGTGCGCTTCGCCGACGCGTACGCCACGCGGCTGCCGGATGCCACGGTCGCGAGGATCGAGGACGCCGGACACTGGCCGTGGTTGGACCAGCCCGAGGTGATCACCCGGATCACCGGCTTCCTGGGCGCGGTCCCGGGGTAGGCGGACTGGGCCCGTGGAGTCTGGTTGAGCCAAGCCGGCACGCTGGAGTTAGGGTGAGCCGAGCCGGCAGGCCGGCGCCGCAACCTGGAGTCCTGCACAGGTCGGCCGGCCGCCGGATCCAGGATCCGCGCTGGCGACGCCTGGCGCCGACGCTGCTGGCGGGGGCGCTCGGACTGGCCTACGTGCTGGTCTCACCTCCGACCCAGGACCTGGCCGCGCACCTGTTTCGCGCACACCTGTTCTCGGTGGAGGGCTTCGGGTTCTGGAACAACTACTGGTACCTCGGCCACGACACGGTCGGCTACAGCCTCCTGTTCCCGGCGGCAGCGGCCGCGCTCACCCCTCAGCTCGCCGCGGCGATCGCCGCGACCGCCACCGCAGCCGTGTTCGAGCCGCTGGCTCGTCGCCACTTCGGACCCGAGGCCTGGCTGGGTGCGTTGCTGTTCGGAGCGGCGACCGCGACCAACCTCTTCACCGGACGGCTGACCTTCGCCTTCGGCTGCCTACCGGCGCTGGGCGCGCTGCTGGCGCTCGATCGCGGTCGCACCGGGGCGGCGTGCGGGCTGGCGGCGCTGGCGGCGCTCTGCAGCCCGGTCGCGGCGCTGTTCGCCGCGCTGGCCGCCGCCACGTACGCGCTGACCGGGTGGTCCGAGCAGGGCCGCATCAGACCGGCGCTGGGGCCGTTAGCGGTGGCGATCTGCGGACTGGCCCCGATCGCCGTGCTGTCGATCGCGTTCCCCGAAGGTGGCACGGAGCCGTTCGCCTTCTCGGCGATGTGGCCGATCCTGGTGCTGTGCGCCGGGACGTTGCTGGCCGCGCGGAAGGATGCGCTCGAGCTGCGCGTCGGCGCGGTCCTGTACGCACTGGGCACGATCGCCGCCTACATTGTGCCCTCGCCGTTGGGCAGCAACGTGGTCCGGCTGGGAACCCTGATCGCGGCGCCGCTGGGCGCATTGTTGTGGTGGCGGCGAAGCGCCGCGCTGCTGGCGGTGGCGGCGCTGCCACTGCTCTACCTCGGCTGGGAGGCGCCGGTCTCAGACGTCTGGACGCTGGCCGGCGACCCGTCGACGTCGGCGGCCTACTACCGGCCGCTGCTCTCCTTCCTGGCCATGCAGAGCGGACCCCCGTTCAGGATCGAGGTCCCGTTCACGCGCTCGCACTGGGAAGCCTACGAGCTCGCGACGCGCTATCCGCTCGCCCGCGGCTGGGAGCGCCAGCTCGACGTCGCTGACAACGCGATCTTCTACGACGGCCGGCTGTCGGCGTTGCCCTATGAGCGCTGGCTGCACCGCAACGCGGTCCGCTTCGTGGCCGTGCCCGACGCGCCACTGGATTACTCGGCCAAGCCGGAGGCGAGCCTGATCGCCCGCGGCCTGCCCTACCTGCGAAATGTCTTTGCCCGTGACCACTGGCACGTATACGCGGTGCTGCACTTCACCCCGATCGTGCAGGGCGCCGCGATCCTGGAGGCGATCGGCCCTGACTACTTCACGCTCACCTCGCAACGTCTCGGCAGCCTGCTGCTTCACGTCCACTTCAGTCCCTACTGGGCGCTGGGCCAGAGCTCAGGCTGCGTGACCGACGCCGGCGGGCTCACGCGGCTGATCCTTCACCGGCCCGGCCCGGTAAGGCTGGTGATGCGCTTCTCGCTGAGCCGGATCGGGGCTACCTCGCCGCGCTGCACCCAGGCGACGACATGAATCCAATCCGCGGGTAGGATGACGCGCAGCCATGCGCCGCCGGCTCCGTTTCATCGAGGCGCGGGTCCTTCCGCGCGGCTGGCCTGACGTTCTGCGTCAGGTGAGTCTGTTTGCGGCCGCGTACGTGGCCTATCAGGTGGTCCGCGGTCTGATCAACGACGGCAACGGCTACAAGCCGTTCGGCGACGCGACGAGGATCATCGACCTCGAGCGCGTCCTGCACGTGTTCATCGAGCCGAACATCCAGGCCTGGGCCTCCAGCAAGCATCTGCTGATGGACATCGCCGACTGGTCCTACCTCAACGCGCACGACTTCGTCACGATCGGCGCGCTGACGTTCATCTACCTGCGGCGCAACGACTCGTTCTACTTCGTGCGCAACATGTTCATGATCGCGATGGCGACCGCACTGGTCGGATACGCGGTATACCCGACGGCGCCGCCGCGGTTAATGCCCGAATGGGGATTCACCGACTCGATCTCCCAGTTCCTCGGCACGGCCCATTTCGACGACGGACCCGCGAAGGCATTCCTGAACTTCTACGCCGCGGTCCCCTCGATGCACGTCTGCTTCGCGCTGCTGATCGGCTGGCCGATGTCGCGGCTGGTCAAGCGTTGGCCCGCGAAACTGGCGTGGAGGATGTACCCGGTCTGGATCACCTTTGTCGTGGTGGCCACCGGCAATCACTATCTGACCGACGTGTTCCTGGGAGCGGTGACCGCCGGCACCTCGGCGCTGCTGGCCGGCAAGCTGCTGGCTCGGGCCAGACCCGATACTTGGGCGTTCGGGCAAGCGACCGCCTAGTGCTCGCCATCGCAAATACCCTCGCATTCGAGCACTGATGCAGCAGCCGACCAAACCGCCGCCGGCGGGCGACCCATCGGGGGAGACGCGCCGCTCGCGAGCGCGGCGCGAACGCCCGCTCACCCAGGAGCTGATGCGCGAGCGCCTGATCGAATCGCGCCTGACGCCCAACGCGATCTCGCTGACCGGCTTCGCGCTCAACCTGGCGGCCGCGGGGCTGGTGGTGGGGCGGATGTTCTTCCTCGCCGGGATCGCGTTCATCGTCGGCTCGGTGATGGACACGCTCGACGGTCGCTACTCACGGATGTCGGGCAAGGGGACGCCGTTCGGGGCGTTTTTGGACTCGACGCTTGACCGGCTGGAGGAGGGGATCGTGCTGACCGCGGTCGCCGCCTATTTCGCGTCGCGCCACAACCAGGTGGCGGTCGCCGCAGTCGTGGCCAGCGTGCTCGCTTCGCTGATGGTGTCCTACACGCGGGCCCGCGCCGAGGCGCTCGGCGTGGCCTGCAAGGTGGGCCTGGCCACGCGACCGGTGCGCGTCGTGATCCTGTCGATCGGGCTGGTGTTCGCCAAGGGCGCCTCGATCGGCCACTTCGAGCTGCTGGCCCCCGCCGTCTACGTACTCGCCGCGCTCAGCGCGGTCACGGTGGTGCAGCGAATCTTGTTCGTGCGCCGCGAGCTGATCAAAGCGGCGGCCTGACCGGCCCCGCGGTGTAACAAACGGCGCGGGCCGGGATAACTACGATCGTGTCTGCGCGGCGAGTCCGCCGCAGCGATTTCACTTTTTCAGAAGGGAACTTCCTCAGCGTGAGTACGACCATCGGCTCCCCCAACGGCGCGGCCCGTCACCAGTCAGACAAGGTGCGGGTGGCGATCATCGGCGTCGGCAACTGCGCCAGCTCATTCGTCCAGGGCGTGCACTACTACCGAAACGCCGACCCGAGTCAACCGGTGCCGGGACTGATGCACGTCGACCTCGGCGGATACCACGTCCATGACATCGAGTTCAGCGCCGCATTCGACATCGACGTCGAGAAGGTTGGCAAGGACCTGTCGGCGGCGATCTTCTCCGGTCAGAACAACACGCTGAAGTTCGACGTCGACGTCCCCCAGCTGGGAGTCGAGGTGATGCGCGGCATGACCCACGACGGGCTGGGCAAGTACCTCAAGCAGAAGATCACCAAGGCCCCCGGGCCGACGGTCGACATCGCCGAGGTGCTCAAGGCGACCCGAACCGACGTCGTGGTCTCCTACCTCCCGGTCGGCTCCGAGCAGGCCACCAAGTGGTACGTGGAGCAGATCCTTGAGGCAGGCTGCGGGTTCGTCAACTGCATCCCGGTGTTCATCGCTCGCGAGGACTACTGGAACAAGCGCTTCAAGAAGGCCGGCCTGCCGGTCGTCGGCGACGACATCAAGTCCCAAGTCGGCGCGACGATCGTCCACCGTGCCCTCGCGCGGCTGTTCCACGACCGCGGCGTCAAGCTCCTGCGCACCTCGCAGCTCAACGTCGGCGGCAACATGGACTTCTACAACATGCTCGAGCGCGAGCGGCTGGAGTCCAAGAAGATCTCCAAGACCAACGCGGTCACCTCGATCATGGGCCATGAGCTGCCCTCCGGCGACGTTCACGTCGGCCCGTCTGACTACGTGCCGTGGCTGACCGACCGCAAGTGGGCCCACATCCGGCTGGAGGGCCAGGCCTTCGGCGACGTCCCGCTGACCGCCGAGCTCAAGCTCGAGGTTTGGGACTCCCCCAACTCGGCCGGCATCGTCATCGACGCCGTGCGCTGCTGCAAGCTGGCGCTCAACAACGGCTTGTCGGGCCAGCTCGACGGCCCCAGCTCGTACCTGATGAAGTCGCCGATGCACCAGCGCCCGGATGACGAGGCGCACGCGCTGACCGAGGCGTTCATCGCCAAGTACTCGCGCCACGTGGTCGCCAAGCCGGCCGCGGCCAAGCGCAAGCCTGCCACGAAGTAGCGCCCACGCGCAACCCGACAGCCATCGCGTCGAACAGGTGGTCGATGTCCTTCGGCTGGATGGCGACGGTGCCGTCCCGCGAAACCAGGCCGCGCCAGCGGCCCCAATAAGATAGATCTCCGTGGAGCGCCTAGCGATCGCGCAGGTGACGCCGTTCGCCTGGGAAGCCGAGAACGAGGTCAACCAGTACGTCGCGCGCGTATCGGGCGAGCTCGCCTCCCGCGGACACTCGGTGCTGATCATCGCGCCGTCGCAGTCCAGCGGGCTGGTGCGTGACAGCCGGCGGGCGATCCACAACCGTGCCAACACGCTGCTGGAGGAGGCGGGCGAGACCCCGCTGGTGCTCGGCGTCGGCGAGGTGCTCCCGTTCGCCGGCACGCGGCGGCGCGCGGCCTCGCTGCCCGTCGATGTCGCGCGCACGATCGAGGAGGCCCTGAGCGTGCTGGCGCTGGATGTGATCAACGTCCACGAGCCGTTCGCCCCCAGCGCTTCCAGCGTCGCGCTGCGCCACTCGCGCGCGCTGAACGTCGGCAGCTTTCACGCCCCCACCGAGCGGATCCTCTCCACCCAGCTGACTGGGCCGCTGTCCCGGCTGCTGTTCGCCCGCCTGGATGCCCGCACGGCCAGCTACCGGGCCACCCGCAGCCTGCTCACGCGCTACTTCCCCGGCGAGTACCGGGTTATCACCCCCGGCGCCGACCCGCAGCCGGACCACGCCCCGGCGGGACGGCTGGAGCTGGTGATGATCGCCACGGAGGAGCGGACGGCGCTGCGCGTCTTCCTGCGCGCGCTGCGGACGCTGCCGCCACAGCTGGACTGGCACGCGACCGTGTGGTCGGCGCGTCCCCTGAGCGCTCCGACCACGCTTGGCCGGCTGCGTGAGCGCGTTTCGTTCGTCGATCTGCGCGAGTGCAGCCAGGCCCAGGCGCTGGCCGGCGCCGACGTGGCGGTGCTGGCCTCCGAGGGGGTGCGACCGATGCCGGGCGTGCTCGTGCGCGCGCTGGCCTCCGGTGTGGTCCCGGTCGCTTCCCGCCTACCCGCCTACGAGGAGCTGCTGGCCGACGGCGAGCACGGCTTCGTGTTCGAGCCCGGCGACGTGGAGACGCTGGCGGCGCACCTGACGCGGCTGATCGCCGAGCCCGAGCTGCTGGCGCACTGCCGGGCCGGAGCGCAGGAGCTGCGCGTTCACTTCGGCTGGCCGCGGGTCGCCGACGAGCTGGAGCAGATCTACCACGAGCTGGCCGGCCGGCGCCACGACCCGGTGGGCAACCGCCGGCTGCGCTCCAGGCTGGCGTCAAGGTCGTTGATCGACGTCGATCTCCACATGCACACCGACCATTCCTACGATTGCGCGACGCCGGTGGAGGTGCTGCTGGCCGAGGCGCGGGCACGGGGCCTGGGCGCGATCGCGATCACCGACCACAACGAGATCTCCGGCGCGCTGGAGGCGCGAGCCAAGACCGACGGCGTGAAGGTGATAGTCGCCGAGGAGGTCAAGACGGGTGAACAGGGCGAGGTGATCGGACTGTTCATCGAGGAGAAGATCCCGCGCGGGCTGACGTTGCAGGAAACGATCGCCGAGATCAAGCGCCAGGGCGGATTGGTCTACGTACCGCACCCGTTTGACCGGATGCACTCGGTGCCCGATTACGAGCACCTGCTGGAGGTGATCGACGACGTCGACGCGATCGAGATCTTCAATCCCCGGATCGCGATCTCCGAATTCAACGAGGAGGCGGTCCGCTTCGCCGCCAAGTACCGCATCCCGGGAGGAGCCGGCTCAGACGCCCACGTGCCCCAGGGGCTCGGCTCGGTCCGGATCCGGATGCGGGACTTCGACGGCCCGGAGGAGTTCCTGGAGTCGCTGCGCGATGCCGACATCGTGCGCAACCCGGCGAGCCTGCTCTACGTGCAGGCGCTGAAGTTCCTGCAGACCAAGGCGATGCCCGGAGCGGCCCGCCGCGCCTCTCGCGAGCGCCGCGTGAGGCGCGCCACCGGGCGCAAGTCCTGATGCACTCGCAAGGACAAGCTCGCCGGCCGTCCAATCGGACTGCAATGCCGGCAACCGACGACGAGATCAGAGAAAAATACCTGGAGCGCGCGATCCGCGAGCTCAACGCATTTGCGCGCCGGCTGCAGTCCTGCCCGGACTGCCCGCGGGGCCAGCTGATGCCGGTGCTGGGGTCAGGCCATCCCCAGGCCGACATCGTGATGGTCAAGCATTGCGCCCGGCCGGCCGAGGTCGAGGAGGGGGTCGCGTTCTACGGTCGCACCGGCAATGCGCTGATGAAATCGCTCAAGCGCCTGGCGATCGATCCGCTAGCCGTCTACGGAACGCTGTGCGTGAAGTGCCCGGTCGCGGACCCAGCGATGGCCGATCCGGCGTGCGTGGCGCGCCTCGCCGAGGAGCTGGCGATCGTGTCGCCGAAGATCGTGGTCGTGATGGGCGCTGACGCGCTGGCGGTGATCAACGAGCTCGAGCTCCCGCTCGCCCAGGAGATTACCGCCTCTCCCGGCGAGCTGCAGCAGCTCACACCGACGATCGAGGCCCTGTACGTGCCCAACATCGACGACTCGCTAGACGAGGAGGCGGCCAAGCGCGAGTTCTGGTCGGCGTTCCGGGTGCTGGGCCAGTGGTGGGAGGATCTCCCCCCTTACTAGGTGGACCGTTGCGCGGGTAGACTTGCTTCGATGGGACTCGAGGAACGTACGATCGAACAAGTCGGCGACAGCTGCGAGGAGTGCGGCGCCAAGCTGACGCCCGCCGAGCAGCAGGCGGTGCTCGAATCCGGCGGCCCGGCGCTGTGCTCGATCCACGCCGCCGAGGACGAACCGGGTCTCGCGGCCGAGGAAATCGACCGGGATTAGGTGGAATAGCCCAGGGGGCTATTCCACCGGGGGATTTCCCAGAGGGAAATCCCCCGCGCGAAGCTCCGGCCCGGATGAACGCTGTGGCCCCTCGGGAAACCTTGCCGCCGGGTTGATGCCCCGCCCCGGGTTGATGCCCCGCCCCGGGTTGATGCCGCGCCCCGGGCAATCTCCCAAGGGAAAATCGCGAGGCGCACTAGCGCTCGTCCATAACCAACACGATTTTCCCCAGCTTGCCGCCGGCCGCGAACCGGTCGTAGGCCTCCTCGGCGTCCTTGAGCGCGAACGTCTCAGCGACCAGTACCTTTACGGTGCCGGAGGCGAGCAGCGGCAACACCGAGCACTCCATGGCACGGGCGGTGAGCGCCTTAGCCTCCAGCGGGCGGGCACGCAGCGTGGAAGCATGGATGCAGCCGCGCTTGGCCATCAGCGCACCCAGATTGAGCTCGCCCTTGGCGCCGGCGCCGATCCCGATCACGATGATCCGGCCGCCGATCGCGAGCGCAGTGACGTTCTCGGCCAGGTTGATCGCGCCAACCAACTCCAGGATCACGTCGAACGGTCCGTGCCGGCCGAAGCCCTCAGGCTCGATCACCTGCGCGCCCAGCTGGCCGACCCGGTCACGGTGATCGGGGTTGCGCACGGTTGCGGTCACCCGGGCGCCCGCGGCGCGGCCGAGCTGGATTGCCGCGGTCCCGACCCCACCGGCACCGCCGTGGACAAGCAGACGCTCGCCGAGCCGCAGCCCGGCCTGGGTGAACAGGGCGTCGTGGGCTGTGGTGAAGACCTCGGGCGTGCCTCCGGCCTGGACCCAGGAGAGGCGCTCGGGCACGGCCATCAGAATCCGTTCGTGGACCACGGCCAGCTCCGCCTGCCCGCCGCCGCTGACGATCCCCATCACCCGGTCGCCTTCCTTGAAGCGGTTCGCGCCCGGTCCCCTGTCCAGCACCTCGCCCGCCAGCTCGAGCCCGGGGATGTCCTGGGGAGCGCCGGGAGGCGCCGGATAGTGCCCCCGGCGCTGCATCATGTCGGCGCCGTTGAGCCCGGCGGCTGCAACCCGCACCAGGACCTCGCCGGCACCAGGGGTCGGATCAGGGTGCTCGGAGACCGAGAGCTCTCCGTCCTTGATCGTGACCGCTCGCATGGCCGTTCCGCCCTACCCGCGGTCGAGCACAGCCACGCACTCGATATGCGGGGTCTGGGGGAACATGTCGACCGGGCGCACCCGCGCCAGCCGGTAGCCGGCCTCCACCAGCTGGGCGGCGTTGGGCGCCAGCGTCGTCGGGTTGCACGATACGTAGACGATCCGCCGCGGAGATGCCTCGATGATCCGCCGCACGATCTTCTGCGAGAGCCCGGCACGAGGCGGATCGACGATGAGCAGATCTGGGCGCCCGGCCCGAGACACCAGCTCAGACAGGGCCAGCCGCACGTCGCCGGCGAAGAACTTGACGTTGTCGATCTCGTTCATTCGCGCGTTGGCGATCGCGTCGGCGATCGCCTCGGGGACGATCTCCAGCCCCCACACCTCGGCCACCCGCGGGGCGATCAGGGTGGCGATCGTGCCGATCCCGCAGTAGAGGTCGAACACGCGCTCAAAGCCGTGTGGTTGGGCATACTCCAGCGCCAGCGCATACAGCTGCTCGGCCATCTCGGTGTTGGTCTGAAAGAACGCTTGCGCCGAGATGGCAAAGCGCATTCCGCCGAGCTCCTCGTCCAGGCGATCGACGCCGGCTAACAGTTCGGTCTCTCCGCCCTGCGTGGTCTCCGCCACACCGTCCTGGCGCGTCCACAGCAGGCCGTCGAGACCGGCGCCGGCCTGGGTCAGCGACTCACGGTCCAGCTGGCCCGCGCTGGTGACCAGGCGAACCTGCATCTGGCCGGTGCGTCGGCCCTCACGGACCACGAGGTTGCGCAGAAGCCCCTCGCCGCTGCGCCTGTCATAGGCCGTCAGTCCCTGGGCGCGACACCACGCGACGATCCGCTCACGGGCCTCGTTGCCCGCCGGTGACGCCAGTCGGCAATCGCTGACCGCCTCTATCTCGTTCCAGCGTCCCGGCGCGTGGAAGCCGCACACGAGCTTTCCCTCGGAGTCGGCGCCGAACGAGTACTCGAGCTTGTTGCGGTAGCGCCACTGCGACACCGCCGGGACGATCGGCTCAAAGTCGAAGTTCTCCAGATGCCCGATCCGCGCCAGTGCGTCCCGCACCTGGAACTGCTTGACCTCCAGCTGGCGCTCGTAGGGCAGCACCTGCCAGGGCGCGCCCGGGTGGTCGGCCAACGGATCGATCCGGTCGGGACTGGGTTTGAGGATCTCGGTCACGCGGGCCTCCGCATAGGCCCGCTTGGACTTGCCCACGACGACCCGCACGCGATCGCCGGGCACCGCGCCGGACACGAACATGACGTAGCCGTCACGCCGCGCGACGCCGGCGCCGCCGAAGGCCAACGAGTCGATCTCCAGCTCGAGCTCTGACCCGCGCTGGGGCCGAGCGGCCCGGATGGGAACGGTCTCCATGGCATCTAGCATGGCAGTCCTATGGATCTGGACGCCTACCGGCACTCGGCGGAGACCTTCATCTCCGAGCTCACGGGCGCGTATTACCGTCATTACGCCGGGCTCGAGGCCGAATATGAGATCGAGCCGATTTACGCGCGGCACGCAGGGCTGTTCACCCGTGACGCCGTGGCTCGGCTCCGTGACCGCGTCGACGCGGCCCCCACGGAGACCGACCAGCAGCGCCGGGCGCGGATGCTGCTCGACTTCGCCGTCGAGGGCACCGTCGGACAGGCGACCAAGGCCCTTGATGCCGAATTGGCGCGGCGCGGACATACCGCGCTTCTTCCGCGCCCCCGATCAGGACGCTTGGTTTCCCGCCCAGCGGCTCGTGTCGAGCCTGATCGAGACCCTGCGCGGACTCGGGATCGAAGCCTCACAGCATCGCGGGTGACGCTCGGCATCGAGCGGCGGCCGCGCAAGTCACCGCGCGCCTTCTGCGCTCCGGTTCGCGTCCCGGGCGAGATCTACCTGGTGCTGGCGCCGGTGGGCGGGCGCGACGACTACGGCGTGCTGTTCCATGAGAGCGGGCACACCGAGCACTACGCCCACGTCGATCCGTCACTCCCGTTCGAGTTTCGTTACCTCGGCGACAACGGCATCACCGAGGCCTACGCGTTCCTCTTGCAGCACCTGGTCGAGAACCCGCACTGGCTGCAACGGCGCCTGCGGATCGAGGACCCGTCCGAGATCGTCTCCCACGCGCGGGCGAAGCGGCTGATCTACCTGCGCCGCTACGCGGCCAAGCTGGTCTACGAGTCAGAGTTGCACGGCGCCCAACGCCCACTCCACGAGCTCCGACACCGTTACGCGCAGCTACTGGGTGACGCACTGCAGGGGAACTGACCGGCCAACCGCTGAGATTCCGCGTCCTGCTCGCTGACCTGGGCATCGAAACGCCGAGCCCGACCTAGGACTGCCCAGTCCGATCAGCGGAGCTTGCGGGAGAACGCCAAACGCATCGCGCCAAGACCCAACCCGAGCGGACTCGGCTGATCGGGCCGGGTATGTCCTAAAGGCGTCAGGAGAGCGATTTATCGATCGCCCCCAGCACGGTTTTACGCGCCCCGTGCTTACTCTCGTAGGTACGTACCTTGCGCAGTTCGGGCTTGCGCAGATCCTTGAGTCGCTCCTGCACCTGGGCGGCGGTTAGATCGTCGTAGCCGAGGATCGGAAACGCAGGGCCGACTCCGGCGGCGCGTCGGGCGCGATCGGCGCCTCGCATCAGACGGTCAACCGGCTCGGCCTTGCGAGCGCGCTTGGTCGCTGACTCCAACTGCTCGCGCCCGCGCTCCAGGAGCTGCTCAACATCGCCCACCAGCTCATCGGTCTGACTGCGACCGCGGCGGACGAGCTCGGCGACCAGTTCGTTGGCGTCCTTGCGTGTGACGCGCCCGCGGGCGGCGGCTTCGTCGAGGGTCTCCTGGATGCGCTCGCGGGTGAGCATCACAAGGTCACGTGGCTTGACCGCGCTGGCCAGCTGCTCGGCGACGGCGACCACGCCGTCGGCGCGGGGGCTGGTGCGGCGCGTGCTGGTGGCCGCTGACTTGGCCGTGGACACGGTGCGCTTGGCGCCGCCGCGGGCGACTGTCGCGGTCCCCTTGGCTGCCGTGCGCGCCGTCTTGGCCGTGCCCGCAGCCGCGCCGCCGGCCGCCTTGGCGGTGGAGCGCGCGCCACCCTGGCTGGCTGAGCGAGCGGTCTTCTGGGCTCCGGCCTGCGCAGCGCGGGTGGTCTTGGTGGCCCCAGACTTCGCCTGGATGGCGGTCTTGCCCGCCGCCTTGCGCGCACTGGTGGCGGTGGCCTTGGCGCCGCTCCTCGCGGCGGCGGCCGTGCTCTTTGACGTGGTCGTCGAGCGCTCGGCGGTGGGGCTGGCGGCGGATGAAGACTTGCGGGCTGGCGGCGATTTGGAACTGTCCGACGACGTGGTTTTCGGTGCAGGCATGTAGTGCCTCCTCATAGGCGTGACGCTGACGCGAGCCTATCCAAACGGCTGTTCGTCTGTGCGTCTGGGTCACCCCGTCCGAAATTCGGAACGCTGCAGTTGACGCAGGGATTTACTCGGCGACGAGCAGCTCCACCAGTGCCTTCTGCGCGTGACGCCGGTTCTCGGCCTGATCCCAGATGCGCTGACGGTCGCCGTATAGGACCGCGGCGGTGATCTCCTCACCCGGGTGGGCAGGCAGGCAGTGCAGCGCGATCGCGTGCGGCGCGGCACGGTTGAGCAGGTACTCGTCGAGGCGGTAGGGAGCCAGCGCGCGGCGACGCTCGTCGGCGCTTTGGGGGTCGTCGGACATGCTTACCCAGACGTCGGTGTAGACGGCATCAACACCATCGACCGCGGTGCGGGGATCGTCGGTCATGATCGCGTCGGCGACCGGATCCAGCTGATAGCCGGGCGGCGACGCAATCCGCACCTCCACGCCGGCCAGCGCGCCGACGACGGCCAGTGATCGTGCGACGTTGTTGCCGTCGCCGACATAAGCGAGCTTGAGCCCGCGCAGCGACCCGAACGACTCGCGCAGGGTGAGCAGGTCGGCGAGCGCCTGGCAGGGATGGTGCTCGGCGGTGAGCATGTTGAAGACCGGGACGGTGGCGTGCTCGGCCAGCTCGCGGACCAGCGCGTCGGAACCGGTGCGGATCCCGACCGCCGCCACGTGACGGGAGAACACATACGCGGTGTCACGCACCGACTCGCCGCGGCTGAGCTGCAGCTCCTTGCTGCGCAGCACGATAGGGTGGCCGCTGAGCTCCACGATCCCAGCCTCGAACGACAGGCGCGTGCGGGTGGAGGGCGCCTGGAACAGGAGCGCGACCGAGCGGCCGCGCAGCGCGGCGGAGGCGAACGGGGCCGACTTGAGTTCGATGGCCCGCGTCAGCAGCGCATCTAGCTCAGCTTCGCCCAGCTCGGCACCGGTGAGGAAGTGGCGCGTCAAGCGCAGCAGTGTACGTTGGCGGGGCCGCCAGCGAGCCGCTGGCCCTGGGAGGCGACTTCAACACGTAATCTCCAGAGCGGCTGGGCGCAGTCTCAAATCACGACACTAGGAGAACGTCTCGGGCCGGCGGCGGACGAGCTCGACGACTCGCGCCGGCGCCGTGTCCGGCGAGCCGCTGTCAAACGGCGGATGGGGGTCGTACTCGATGCCGAGCTGGATCGCCTGGGCGATCTCCTCGCCGGCGATCTTGGCCGCGAGGGTAAGCGCCATGTCGATCCCGGCCGACACACCGGCTGCGGTCATCACCTTGCCCTGCACCACGACGCGGCGGGCGACGGCGGTGGCACCCAGCGACGCCAGCGTGTCGAGCTCAAGCCAATGCGTCGTCGCCTCCAGCCCGTCGAGGATCCCTGCGGCTGCGAGTAGCAGCGATCCGGTGCAGACCGAGGTCGTCCACTGCGTGCGCTGGTGAGCGGCGCGCAGCCAGTCGAGCATCCCGCGGTCCTCGATCAGCGCCCGGGTGCCCAGGCCGCCGGGCACCACGACCACGTCGGGGTCGGTGAGCTGATCGAGCGAGCGGTCGGCGATCAGCGCCAGCATCCCGTTCTCGGTGCGCTTGGGTCCCGGCTCGGCGGCCAGGAAATGGACCTCGGCGCCGGGCAGGCGGGAGAGGACTTCGTAGGGACCGACGGCGTCCAGCGCGGTGATCCTGTCAAACAGCGGGATCGCGATCCTCATCCGCCGCCGCCCCGGGCCGCTCGCAGTCCGAATCCACGCAGGATCAACAGCGCCTTCTCGCCCAGCGATCCGCGGCCGGGTAGGACGCCGAGCTGCGTTGCGGCGTCATACACGTCGTAGAAGCCGCGCACCCGCAGGAGCCGCTCACGCTCCAGCTCGCAGTAGAACACGCAGTGCACGACGACGAACTTGTTCGTCGCCGGAAGCCCTTCCAGCGCAGCACGATGAGTCGCCAGCAGCTTGCATGGCGCCGCCACGAAGCGCTGGTTGGTCAGGCGATCACCGGTGCGCTCTAACCGGGCGTCGGGGAAGCCGGCCCACAGGCGCTCGGCATGGCGGCCGAGTCCCTCGGGGCCCTCCAACGGCTCGTCGGTCAGCGGATCCTCGTATTGAACCGCGGCCGCGCAGAGCTCGACGAACGCGTCCGGGTCCCGACCCGACCATGCTGCCTCCCAGCCGTCGATCAGCTGATCGACGCTCATTCGACGACGCTCGGGGGGTCGAACGCCGGCAGCCCCTCATCGGGGGTCGATGCCTGCGCGTAGTGGCGGTGCGGGATCCGGCCGGCGCCACGGGCGATCAGGCCCGACTGCACACCAAGGCGGATCGCCTGGGCCATCGCCACCGGATCGTGTGCGCGGGATATCGCGCTCGCGCACAGCACCGCGTCGCAGCCCAGCTCCATCGCCAGGGCGGCGTCGGAGGCGGTTCCCACCCCGGCGTCGAGGATCACCGGAACGCCGGCACGCTCGACGATGATCGCGATGTTGTAGGGGTTGCGGATCCCCATGCCGCTACCGATCGGCGAGCCGAGCGGCATCACCGCCGCACAGCCGAGATCTTCCAGCCGGCGCGCCAGGACCGGGTCGTCGGTCGTGTAGGGCAGCACCGTGAAGCCATCGTCGACGAGCGCCTCGGCGGCGGCGAGCAGCTCGACCGCGTCAGGCAGCAGCGTCCGATCGTCGCCGATCACCTCGAGCTTGATCCAGTCAGTGGCAAATGCCTCGCGCGCCAGCTGGGCGGTGACGATCGCGTCACGCGCGGTGAAGCAGCCGGCAGTGTTGGGGAGCACCGTCACCCCAACCTCCCGCAGCACGTCGAGGATCGAACCCCGCGAGGAGGGATCCAGTCGCCGCAGTGCGACCGTGCACAGCTCCGTGCCCGACGCCTGCAGCGCCCCGGCCAGGAGCTCGTGGTTGGCAAAGCCGCCAGTGCCGAGGATCAGTCGCGATCCCAGCTGGCGGTCGGCGATGCGTAGCGGCGGCGCCAGCGGCTTCATCGGCCTCCGCTCGCGGCCCCCGATGCGCGGCGGCGGCGTCACCGGTTTCATCCGCCTCCGATCGCGGCGACCACTTCGATCCGCGCTCCCTCCGCCAGCTCGGTGTCGGACCAGCGCGAACGCGTGACGACCTCGCCGTCGAGCGCGACCGCGACCCCGCGGGCGTCAGGCGCCACGTCCATGGACTCGATCACGCTCGCGACGGTAGCGCTGGCGGCTACCTGGCGGCGCTCCCCGTTGATCGTGACGATCACGTGGCGCTCCCCAGCGGGGCACGGTGAAACCGGGTCTGAGCGAATGCCTGGGCCAGCTCTGAGGGCGGCTTGCCGAGCAGCGCGTCGGTGACCAGCTGGGCGGTGATCGGCGCCAGCAGGATGCCGTTTCGCCGATGGCCGGCCGCCCACAGCAGGCCCGGGACTTCGGTGGCACCGATCACGGGCAGATTATCGGGGGTGCCGGGCCGCAGCCCGGCCGAGAGCTCGTCGATCACCAGCTCCGAGATCCCCGGCACCAGCTCGCCGGCGTCGCGCAACAGCTCAAACGCCGCCCCGGCTGTGAAGCTGGTGTCAAAGCCTCGCTCCTCCGTCGTTGCACCGATCACATAACGGCCGTCTCCGCGCGGGACGATGTAGCTGCCGCTGGGCATCCTGACCACATGGTCCAGCAATCCCGGACCCGCGGGATCGTGCAAGCGCAGGATCTGACCCTTCACCGGGCGCACCGGAACGCGCGCCGGCGGCGGAATCCCATCGATCTCGTCACACCAGGCGCCGGCCGCGATCACCACCCGCTCGGCCGCCAGCAGAGTGCCGTCACCAAGTTGCACGCCACAGGCGCGCCCGTCGCGCAGCGCCAGCGCGCTGGCCCGCGTCCCGGGTGCCACCCGTCCACCCGCGGTGGTGAGCGCGGCGGTCAGAGCCGCGGTCAATCGGCGCGGGTCGATCGCGTGGTCGTCGGGGACGTCGAGGGCCAGTCGCAGCGTCGGCGCGAGCGCGGGCTCGCGCCGACGCGCTTCACTGGCCAGCAGGCGCTCCACGCGCAGACCGAACCGATGTCGCAGCTCCAGCTCCCGCTGCAGCGCCTCGGCGTCGTCGCGGTCGCGCGCCACCAGGAGGGTTCCACACTCCCGGTAGCCGATGTCGGGCGTCCCCGACGCGCTGGTCAGCTGCGCGACAAACGAGGGATAGGCCAGGGCACTGGCCAGCCCGAGCTCCAGCAGCGGCTCCTCACCGGGGGTGGCCTCGGCGATCGGTCCGAGCATCCCGGCGGCCACGTATGAGGCCGCGTGGCCCGGCTGGTGGCGGTCAAGCACGATCACGTCCAGGCCGTGCCGGCACGCGTACCAGCCGACCGCCAGGCCGATCACGCCCCCGCCGATCACCACCACGTCAACTGCTTGCGGATTGCTGTTGTGCAAAGAAACCTCCCTGCGCCGGCATTACCCGGGTCAGGTTCAGACGGTCGGCGGATTCAGGCTCCGCCCTCTCAGCCCAGCGGTGGGGCTCCCGTTGTCAGCCAATGCTAGCGCGGCGCTCCTGGCAGACTTGGACTGTGATCGATCGCCGCGAGCGCCTGGCCTCAGCGCGTCTGTACCTGATCTGCGACGGGCGGCCCGACGCGTGGCTACACGCCGCTCTGCGCGGCGGCGTGGACATCGTCCAGCTGCGCGACAAGACCGTCGACGACGTCCAGCTCGTCCTGCTGGGCCGGCACTTTGCCCGCATATGCGCCGAGCACGCCGCGCTGTTCATACTCAACGATCGCCCGGACCTGGTGGCCGATACCGATGCCGACGGCGTGCACGTCGGACAGGACGACACTCCCGTGGCCGCCGCCCGAGCGATCGTCGGTGCGCAGCGGCTGGTTGGGCTCTCTACCCATTCCCGGGCACAGGTGGATGCGGCGGGTCCGGCGGGCGTCGACTACATCGGCGTCGGACCCGTGCACCAAACCCCGACCAAGCCGGGTGCAGCGGCCGTCGGGCTTGAGCTCATACGCCACGCGGCCGCACACGCCACCACGCCGTTCTTCGCGATCGGGGGTATCGACGCCGGCAAGCTACCGACCGTCCGCGCGGCCGGAGCGCGTGGTGTGGCAGTCGTGCGCGCCCTTACCCAGGCCGCGGACCCCGAGCGGGCCGCGCGGGCGCTGCGAGCCGAGCTCGAGGCCGCGTCGCCGGGCGACGAGAGCGGCGTAGGCGGGGTGAGCGTTGGCGCGCCATAGCCGCAAGCGCAAAGGCTCTGAGGCGCGGCCGAGCAGGACCCGCCCGAGTGCGCGGAGCCCGCCCAGGCCCGAGGCGGCGGACCGCTCGGGCGCGTCGGGAGCTGCGAGCGCTGTGGGCGCCCCCGCGGCGAGCAGCGAACCCACGCTCAGCCGCTCCCAGCGCCGTGACGCCGAAGCCCGTGCCGCACTGGCGCCGCTGGCGCCGGGCGAGCGGCCGGGAGCGATCATCGTCGCCGCCGCTGTCGCCGTGCTGCTGGGGGGCGCCAACCTGATCGCGTTCGCGGCCGGGGCCAAGATCGGCGCCAAGCACCCGGCAGCCGGCGGCGTGATCGTCTTCGCCCTGCTGATGTGCTCCTGCGCGATCGGCCTCTGGAGGCTGTGGTACGGAGCGGTGCTCGCCTTCATGGCGCTGCTGGCGATCATTACGATGCTGTTCGCGCTGCTGCTCATCGAGGCCAGCAACCTGCTCGGGTTTCTGGTCCCGCCGGTGGTGATGGCAGGCGGGGGCTATCTGTTCTACAAGCTCGTTCGGGTCCTAGGCCGGATCCAGATGCCCAGCTACCCCGGTCGGTAGGCCTCGCGCCCGGGGTCTGGGGCTCGTCGTGAGATAGGCTCCGTTGCGATGGCAGACAGCACTTATGACTGCGTGATCATCGGTTCCGGCCCGGGCGGCTACGTGGCCGCGATCCGGGCCGCGCAGCTGGGGATGAAGACCGCCGTGATCGAGAAGGACACGATCGGCGGGCGGTGCCTCAACTACGCCTGCATCCCCGCCAAGGCGGTGCTGCGCACGGCCGACGTGCTGAGTGAGATCCGCGACGCGGGCGAGTTCGGGATCACCGTCGGAACGCCTCAGGTTGACTTCACGGCAGTCAGCGCTCGCCGCCAGAAGGTGGTCTCCACCCTGACCGGTGGAGTCGCGGGCTTGTTCAAGAAGAACCAGATCGAGCTGATCGACGGCGAGGGCTCGCTCGCCGGAGAAGGTCAGGTCACGGTCGGCGATCGGCTGCTGGCCGCCAAGACGATCATCCTCGCCACCGGCTCGGTCAAGCGCCCGATTCCCGGCGCCGAGTTCGGCGGGCGGGTGATCGGCACCGAGGAGGCTTGGGCGCTAAGCGATCTGCCGGCGACGATGGCCGTGGTTGGCGCCGGTGCCTCGGGCAGCGAGATCGCCTCGGCTTATGCGCGACTGGGCGTCGAGGTGGCGCTGTTCGAGGCCCTGGATCGCGTGCTGCCGACCGAGGACGCCGACGTCTCCAAGGTCGCCGAACGCGGGTTCAAGAAGCAGGGGATCAAGGTCCACACCGCAACGCTCGTAAAGAACGTGGAGTCGACCGGGTCCAGCGTCAAGTTCACCTACAACGATCAACCCGGCGAGGTCGACTGGCTGGTGATCGCCGCCGGACGCGGCCCCGACATAGAGGCGCTGGGACTGGAGTCGGCCGGCGTCAAGCTCGCCGACGACGGTCTGATCGAGGTCGATGGGGCGATGCACACAAGCGTCGCCGGCGTGTACGCGATCGGCGACCTGGTCCATGGCCCGGCGCTGGCCCACAAGGCGTCCGACGAAGGTGTGATCGCGGTCGAGGGTGCCGCCGGCCTGCCGGTCCATCCGCTCGCCTATGTCGACATTCCGCGCGCGACCTTCAGCACGCCGAATGTGGCCAGCTTCGGGCTGACCGAGGCCCAGGCGCGCGAGCAGGGCTATGACGTGGTGGTGGGCAAGGTTCAGTACGGCGCCGTCGGCGCGGGCACTGTCTACGGCGACCGAACCGGACTGGTCAAGATCGTCGGCGAGAAGAAGTACGGCGAGCTGCTCGGCGGCCACATCGTCGGCTCCAAGGCGACCGAGCTGATCCAGGAGCTCGTCAACACGCGAGCGCTGGAGGGCGGCTACACCGAGGTTGCGCACCTCGTGCACGGCCATCCGACGATGTCTGAGGCCGTGATGGAAGCCGCCCGTGCCGCCGACGGCTGGCTGATCCACGGTTAGTATCGGCCTGGGGCGAGGATGCCGCCGGAACCCGGGCAGCCCATCTTCTACTACGACCTCGGCAGTCCAGCCTGCTACCTCGCCGCCGAGCGGATCATGGCCGAGCTCCCGGTGGTGCCCGAGTGGGAGCCGGTGTTTGGCCCTGACCTGGGCGTGGCCCAGCCCGCTGCCGAGCCACAGCGCTGGAGGTTGGAGGTGGACGCGCAGGACCTCCAGCCATTGCGATGGCCGGCTGACTGGCCACCTGACACGCGACTGGCGATGCTCGCCGCCACCTACGCCAAACGCGTGGGGCGAGCCGTCGCGTTCTCGCTGGCGGCGTTCCGGCAGGCATTCGCCGGCGGCCGAGATCTCAGCGACGAGAACACCGTGCTGATCGCTGCGGCCGCCTGTGAGATGCACCCGACGGCCGTCCTGAAGGGGATCGGGCTGCGCTCGGTGGCCGGTGCGCTGAAGGTCGCCGGCGAGCGCGCGCGGGACGGCGGAGTCGCCTCGCTGCCGGCGATCCAGGTCGGCGATCGTGTGTTTGAGGGCGGCGACATCGTGCAGCGCGCTGCCGCGGCGCTGACTGCGATCACATGAAGGCCAACCGCGCCTTTCACCTGATCGTCTCACGGGAGGGACACGAGCCCGCGTTCCTGGCCGATCCGCACCGGTTGGACCGGATCGAGATCGTGTCCGTGGAGGACGGCGAGGTCGTCCTGTATTGGGACCTGCCCGCCAAGCCGGCAGCAAAGCTGCTGAAGGCGCTGCGCGCCGACCTGGTCGGATTGGAAGCCGACGAGTTCGTCTCCACCTGGGAGGGAGCGGACGTTTCGGCAGAGGGTCTGCGATGAGGCACCGGCGATGCTGCGGCTGGGCTGCGCAGCCGCGCGAAACTTATGACCAGCGTCTATGTTGCGCCGATCGTGGACCCGCCGGCACCCCCCGCTGAAGCCTCAGGATTGAAGGGCAATACACGCGTCGAGGAACCGACGCGCGTGCAGCGGACGATCGCGCGGCGCAGCGCGGAGTCCAGGGCGACGATTCCTGCCCTTGAGCTGGTCGCCGAGGTCGACATGAGCGCCTGTCTGGCGCTGCGAGACGCGCGTGGGCATTCGCTGACGGCGATGCTCGTCAGCGCATGTGCGCAGGGTCTGAGTCAGGTGCCGCGCGCCAATGCCGCCTATCGTGACGGGCGCTTTGAGCTGTACTCTCGCGTCAACGTCGGGCTGGTCGTGCACAGAGCCGACGCCTACTCGACACCGACGATCCTCGACGCCGACACCAAGTCCCTGAAGGAGCTCAGCGATGAGTGTGAGGCGCTGATCGATCGGGGGCGGGCGGGTCGACTGACCCCACCCGAGCTGGCCGGCGCGACCTTCACGCTCAGTGACATGAGCGGTTACGGCCCGATCCGCTGGAGCCCGCCCGTCAATCCACCGCACGCGGCGACGATCGCCTGCGGCGCGCTCCGTGCCGCCCCGGTGCTGCGCGACGGCTCAGTCGTCGCCGGCCAAACGATGCTGATGACACTCGCGTGCGATCATCGGATCCTCTACGGTGAGACGGCCGCACAATTCCTGGATCGAGTTGTGGAGCTGCTGAAGGGGGCTAAGTCGTGACGGACCCGATCGAAGAGACGGCGCAGCGGATTGCTGAGCTCGGAGATGGCGCGCTGCGGCGACGCCTGCGACCGGCATTCGATCGTGCGGTCCTTATCTACGCGAGCAGGATCACGATCCGCAGCGACGAGTTGGAGCGGATGCTCGAGGAGGCCGCGCAACGCGCGGACGCGGCGGTCTGGCGCCGTGCGCTGGCAAGCGTGGCGATGGACGAGCTGGAGATCGCACTCGGCGAGGCCCTGGAGCACCCCGCGGTCATCCGCGCTCAGGAGATCGTAGGCGCGCCAGCTCTCGATCGGGCGGTGTTCTCGGCCACGCCAGCGCCCGAGGGCCAGGCTCAGCCCCACGAGCCCCTGCTCCAGCCCGAGGCGCCACCCGAGGCCGAAGCGGGGGTGGTGGTGGTGCCCGAGCCCGTGGCCGAGGTGGCGGCGGCACCCGAACCCGAGGCGCTACCCGAACTGGAGGCACTACCGGAGCCCGAACCGGCGGCGCTACCCGAACCGGCGGCGCTACCGGAGCCCGAGGCGCTACCCGAACTGGAGGCACTACCGGAGCCCGAACCGGCGGCGCTACCCGAGCTCGAACTCGAACTCGAACTCGAACTCGAACTCGAAGCGCTACCAGAGGCCGAGGCGCTACCCGACGAGCTCAATGCCCGGCCAGAGCCGGGCATTGAGCCGGAGAGGCTGCTCGATGCATCGCCTCCGGTCGAGTCCGCCGACCTCGCCCCTCAGACGATCCGCTTGGCGGCCATGCATCTGGACGGGATCGAGAACCTTCCCCGCGCCGGCAAGTATCTGGAGCTGCGCTTCTCCGAGGCTGGGTTCGACGTGGTCGACGCCGAAGGCGGCGACGTGATCGGTCGCCTGCGCTGGGACGAGATCGACGCGCTCGAGCTTCCCAGCGGACGGGGCGCCCTGGGTCGTCGCCGTCGGCGCGCTGGCGCTCAGCTGGTCGTGCGCGCCGATCGAGGCGAGGCCAGCTTCGAGATCCGCGGCCTCACCGACGTGGAGCTGCGCGAGCACCTCGCCCCGATCCTGGCCAGGGTTCGAGGCGCTCGCAGCGCCCGTTAGACGTCCGATCTCGATCGGCTCAGGGACGCTCAGGCGGCCCCGAGCCGGCTCTTTGGTTAGGATCTCTGCCGTGTAGGCTGACCGAGCGACAAGCCGAGACCGCGAGCGCTTTCAGCGCGTCTGTCGAGGTCCAGTCGGGAGACCCGCGCTAGCGCACGAAGGGCGGCTGCGTCAGCTCTCTGACAGCAGGCGTGAAGTTCGGTAGGCGCAGCGCGAAGATCGATCCTTCCTCGGTGCTAGTGACCGTGCAGCTGCCACCGTGGGCTTTGGCGATCGCATCGACGATGGCCAGGCCCAGTCCAACGCCGCCTGCCGAGCGTGTACGCGCCGAATCGGTGCGCCCAAAGCGGTCGAAGATTCGCGCCAGTGCCTGCTCCGGCACGCCGCAGCCCTCGTCCTCGACCTCGATCGACACGAGTTCATGGCCGTCGCGGCGCGCGCGCAACTCGATCGCCGCATAGGGCTGGCTGTACTTCACGGCATTCTCGAGCAGCGCATCCAGCGCAGCCCGCAGGCGCTCGGCGTCGACTAGCAGGCGGCCCGGCACAAGTGGCCCCAGCCTCCAAGATCGTGGCGCGAGCTCCGACCAACGCATGAAGACGTCCTCCAGGAGCGGCCCGAGCTCGATCTCGGCGGTCAGGACGAAGTCGGGCTGGTCGGCTCCCGCGAGCAGCAGCAGACGCCCGATGATCGCGTCGATCCGAGTCAGCTCATCGAGCGCCACGTCGACCTCGGGCGCCTCCCCACCCTGACCGCGCAGCAGTTCGAGGTGGCCACGCGCGATCGTCACCGGCGTTCGCAGCTCGTGCGACGCGTCGTGGATGAAGCGCTCCTGGCGCTCGAGCATCGAGCGGCGCTCCTCGGCGCGCTCCTCGGCGATCCGCAGCGCCTCGACGCGCCGGCGCGCGTGCCAGACCATCGCCAGGAACATGGCCGCCATCAGCGGAACCTCGAACAGCTCGCCCCACAGCTGGATGCCGTCAAACGCGTCGAACCCGATCGAAACGGAAGTCATCGCCATCACGCCGCCGAGGACGACGAGCGTCCCGCTCATCGGCCACACGCGGAAGCCGTATAGCAGCGTCAGGCTGATCCACAAGAAGTGGAACGGGATCGTCTCCCAGCTCGGCCACATGACCATCGCCGCGTAGTTCGCGGCAGCGAACGCTAGCCACAGGAGCTCGACGCGGTAGCGCTGCAGGAGCGCGCTGCGGGTCACGCGGCGGCGCGGTAGCCGGCGTTGCGAACGGTCTGGATCGGGGCGTCGGGGCCGAGTTGCCGGCGCAATCGGCGCACGCAAACGTCGACCACGTTCGACCGCGGGTCGAAGTCAAAGCCCCAGACCTCCGACAGCAGACGCTGGCGGCTGATCACCTCACCGGGGTGCAGCATCAGGAAATGGAGCAGGCGGAACTCGCGGTCGGAGAGATCGGCCACGGTCTCGCCGACGCTGGCCTGCCGACGGGCGACGTTGAGCGCGAGCCGGCCCGTGTGCAGGATGGTGCCGTCATCCGCGTCGCCCGCACGCCGGAGCTGCACGCGGGCGCGGGCGAGCAGCTCGTCGAGTGAGAACGGCTTCGCGAGGTAGTCGACGGCGCCGAGCTCAAACCCGCGCAGCTTGGTAGCAAGGTCGGTACGGGCCGAGAGGATCAACACCGGCAGGCCGGGTCGCTGGCGATGCAGCTCTTTCAGGACGGCCAAGCCGTCGAGTCCGGGCAGCAGCAGGTCGAGGATCACGAATTTGTAGCTGCCGGTGAGGGCCAGTCTGAGGCCCTGCTCGCCGTCTTCCACTACGTCGACCCTGAAGCCCTCGGCCTCGAACGCGCGGGCAAGGAAGGCGCGGATCCGTCTCTCGTCCTCAACCACAAGAATGCACATCGGCCTGCTCGGCTCCTC
The DNA here is from genome assembly GCA_937888775.1 of uncultured Actinomycetes bacterium. The sequence continues at coordinate 3,001 of CALAQT010000552.1, read as the reverse complement.
TCGCGGCCAGAACATATCCGTTCGCGAGTGACTTGTAAATGACCGGCAGATGACATCGCCGTCATCTGCTTGCCTTTGACGGGCCACGCGATAGGTTTCCGCCGCAATGGAGAGGAACCGATGAGTGGATATGCAAAAAGGCTGCTGGGGATCATCCTCGGCACGACGATCGGCTTCGTGCTGATCGGCCTCTACATCGGGCTCTACCTGACCAACGTGCCCGGATCTGCGGCCGCCGCCCAGACCGCATCCGGCGCGCAGTTGTACCTCGCCACGGTTGCGAGCGCCGAGCTCAGCGACCCGCACCCGACCTGGGTCTCCTTCTACGCGGTCAACGCCAACGGGGGCGACTGGCGCCATGTCACGACCTACACGCTTCCGGCGCACACGCTCGTGCACATGACGATCTACGAGTTCGACTCCCAGACCGGGCTGCGCAACCCGTTCATATCCCAGGCGACCGGCACGGTCGGCGGCAACTTCGTGCTCGACGGCAAGCCCACCCAGGCGGTCGGTCCAGACACCGCATCGCACGTCTTCGCGATTCCCGAGATCGGCCTGTCGGTGCCGTTGGTGGGCATCTCCTCCAGCGCCAAGAACCCGTGCGGCAACGCACCATGCGCGCTCAGCAACGATCACACCACGACCACGTTCACCTTCCGTACGCCGGGGCCGGGTCTCTACCGCTGGCAGTGCTACGTTCCGTGTGCGGCGGGGTTCATCGAGGGGTTCGGCGGGCCGATGCAGACGGTCGGCTACATGGACGGCTTCATAAAGGTCGCATGAGGCGGCGCCAGCAGTGAGCGAGGTCAACCACTTCCGCCGTGTCGGCCTTTGGTGGCTGGCTGCAACCGTGATCCTGACGCCGGTCGTGGTGTTCGTGCTCGCGCCGGGATTGCCGCCCGGCAACGGCACGGTTGAGTCCTCGGGTCAGGTGGTCGATAACACGGTGCTGCTCGGTCTCTCCACGCCTGTCGCGCTGGCGGTGCTCGTGTACTTCATCTATGCGCTGATCGCCTTCCGCGAGCGTGATCCCCAGGCGGTCCTCGACGGCCCGCCAGTGCGAGGCCACGCGGGCGTTCAGATGTGGTGGCTGATCATCACCACGTTGATCGTTCTGTTCCTCGCCGGGTACGGGTCGGTCCGGATGCTCGCCGACGGGGCCGGCGGTGGCCAGGGGCCCAACCCGATCGCGGCCCCAGCCGGCTCCGGGGGTGCTCTGCAGGTCCAGGTGATCGCCCAACAGTGGAAGTTCGACTACCGCTGGCCGTCCTACGGCGGCGTCGAGACGCCGGCGATTGAGCTGCCCGCCAACCGGACCATCGAGTTCCACGTCACCTCGCTGGATGTGATCCATTCCTTCTGGGCCTACCAGCTCGGGGTCAAGGCCGACGCCAATCCCGGGATCGACAACATCGCCTACGTGACCACCAAGGGCCCGCTCACCTTCAACATCCACTGCGCGGAGCTGTGTGGCGTGTGGCACGGCTACATGTTCGAGACCGGCCACGTCGTACCCCAAACCGAGTTCGCGAGCTGGATCCGTCAGCAGCAGCAGCAGTTCGCGCCGGCGACCAAGACATTGCCGCCATATGCCAGACAGTACTTCCCAGCCCCGCAGAGGAGAGGTGGATGAGCACGATCGCTATGCCAGCCGCTCAGCGCCCCGGTTGGCGCGGACTGATCGGCTTCAACCTGGTCACGGGAATCGTGCTCGCGATCGTCGGATGGCTGATCGGCGACTTCATCGGTAATCGGATCCACGCCACCAGCATCACGTACTACACGACGGAGGCCGGCCAGAACGACATCGCGGTGCTGCTCGGCTATCTGTTCGGCGTGATCGGCTTTCTCGTCGGGCTGGGCTTCGCCAACTACCCGATCCGCAGGATGCTCGGCCACCCGCCAACGCTCGCCGAGCATGAGAGCGAGGGCGAGGGGGTCGGCCGCTACTTCAGGCTTTGCACCGACCACAAGGTCGTCGCGCTTCAGTACCTCGTCGGGATCGGCGTCTTCTTCCTCGTCGGCGGGATCAACGCGATGCTGATCCGTACCGAGCTGCTGCAGCCGAATGTGCACGTGTTCGGCGCCAATCAGTATCTGACGCTGGTTGGTATGCACGGCGCGATGATGATGGGGATCATGACGTCAGGCGTGCTCGGCCCGTTTGCCAACTGGCTCGTGCCGCTGATGATCGGGACCCGACGGATGGCGTTTCCGCGGATTGAGTCGTTCACGTTCTGGCTGCTGATGGCGGCGGGCGTGGTCCTCATCACGACGATCTTCTTCGGCGGCTTCCAGACCGGCTGGACCGGCTATCAGCCACTCGGCGACCAGGGCACCGCGGGGTACGACGCGTACATCGGCTTCTTCGCGCTCGTCGGAATATCGATGTGCCTGCTGGGATTCAACCTGCTGGCGACGATCATCACGATGCGGGCGCCCGGAATGACGTGGACGCGGCTGCCGATCTTCGTCTGGAGCGTCCTGGCCACAGCGATACTGATGATGCTCGCCTCGCCGATGCTCCTCGCGGCGCTGCTGATGGGGGCACTCGACCGAACCGCACAAACTGCGTTCTATGTCGCCGGCAACGGCGGCAGCGCCTACCTGTGGCAGAACCTCTTCTGGGTCTTCGGTCACCCCGAGGTTTACATCGTCGCGCTACCCGGCTTCGGGATCGTGCTGGAGCTGCTGCCGGTGTTCTCGCGCAAGCCTCTGTGGGGCTACCGCCTCGCCGTCGCCGGCATGCTCGGCGTGGCGCTGCTGAGCTTCTTCGTCTGGCAGCACCACCTGTTCGTGAGCGGCATCGACGCCGACCTGCGGCCGTTCTACATGCTCTCGACCGAGCTGATCTCACTGCCCACCGGGTTCACCTTCCTGTGCGCGATGGGGACGATCTGGCGCGGGCGAATACGGTTCACCGTGCCGATGTGGTTCTGCCTCGCGTGGGTGTTCAACTTCCTGATCGGCGGCATCTCCGGCGTGTTCCTGTCAGACG
>CALAQT010000551.1 GCA_937888775.1 uncultured Actinomycetes bacterium | reverse complement strand
GGCTTTTGTGACGCTCAGCGGATATGTCCCAGGTCACTCCATTAGAGCCGCACCCAACCGTCTCCGAGTGCTAGCTCGCGTGCCGTGCATCGGCTAACTCTTAGAAGGTCCGCCGTGGCCGCCGAGCGTCGAAGCGGCAGTCCCGCGCCAGCCGACGCCGAGCCTGACCGCGTGATCGAGATGCACCAAGACGAGGCACCCGCTCCGAGCGGAGCTGGTGGCCGCCTTCAGCCGATAGCAGCCACGTCGTGCGGGGTGGCTGAGGGCCACGAGAGTGCCGGATGTTCGTGAATGGGGAAGTCTCGATCGACCTTCCAGCCGACGCCGGAGGCGAGTGCGTCCCTGGTTCTGGCGAGGACCAGGAGCGCGGTCAACTTCGGCCAAAGACCTGCTCTGCTAATCGCGCGGTACTTTCGCTCCGTCGCGGAGGAGCAGTCCGGCGACCGGCGCGGCGGAGTGCTGGGTCTCGTCCTGAGCATCAGCGTCGCCGTTGCCGACGATCTCTGCTGGATCGCTCCGGACATGCGGAAGTTTGAACATCGCCAGCGGTGGCGCTCGCGTTCATTCCAACCGAGCAGCGTCACGAGGCCCCAAACGGGCGGCTCGAGCCTTCTGCTCCCGGCCGCCGAATGGCTAGAGCGGCAATGTCGCGATGAGCATTAGTGCTTCTCCGACGCGTCCCGGGCGGGCGTCTCAGGCTATAGCGGCGATGCTGCTACTCGCCGGGGTTGGCATAGAAGCCGTTCGGCGGAGGCTTGATCGTTGAAGAGATCGGTTGTTGCAGTTCTCCGCGCCTCGACCCCTCAGCGCTCGAAGGCGGTCGGGCGGTCCTCTACTAGCTGCCCGACTCGACGTCCGTCTGTTGGAGTCCGGCGGCAGCGTCCTTCAGGTCGGGCTCCACTCCCGGGGGCGGTAGGTCGGGCCCGCTATCAGAAGTCGCGTCGGCGTCATCGCCGCCGCTCAGGTCGACGCCGCTCTCGGTCGCCGGCTCGTCCGAGCCGGTCGTCACCCCGAGGACCGAGCTGCCCAGCTCCGGATCCTCCGCCAGCATCTCGCGCGGCGCGTCGGATCCTCCAAGCTCGGCGGGGACCACGCCCTCATCCGCCGTCCCCGCCCACTGTCCCTTCTCGCGGGCCTCCATGTCGTCCGGCGTGGTTCCGCCGCGTTGCTTAGTCGGCTTTACCGGGTCCTGCGCTTGGTCGTCGTCGGACATGGAGTCTCCTGGTTTGTGGCAGTAGGTACTAATGAATCCTAGATAGCTGTGCAAGCCCGTGCACTGACGAGGAGGCGACCGGTGCCCGCTTGAGGGCGTTGGCGGCCGAACTCCACCGGCCGCTGGTTCTCGGCGTCGAGCAGCGTTCCTGCGTGCTTCGGTCGGTGGCTCTCAGTGCGGCCTATGCACTCAGGCTCGCCGGCGGACTCAGCGAACACCGGAGCCGGGCGAGGCCCGCCCGGCGCGCGGGCCATAGCGCGATCCGGCGCACGACGCGAGAAACGAACACGAGCTGGCGCCGAGGCCCGTCTGTGGACGTCCGCTGCCAGCGGGGCGGTTGCGCCAGCAGGGCAGGTGCTGGGAGACTCAGCCCGATGCGGCACAAGGCCCTTGCCGAGGTCGAGGGCGTGTCCGGCAGCGGGGCGGTGGGAACATCCAGGTCGCTGGCCATATACATCCATGTATCGTCAGCTCGGCGTCCCCCACGAGCAGTCAAACCGCGAGCGGCACAGCCTAAGCGCGACTAACGATCGAGTCTGCAAGCTGTTGCGCTGCGCCAGCCCTCCAATGACCGCGGCGCAAGGCGCGCGCGAGCAGCGGCGAGGACTAGTTTCGCTACGCCATGCGCCGCTGGGCGGAGTCCCTGGGCGCCTGATCCCACGACGGCTTTACCGTGAACCGCCTCCAAATCACGACCGAACCTCCGGCCGAGACGCACTGAGCCGTTGACGACCAAGCCTTGGAGCGGGCCCGAGGATGGCCATCGAGCGACGCGAGACACCCGAGAGCTGGCGGAGCGGGGGGTCGCCGGCTGGCCGCAACGCCGGCGCTCGGGCTGCTCATGGGCCCGAGTCGCTACCAACTCGGAAGGAAACCCATCTCGCGGGTTCCGGGCCGATCCTTTTCAGACAGCCCCCGGGGACGGCGTTTGAGCGTTCGACCGCTTTCCGTGGAACGATGCCGGACGCCACTGCTGCTTACGCCGTGAGGGGCGCGTTTCGCGCAGGCCGACGCTCCGGTCGCGCATGACCGAACGCTGGCTGTCACACAGGAGTCCCCGATGGCACGACACCGCCGACCCGGCGACAACCCCCCGCGCTGGTCTATTTGATCTGCAGGTTGACCTGAAGCAGGACCAGCGGCCACAGGACGATCGCCAGAGCCGCAGAAGCGACGTGGGCGAGGCTGTTCACGTGCGCGAAGTAATTATGCTGTTGGGCAATCACCACGCCAATAATCACGTAAATCAGCGGGATGATTCCTCGCATTCCCACTCGCATTCCCACAAGACTACCCCCCTAGCCAGCGGTCGCGCCGAACGTCGACGATTTGAACGCAGTGGACCGGGAGCTGCGCCCGAAGCACTCCCCGATCGCGGTCAGGGCTGCACGAACTCCGGGATCGCGAGCCGAGCAAGGCTACGCGCGGCCTTCCGGGTGTAGCCGCGCAGCTTGCTCGGCGAGGAGAACCGCTCGATGTCGCCGATCACGGTGGCGATCGAGAATCCAACGAGCCAGCCGACACCCGGTGCGGTCATCAACAGCGGCACGTACGGGTGGTGGGCACCGAGACGCTTGAGCTCCCGAGCGATCTGCCGGCCGAGCTGGTCGACCAGGATCAGACGATGGCAAGCTCGTCGCGTTCGACGCGCTCGCCGACGAGACGGTGCCCGACCGGGTGTTCGCCAAGGGAGCCAACATCGCGGTGGGCGCCCACCCGCCCGTCTCACCCACCATCGGCGCGGGACCGAATCCAAGCTGACGTGATTGGAGCCATCGCGGTGCTCGGATGCCAGCGACGACGCAGGATTTGCTGCGGCGCGACTCCGAGCGTGGTGCGGGTCTGTCGCCGCCGACCGGGGGAGCGTCCGCGCAACCGAACCGCCGCACTAGGACCACCGCGAGAACCGCCACTGCGCGGCCCTCAGGACGCCAGGGAGAGACTCAGGCGTCTCGGTGCGGTCAGCGCGGCCTGGGCGACTTCGAAGGCCTTGCGCAGCCGGTCAAGAGAGTTGATCACAGACGGGGCGCCTCGCCGTCCTCATCTACGCGACCCCCGTCTACGCGACCCCCGCTGATAGCCAAACCCGCCCCTGGTAAACAGGATCAGGACCACGACGATCAGCAGCACGAACAGCACCGGGCTGACGGCGATACCGCCGAAGATGGCGGCGAGCACCAGGATGATGATGAGTACTTCAAGTAGTCCCATAGCTCCAGCGTACCTGCTCACGGCAACGGCAACTCAAGTGATGGAGGACGAAACAAGAATCCGATCTCGCCCCGCCGACGACTCCCCTTGACATCGTCATGGAGGCGTACGCGATCGCGGTCATTCGCAACGCTGGCTGGCTCATTCGAGTTGTTCTTTTAGAAGCGCGGCCTTGAACGCGACGCTCAAGCTGGGCAAGGCCCCGCGTTCGACGCCCGTGACGGCGCTTCAAGAGAAGTCGCGTCCCTGCGGAGTGCAGCCTGCATGTCATCGGAGTGGATGATGAGGGGCGGGCGACGAGCTACCCGAGTCCGTCTAACGGCGCGCGACGAGCTGTCCCGGAGAGCGCACGCTGCCGGTGCTCGACTAGTCGCGGCGTTTCGCGTCTGTCTCCTCGCCGGCGTCGTCGGTCACGTCAGGGTCCACCTCGCGGGCCTCGGCGTGCTTCTCCTGGACGGATCGCTCCTCGTGCTCGGCTACCTGCGCCTGCTGCTGGGCATCGGCAGCGTGACGGCGGGCGACCGCAGCTTTCTGCTCAGCCTCGGCCTCGGCCTGCCTGCCAAGCGCGGCCTGCTCGTCGGCCAACGCGCGCTCGCGCTCCGCGATCACGCCCCGGTCCGCCGCATCGCTGCGCAGCTCGGCGGCTTGCTCACGGCGTCCCTCCAACCGGCGTCCACGGGCCGCACGGCTCAGCAGCGCCAGCAGCACGATCACTACTACGACTCCAACCACGATGGCAATGATGGCTCCTGCGCTCATCGTTCTCCTCCTGGCTCGTACGGCGTGTCGTTCCTGACGCCGGGGTGCCGCGCGTCGGCCGCAACGCGCAAGTGACGGGCTAGCGCCGCGGGCTGCGGCTTCCCGGTCTCGGTCAGAACGCGCTGATCGATGATTTGCCGGCCCTCTCTGCTATGCGCTCGAGACCCATGTCCACCCTCCCTAGCGAACCCTCAGTACGTCACCACTCGGGGAAGGTCTTTGGCCTCCCGGATCCAGCCCGCCACCTGCTCCCCGGTCGGGAGCAGGCGCACGAGGCTCTTCTGCTCATTGACCTGCCCCATCTTCTCGGTCAGGTGCTCGGGGTTGCGCTGAGCGAGTGCCACCACGGTGTCGACACCGCTCGCCTCGAGCAGCTCCGCATACTCGCCGGCTACGCCGTTGATGCGGAACAGATCGGCGTGGTTGACCCATGTGAGGACCTGCGCGTGCCCGACACCACTGGCCTCCCCGATCTGCTCCCGACCCTCGGGCGTGGCCCCCTTCTCCAACAGCGCTTCCACCGTCGGCACGCCAGCGGCATGCAACTTCTCCGCATAGGTGTCAGCGATACCCGAGATATCGACAAGGTTCGTCATAAACATCCTCTCACGCTCACTAGGTCCCTGGCGCCACATGCTAGACGGTCCCGGCGCCACATGCTCGACGGTTCCGGCGCCACATCGACGGTCCCGGGCCCGCGAACGCGCGCGCGGAAATACAGCGTTGATGGTCCGATACTCGACTTTCGTGGTTTCGCGCTGCGCCGCGGGCTGATCCGCGCCGAATATCGCGCACAAGCACCCGTCCCGACCAGTCAGCGACATGGTCGGCGTCCTGGGGACGCAAGCTCCTGCCGGTGCGACGGGCCGAGCTCTTTGAGGAAATCATCAGCCGGGAACATTTGCTGGACGCGGTGACGGAGCGCCGCGGACTGCGGGGGGCGCGACCCAGTCGACATTGGCGATTCCGGGTCCAGGGAGCGAGGCGTCTGGCGATCGTCTGGACGCTCGCGGCGGTGACCGCGGCCGTAGTCGCAGTCGCGGTGATCGCGGGCTCAGCCGACCGATCTCCCACCACTGCGACAGTGGTGTCGTTTCGGAACGCCGGCGACAACGAGATCACCGCGACGGTCACCGACCCCTTCGCCGCCGAGAGCCGCCTCAAAGCGGCGTTTGCCCAGCAGCATCTGAACATCACCGTGACCCTGGTGCCCGTCTCTCCAAGTCTCGTCGGGACCGTTATCTACACCGGCGGCTACGGCGGCGCTATGAGCGAGATACAAGCTCTTCACGGTGGTCATTGCGTGACCGGCGGCGGGCGCTGCCCGATCGGCGTGAAGATCCCCACCACGTTCACCGGCCAGGGATACATCGGGCTCGGACGCCCCGCTAAGCCAGGAGAGACCTATCAGTCGCAGGCCAGCGCCTTCGCGCCCGGAGAACTGCTGCACTGCAGCCATCTGCTCGGCGCACGCGTCAGCCACGCGCTCCCGGTGCTCAAAGCCGACAAGCTCACCATCCAATGGCGCGGAGCCGGAACGGAGGCTGGGTCCTCCAAAGCAGACACCACACCGCCGGGTACCAGCTACATCTGGGATGCCTCAATGGCCTCGCCGCGCGTCGTGTTCCTCTTCACCGCTCCGCAGCCGTGGCCATCCGACGTAGCCCACGGTGCCGCAGTCAACCGCGGCTGCTCTTAGCCGAGCGTCTCCTCCTCACCGCGATGCGACACCGCGTAGGACCCCTTCATGGGGCTCCAGCACCACCACCGCCGGGGGATCAAAAGCGCGGCGACGCTTCTGGTTTGTCGCCCGACCCCCACCGGATCGTCGCTACCGCTCCGGCTCATGTCAGGATCGGAGCAGAAGACCGGATGCGGGCCGTGGCCCCGGGCCAGCGTTCCGGTGGTTCGTGGATGCGGAAGTCTGGCTCCGCCTGATCAGACTGCTCAGATTCCTCCAAAACCGGCGGTGTGCTCGACGTCCGTGCGGACTTTCTCTTTGATGGGGTCGGGCGTTTGCTCGTTGTGTGGAGAGCGGCAAGCGCCGGTATCTGGGTCGCGCTTGCGGCATGGTGGGTCGAGCCGCCCTGGAGCTCGTAGCCGCAGCTGGTGCAGATGTAGTGCCGGGAGAGACATCGCTTCCTGCGGGAACGGGTTCAGCCATCATCTCCTCCTGGCCAGGTTGTCTGATTGTTGTTTGCTCGCCACGCCAGCGCTGCCGCGGCACCAGCTCCCGCCAATAGCAGCGCGCGGCGGAAGCGGCGGCGCCTGCGCTTGGCGGGCTTGCCCTGCAGGGCCGACGAAGCCTTGAGCAGCGAGTTGACCGTTTCGCGAACCTGGCTCCTGAGCCGCTTGTCCTTCAGCGCGTCGCTGGCGCGGCGACCGCTCGCGCGACGGTAGGACCGGCGCAACCCGATGATTGCTTGGCCGATCTGCTCCTGCACGTATTCGTCCTCGAGCAGGCGGCCCAGATAGGGGCCAAGGCGGGAGAGCTGATCGACGGCGCTCACGAGCTGCTCTCTTCCGCGGGCGCTTCCTGGCCCGGCCACTCTCCGGTCAGTTGTGAGAAGCCCTGGCGCGCGCCGTGCTCGGCAAACCCGCGAACAACCCGGAAGATCGCGCCCTCGAGTGCCAGCGCGGCGGCGAGCTTACCGAGGTGGACGTGACGATGCTTGGGCTCCGGCGGCTCCTGATCGTCGATCAGGCTCCACAGGAGCTCAAAGATCTTCTTGCCGACCAGTCCAGCCACAACGCCGCTGAGGATCCCGACCGGCTTAAAAACCAGGCTCACCGACCGACCCGCTTTCCGATCAGGAAGCCCAGCGCGAAGGCACCGAGCGCCGCCAGCGGGACCGGGTTCTCTCTTGCCACTGACGCCACCCGCTGGCCGCCCTGGCTTGCCGTGTCTGGCGTAGCCTCCCGCGCTGAGGAGACGAACTCGTCCTTCTTGCCGACGACCGTGTCCTTGACGTCAGAGACTTTGCCGCTCACGGTGTCCTTGGCCTCGTTGACCGCCTGCTTTGCCTGACCTTTGACATCGGCTTTCTCGGCGAGCGAGGCGACGGTGTCACCCAGCTCGGCACGTGTCTGTTCGATCTCTTCGCGAACATGCTCAGGTGTGCGGTCCTGCTCGCCGGCTACTTCCTGGCCTGCTTTGCTCTGCTCTTGGTCCATTGCACGTCCTCCTTCACGCTGTCGACGGCCTGCTCGGGTACCGGTGGAACGGCCTGCTGAACCTTCGACTTGCCTGACAAGGCGAGCACGCCGGCCGCAAGGCCATAGAGCGCGGCGACGATCAAAGCAGCCAGCCAGCCATCGACCGCTGTGGCAAGCGCCAGGATCAAGCACGCCGTCAGCGCACCAACCGCGTAGAACCCCACGATGCCCGCACCGCCGAACATCCCAGCGCCAATGCCGGCCTTCTTGCCCTTCTCGGTCAACTCGAGCTTGGCCAGCTCGAGCTCTTGGCGCACCAGCATCGTGGTCTGCTCGGAGAGCTCTTTCAAAAGCTCTCCGACAGGACGATCGGAGTCACCCATCATCTACCTCTCGTTCCCTTGGGGCATGTTGCTCCTACCCCGCAACTGTGACTGCCACGCAATCCGTGCGCTCTCGCGCTGAATTTGACGCCCTGTTCGCTCTCTCTGGTCACCGTTCGGTATCGCTCTCGGTCTCGATGTGTGCCTTGCGCACCTTGCCAAGCTGCTCGCGCTCAGCGTCCAGCAGCTCACGCCAGTCGTACGCCTCGGTTATCTCCGTGCCCATCATCAGTCTCCCTGCTGACGTCAAGTCATCAGACCGACCGCATGGCGATTTGGTTACGCGCTCGCCGCGCTTTCGCCCCCGGCCGACCCGTGGTCGCGTAACTTTCCGGACCTGGCGGCGATCTCAACCCTTGGCCATGACCGCCTCCTCTCAAGCGGCGACGGTTTCTTGCGCTTCCGCCCGCGTTCACTGGGGCTCCTCAATCCATGCTCTTTCGGTCAGCCTTGGCTTGGCTTCCGCGGTAGTTTCCGTGCCTGTCATGGATTCCGACGATGCCCTGATCGCGCGCTCGCGGCGCGGGGACCTGCGTGCCTTCGAGACGCTCGTGGAGCGACATCGCGACGTGGTGTTCCGTGTGGCGGCGCGCGTCGTTGGCCCTGAGGACGCGCATGACGTCAGCCAGGACGCGTTCCTGCGTGCCTTTCACCGTCTCTCGAGCTTCCGCGGAGACGCCAGCTTCCGTGCGTGGCTTTTGCAGATCACCCACCACGCGGCGCTGAGCACGCTGCAGCGCCGACGACGCCATCCGATCGATCCCGAAACCGTCGTCGAGGAGATCCCGGAGACCATGCCAGTAGAGCGCCAGCCCGCTGAGCTCCTGCAGGCCCGCGAGCGCCGGCAGCGCTTGGCGCTCAAGCTGGGCGGCATGCATCCCACATACCGCTCGCTGGTGGTGCTGCGCGACCTCGAGGGTCTCAGCTACGAGGAGATCGCCGAGGTGCTCGAGATGCCGCTCGGCAGCGTCAAGGGACGTCTGCACCGCGCGCGGGAGGAGCTGATCCAGCTGTTGCGCGCCAACACCTACGACTGGGAGCTGCCCGAGTGAACGGCGATCCCCTCGATCCCGACTACGCAAGCCCGGCCGAGATCCGTCTGAACGAGCATCTCGGGCTGCTGCGCAGCGATCCTCCGCGCTCCGACCGGGCCCTCGTCGTGAGCGTGCTGCGTGCCGCTCGCTGGCAACGCGCGGCGCGCGGTCCGCTGCTCGCCGTCGCCCGGCTCGCGGCCGCACTTGCGAACGGCATACAGGCGCTGCTTCAGACCAAAGCTCGTACGCGCTCATGAGCACGCCGGTCGCCTCCGTGCTCAACCGTGCCGCCGACGCCGTAGGGGCGTTCCTACCGCGGTTGGGCGGCGCGCTGGCGCTGCTGATCATCGGCCTGCTGCTCACCCGGCTGCTCACCCGGCTGCTGATCAAGGCACTGCAGGCAGCCGGAGTGGACCGCCTCGCCGATCGCTGGAGGATCCACGACGTCCTGGACAGCGCCGGCCTCGGCCGCTCGCTGGCCCGCGTGATCGGGATCGCCGTGCGCATCGCCGTGAGCATCGTGGTCGTGTTCGCGGCGCTGTCGCTGCTGGGGCTGCAATTTCTCAGCCAGTCCCTCAACCAGGGTGTCCTGGCGCTGCCCAAGCTGATGATCGCAGCGGCGCTCATCCTCGCCGGCGTGGTGCTGGCCGGGTTTGCCCGCGAGCGGGTCGACCGGCTGACCTACCAGCTCGACTTGCCGATACCGCTGGGCGCGTTCGCGCACGCGACGGTACTGGCCATCTTCTTCATAGCCGCCGCGGCACAGCTAGCGATCTCCGCGCTCGCGCTGCTGATCCTCCTCGCGATCCTGCTCGCCGGCGCAGCGGCCACCGTTGCCCTGGCCTTCGGCCTCGGCGGACGCGACGTCGCCCGCGCGCTCAGCGCCGGCCGCTACGTACGCAGCGACTACGCCGTCGGCCAGGAAATCGCCATCGGCGAGGTGCGCGGGCGCATCACCGCGATCGAGGGGACCAGCACGGTGCTCGACACCGGCCAAGGTCGACGCGTACGGATCCCTAATCACATGCTCATGGAGATGATCGTCACCGTCTACCAGGACCGTCCAGAGGACGCGTCAGCGTGAGTGACAACGCCCAGCACCGACCAGGCCAAAACGAGGCATGAGCGAAACGGAAGAGGGCTGCGATGACACGCGCGGACGACGAGCCGTCAAGATCAAGAGAAGATCGCGCGCCTGAGGGTCCGACCGATCTAAAGCGCGAAGCGTGGGGCGGAGTGCTCAAGCGCACCGTGGCGGAGTTCCGTGAGGACAACCTCACCGTCTGGGCGGCCGCGCTGACCTATTACGGCGTACTCTCGATCTTTCCCGCCCTGCTTGCGCTGATCTCGCTTCTCGGGCTGATCGGCAAGTCGGCCACCCAACCGCTGATCAACAACCTCTCCTCGG
>CALAQT010000550.1 GCA_937888775.1 uncultured Actinomycetes bacterium | reverse complement strand
CGAGTCACAACCTATCCTCGAACCGTGCCGGCCCTGCGGTCCAACCACGCTGGACGTAACCGTTCAGGGGGTCGGGTGAGTAGGAGTCCTGCTCAACACCGCCGGCTGCACGACCACCTCACCGCGCGATCACAGCCGGCGGCAGGCCGGTGCCGTGGTACGCGCGCCTCTCACCGGAGCGAGAGGCTTCCCCACCTTGCGCAGTGGCTGTCGGATAAACCGAAGTTCCCCCTGTAGTCAGCTGGTGTAGAGGCCGGGATCCCTGTGTTGGTGGGGGATTCCGGCCTTTTTGTTGCGTTCGGATGTACCCACTACTAATCGTTGTGTGGATGCGGTATTCTGCGGCGATGGGCCGTCCTGCAAGACAGACCGGTGCGATGCATGTGAGCACGACTACGCGCCGGGTCGGGGATCGCGAGTACAAGGCGACGTTGCTGCGCCGGTCCTACCGCCAGGACGGGAAGGTCAAGAAGGAAACGCTCGCGAACCTCTCGCACCTCCCGGCGGACGCGATCGACGCGTTAAGGCGGGTGTTGGCCGGCGAGACGCTGATGAGCGTCGATGATGCGTTTGAGATCGAGCGGTCACTCCCCGCCGGGCATGTCACGGCGGCGTTGGCGATGGCCCGCCGGCTTGACCTCGCGAAGCTGCTGGACCGCTCGGCATGCCGGGAGCGCGATCTGTGCATGGCGATGATCGTCGGGCGGGTGATCGCGCCGGGATCGAAGCTCGGGACGGTCCGCACGCTCGGGCAGTCCACCCTCGCCGAGGAGTGCAATGTTCTCGGCGCGGATGAGGATGACCTGTACCTCGCGATGGACTGGCTGCTTGACCGTCAGAAACTTGTCGAGGATCGCCTCGCTGCCCGTCACCTCGCGGATGGGGAGATGGTGCTCTATGACGTGTCCTCCAGCTACTTTGAGGGGCGGACGTGTCCACTGGCGAAGTTGGGGTACTCGCGGGACGGGAAGCCCGGGCTTTTGCAGATCATCTACGGACTGTTGTGCGACACCGACGGGCGGCCGGTCGCGGTTGAGGTGTTCACCGGCGAGTGCCACGACGACAAGACCCTCCCATCCCAGATCACGAAGCTGAAGGACCGGTTTAACCTGTCGCGGATCGTGGTCGTCGCGGACCGCGGGATGGTCACCAAAGCGAACATTCACCTGCTCTCAGAGACCGACGGGGTTGACTGGATCACCGCGCTCAAAGCCCCCACGATCAAGAAACTCGCCCGCTCCGGGATCTTCCAGCCCTCGCTGTTCGACCAGCAGAACTTGGGGGAGATCACCGACGTCGCCGAGTTCCCCGGGGAACGGTTGATCGTGTGCCGCGACCCCCTCGTCGGCGCGCAACGCGCCCGCAAACGCACCGAGCTGCTCGCGGCAACGGAGATCGACTTGGCCGCGATCGCTCACCGCGTCACGGCCGGCACCCTGTCCGGTGCCGACAAGATCGGTCTCGCGGTCGGACCGGCGCTGAAGCGCTACCGGATGCGCAAGCACTTCGAGACGACGATCACTGACACCACGTTCACCTACACACCCAAGACCGTGGAGATCGCCGCGGAAGCGTCACTGGATGGGTTCTACATCCTGCGAACGAGCCTCACCGAGACCGCTCTCGCGACCGGAGATGTCGTGCGCGCCTACAAGAACCTTGAACAAGCCGAAAGAGCGTTCGGATCGATCAAGGGCCCCGACCTGCAAATCCGTCCGATCCATCACCACCTCGAGGACCGGGTCCGCGCGCACGTGCTGATCTGCATGCTCGCCTACTACCTCACCTGGCATCTGAAAGCCGCGTGGAAACCGTTGCTGTTCACCGACGAGCACCGGCCCGTGAGCCCCGATCCCGTCGCAAAGGCCGTTCGCTCCACCGGCGCGCAACACAAAGCGCAGACGAAACGGACCAGCACCGGCCACCCCGCGCACAGCTACGACACGCTCCTGAGCGAGCTCTCCACCCAGACCCAGAACACCACTCGCCTGCACGGCTCAACCAGCACCTTTCAGAAACTCACCCAGCCGACCGCCCTCCAAGCCGAAGCGCTCGATCTCGCCCAACACGCCCCAGTCGTAGTCGATCGGTAGACACGACCCGAACACCCCAAACAGCCCGAAAAGCCAGGGAATGAACGGAATTCGGCTATTTCACCAGGGGGAACTTCGGGATAAACACACGCGAAATTACGTTGAGCGGTCAACGGTGGGACAAGCCGCCCCGATCCTGCCCTATTGACGGTTGTCGTCCCAGGAACCGCGGCGATCCTGAAGAGATTCTGATGGTGGCGTCCCACGACCAATTGATGCACCGGAACGCTGAGTCGTTTTCCCGACAGCCACCGCGGAAACCGCGCATGCCGCGGACGATCGCATTCGTCGTCGCGCGTATCCGACGAGACGCGATTGGTCTGGCGACACTGCGCTCGTCACGATCCGGCCCTGCCAACGCCGCAGCGCGCTATCGGATTCGCCCAATTTCCGAGCGCTACGCGAACCGGCCGACTCGACTGAGCGATGGTGCCGATGCCTATGTATCGCCTCCCATCCTGCACACTGCCGCGCGGCCCCTGCTTTTCAGCGACGAGCGGAGCTGAGCCTCCAGTGCGGCAGGAGCAACTCCTCGTCGCCAAAACCGAGGCCCGTAGACCGTTGTTGAGCGAGCCCTCCTATCGACAAATAGCGCGTCTCCGGCCGACGCGCGAGCGCGGTCGAGCCGGGCCATTCGGACGACGGGTTTGCGCGTCGACGGGTCGTCGGCGTCAGCGCCCGAGCGAAGTGCGCGATGCGGGATCTTGTGGTCGCCACGAGCGCGTGGATTCCCTGCTCGCCCAGCCTGCAGATCGGGTCGGGCTCGGTGAAGGGATTGGCTGGTGCGGTTGGCCGCCGCCGGTGGTGACGGATGGCGGATTCAGTTCGGGGTGTTCGACCGCGAGCAGCTCCGCTTCGCTGCGTCGCATCGCGCGGGCGAGTGCATCGAGTGCGTCGGCCGGCTCTCGGTCAGGTTGTGGTGGCGCATATCCACGACGGTCCTGTTCGGCGGGGCCGTGGTCGGCGATCAGGTGGATGGTGGTCTGGTGCCTGGCGCGGGAGAGGGCTGTGTACGCCCATTCGTGGGTGAACTCTTCGGGGCGACCGACGGCGATCGCGTTCTCGACGGTGGCGCCTTGGCTGGAGTGGCCGGTGATCGCGTACGCGTACTCGACGTGGTTGGCGAGGTAGGACGCGTCGATCGCGCGCTCATCGCCGCCGTCGGTTCTGATGAGGACAGCGCGGCGCTGCCGGTCAAAGCTGGTGATGGTGGCGAGGGTGCCGTTGTCGATGTTGAGCTGGCGGTTGTTCCGCCTGGCGATGATGCGATCTCCCGGAGCCCACTCGCGGCCGCCGATGATGACGTCGCGGCCGGGCAGGTCCCTGCGGGCCTTGAGACGCTCGCGGGCGGCGCAGTTGAGCCGATCGCGCGTGGCGTTGTCGCGGGCGATCATCGCGACGGCCATGGCGCCGTGCGCTACCCGTGCCTCGGCCCATTGGTCGATCACGGCGCCGAGCGCGTCGTCTTCGGTGGCGTGGATCGTGATCTGGTCGGCCTTGTGGTCGAGGTAGGTCTCGGGGTTGCCGTCGTGGAGCGCTTCGAGCGCATCGCGCTCGGCGGGGTCGTGTTGGCGGAGCACTCGGCGTAGCTCGGGGCCGGCATGCTGGCGGGTGAGGGCGGCGAGCCATCCGCCGGCTTGGACGCTGGTGAGCTGGCCCGGGTCGCCGACCGCGATCACCTTTACGCCGGATCGCTCGGCCTGCTCGAAGATCGCCGCGCTGATCCTGGTGCTCGCCATCCCAGCCTCGTCGAGCAGCAACACGGTCTTCTCCCGGAAGCCGCGGGTGCTGTCGAGATCCGCTGAGAGGGCGTGCAGCGTTTCCGCGGGAACGCCAGCGACCTCCCGCAGCTCGCGCGCCGCGCGTGCGGTTGGTGCTGCGCCGATCACGCAGTAGCCGGCGTCGCCGTACAAATCGGCCAGCGCTCGCATCATCGTCGTCTTCCCGGTGCCCGCGAGTGCCTGGACGGTGTCGACACCGTTCCCGCTCGTCGCGATCGAGCGGACGGCCGCGGCCTGGTCGGCGTTCAGTGCCGGCTGCGAGCGGGCCCAGCGCGCCGGTGACGACGTGATCGGGCGCGACGGCGGTCCCGCACCCGCGGCGACGGTGCGCGCCGTCGAGGATCGCACGCTCGCAAGTCATGAGATCCTCTGTCGTGAAACCCGGGACGCCTGCCTCGGTCGACGCCAGCGGGCGGACGGATGGGTGCTCCAAGTACCGATCGGTCGCGCGCTCCAGCGCGCTCAGCCGGATGCCGTCGGTGAACTCGCCGGCGAGCTCGGCAACCACGTGCCGGCGCGTGAACGTGTTGTGCGTTGCGGTCAGGCCGTCCGGACCGGTCAGCCGGGCTGCGACCGCTTGAAAGGACGGGCGTACAGAGTCGGTGGGTCGGCGGGCCCGGAGTTGGGCGAGGTCCCTCGGGCCGAACCCGTGCTCGGCTGACCGGGCCCGGGCGTCGGCGCGCCACTGCTCACCGTCGATGGTGTCGTTGCTCTTCGGGCGTCGAGTGGCGAGGGCGATCCCCTGCATCCGCTCTCGGGACAGCGACCCCGCCGCGTCGGCGCCGACCAGCTCGGCGGCGCGCTCCTCGATCTCAGCCCGGCGCTGCGAGAAGTGCCGCAGCACGTCATCGGGCACGCCGTCGATCTCGAACAGCCCGCGCCCGACGCGCTGCCAGGACGCCCACGGCAGCCGCTCGCGCACCTCGGCGCGCAACGCCGCGCGGTAGACCGCGCCGGCGGCGGACTTGTGCTCATACAGCGTGTGTGCGTCGAGGGCGGTGAACCGGCCGTCCGCTCGCGTGAGGTTTGCCACGACGACGTGCCTATGCAGCTGCGGATCCCCGGCGCGCGAGAGACGGTGCCGGTACGCCGCCGCCACGAACCCCTCGCCGCTCACCCGCTCCATACCGCCGCGGCCGCGACGGGTCTGACAGGCTTCCCGCCCCAGGTATGCCACGGCCGCAGCGACGGCGCGTTCGTGCGCCTCGACCAACGCCTCTGAGACCTCGCCTCCGGCGATGGCGAACAGCACCGACACGCTCTTCGGCGCCGAGAACGTCAGATCGACCGCGGCGACCGTCGAGCTCTTCGTCATCGGCCGCAGCACACTCCCGCCCGCCGGATGGCACCCGCGCATCAACGCCATGAAGCCTTCGCGCTCGACGCGCGATCCGGCAGCCAGGCCGAGGGCCTCAACGCCGGCGCCCAGCCACACACCGGGTGCCTCACCGCGGCCGGCGTAGTAGTCCTCCGCGCCGGCGGCGACCTGTCGCTCGTAGTACTCGAGCTGACTCGGGGAGGCGCCGAGCTTTCCGATCGTCAGCATGCGACCGTTCGCGTCGAGGCCAAGATGTCTAACACACCTGAGCAGCAGGGGCCGCAAGTGACCAACCGCTCGACGGGCGGACACAAAACGGACACACCAGCTCGAAAACCCACGATCACGTCTGCTCCTCCGAACCCTCCACAAAGAGCCGCATTTGCAGGTCATTCGTTACCGCCAGTCGCCGCTCGTGATCGCCCGCTAAGGCCTCCGGAGTCTCTCGTAATGAAGGGGTCCCCGGTTCGAGTCCGGGCGTCGGCTCTGGGAAACCTCTGGTAATACGGGCTTTCTGACTTCTCCGGCGGACCGCGATTATCGGGCGTGTCCCCAATATGTCCCGAACTCCGCGTACGGAGGTACCGTTGTGGGTGCTCATAGACAAGGCCCTCACCAGGGGCTACGTCCTGTCGCCGCTCGCGGCACCTCACCACCGTCGGGACGGGCTGGTCTTTCGCGGGCCCTCCGACAAGGGCAAGCACAAGAGGCCCTCCCCCGGCGGCGGTCGAGGCAACCCCAGCTTGACCTATGAGCAGTCGCGAGCACCGAGCTGTCCGAACTCCTGGATCCCGTTGATAGGAGTCATCCGCCAGCCGGAGCAAAGCGAAAGTCCGGCGCGC
>CALAQT010000549.1 GCA_937888775.1 uncultured Actinomycetes bacterium | reverse complement strand
TGGCGATCGCTTTCGTTCCTCAGCCGGCCTCGCTTCGCGCGAGCGCTTCGGCGACATTCCGATCGCGGGAGACGAACCTTCGGACCTGACCAGCGGGGGCTTGGTGGTCGGCATAGCCGACGCGACCCTGCATAGGCAGCCGAGCGGTCGTGCACGGTCCGGTGCCGGCCCTGCACCCGGCGAGACGGGTCCCAGTGAGGGGTCGACGATTGAGTGGTCCATATCAATCCCCCTCTAGGAGGGCAAGATGGAACCCGTTCTCTATGACGCGGCTGGTCATCGCCGGTCGCCGGTGACGATGCCCGGCTTTCACGAGGGTCGTGCTCCGAGAAACAAAGGCCGCCGGTATCCGGCCGACCCGCCGACGGTCGAGGAGATCATCGCGGTGATGCGCGAGGCCGGCAGCAGCGTCGATGGCGTCCGGCTGCGCGCGCTGATCGTGATCTTGTGGCGGGCGGGTCTGCGCATCGGTGAGGCGCTCGAGCTCGCCGAGACTGACCTCGACCCTTCGCGGGGTGCGGTCCTGGTGCGCCGCGGGAAGGGTGGCCGCCGTCGCGAGGTGGGCATGGATCGCTGGGCCTGGTCGCAGTTAGAGCCGTGGCTGGCCGTCCGGCGTCAGTTGCCGGTCGGCGCGCTGCTGTGTGTGATTCGCGGCGCGACCGCCGGTCGGTACTGGGAGTCATCCTCAGCCCGCAAGCAATTGGGGCGCACCGCAGCCAAGGCGGGCGTGCGGCGACGGTTCGCGCCGCATCAGCTTCGTCATGCGCACGCTGTTGAGATGGCGCATGAGGGCGTGCCGCTGGTTGTGATCCAGCGCCAGCTGGGGCACGCGCACCTCGGTGTCACATCGATCTACCTGCAGGGGATCGACAGCGCCGAGATCATCCACACCGTCCATTCGCGACCGGCACCGGTGATCCCGGCCACGGCCGGCCTCCGAACAATCCTCTAGCTCGAGCCCGGGCGGGTCGACGACCGCGCCACCCGCCCGCTTTCCGCGCATAGCGTGTCTCTCGTTGCCGGCCTCAAGATGCACGTGCCGAGCGAGAAGCAGGTCTTGCTCGCGCCGCTGGTCATCGCGATGGCTGGCGCTTGACACCTGCTTGGCTGGCGAGCGAGAGCGATCGATTCGGCGTTCGGACGCGCGCGCTGCTCTCCCGGGGGAGAGCTAGGACCGACCGCTCCGGTCCGCGGCGCGAATTCAGGAGTCGGTTGGTGCTGGTCGCAGATCGGCGTTGCGCGGTTGTATCGATGCGTGGTTTGGAGTACGGTGCGCGCGCGATGTGGCGTGCGGCGCTTGAGGGCTTCGGGTGAGAGCGAGGGTGATACCGCTCGCAGCGGCGGCCATTGCGCTGCTGACCTCCAGCACGGCGTGGGCGAGCAGCTCGGCGTTTCAGGCTGGCTACCGGGTCACGCACGATGCCTTCCGGTCCGTTCACGCCAGCTGGGTCATGCCCGCGATCAGGTGCCCCGGCCAGTCGTCCCCGGGCTACAACGGGGAAGCCTGGTTCGGGGTGGGGATGGGACCGTCCTACTCTCGATCGGAGCAGGTGGTCGCGCGGGCGTTCTGCACAGGAACGATCGCCAGCTATATCGCTTACTTCGAAGTCGGCGGGGTGCAGGCAACCGGAGCCGCCGGAGGGGTGCTCACGCCCTATCCGGGGGATCACCTGTCGGCCACCGTCTCCTACCTCGGCGTTTTTCCTTATATCGCCGGCCCATACACGTACCAGGTGGCCCGGTATCGGTTCTCGGTCACGGACTTGACCCACCGCAAATCAGTCACGATCGTGGACTCGTCTGACTGCCTGAGACAGAGTTGTGACCATTCGACGGCCGAGGTCACGGCGGGGATACCGTTCGCCCGATACTCGGCGCTCGCTAACTACGGCATGGTCACCTTCTCGAGCATCGGGATCACCGATATCAGAGGACGCCGCGGATCTTTCGCCCGGAACGAGCGCTGGAAGGTGGCGAGGCAGGTCGAGTTCGACCCAACTACCCACAGCCTGGCGGCGTCGCCATCAGCCCTCACTCATCGCGGCGCGCAGTTTTCCGATCGCTGGCACGCGTACTAATCGTGGCCGTGCCGGCCGCTGGCCTTGCCGGACGACGAGGTCCACATGGGCGCAGTGACGCCGCGGGTGCCCTGCGTCGCGCCCGCTGGACTTTGTCCTTGCCCACGTAGCACAAGCTCGGCAGCATCGACCTCAGGGGCCGGTGGCCCGCCCTCCGGAACGGTTGCACGTACGTCGACCGCGCTGTCTAGGACGGCTGCATCGCCCCGGCAACGCAGCGATCAGGATGCCTGTCCTGACCCGAGGGCAGGTCTCGAGGATCGGCGGGCTCAGAGTCGCGGATCTCGCCAATTCCGTGACCGAGGCGCCGGAGCTTGCCAACGCACGAGGCTCAATACGGCGCCCGGCCTTGGGCCTGCTCTCGGCGACCGGCGAGATCCCGGCGATGGTCAGGTCGGGTGGGTTGTCGCTGCTCACAAACACGCTAAGACGACTCTGCGGACCCGCTCAGACAAGCCAGCCAGCGCACAGATCTGATCACCCGACGCCCCGCCAGCCACCGAGTCAACTTCGCCGGATCCAGCGAGTCGACCACCCCATTCGGAGATCCGGGCTAAGTTGGAAGTTCAAGGGCCTCTGCTTAGTGATCGCCGCACGGCCGGCCGCAGGCGGCACGGGCGAACGCTAGGATGTGCCCGCCGATGGCCGACACCGCCACTGACGTGAGGGTCGTCGCGGCGGCCGAACCGGGATCGCTCGCCGCCGGGGCGAACGCGGCTGTGCGCCCCGTCTCGATGCCGGTCGTCGACCGCGTCGCCAGCGGCGCCGGCACCGCGGTAACGCCGATCCGTCCTGGATCATCGGGAAGTACTTCGGGTGGACGAGCCACCTGCTCGTCTGGCAGGACCTCCTGATCCTCGCGACCGCGGCACCGTGACCGGTGACCTGACCGCACTGCTGTGGGGCGGCGCCGCGCGGATCTTCCTGATGCACCACCCGACGTTCAGCATCCAGTCGCTCTGCCACCTCTTCGGCAAGCAGGACTACGACCGCGCCGACGAGTCACGCAACCTCGCGTGGCTCGCGATGCCCACCTGGGGAGAGGCGTGGCACAACGCCTACCACGCCTTCCCGACCTCCTCCCGGCACGGGGCCGATGGTCGCCAGATCGACCTATCTGCACAGTTCATCGAGCTGATGGAGAAGCTCGGGATCGCCTACGACGTGGTGCGCGTCGGCCCGGCGCGGCGCGCGCGTAAAACCTTGAAGGCGGTCAGCTAGTCACGTGCCGTTCGCGCGCACCGCGGCACTGCGGGGGGAGCTGGAGCGGGCGCTACCGCGCCGCCCGTTCGCTGTGCGCTTCTGGGACGGCACCACGGTGCAGGCGACCGAGCAGCCGGCGCCGACGTTCACGATCCGCTCGCCGCAAGCGCTCGCCCACCTGCTGCGGGCTCCCGGTGAGCTGGGGCTCGGCCGTGCCTACGCGCTCGGACTGATCGAGACCGACGACATCGATGCCGCCCTACTGCTCGTGGACAGCTTCGAGCCGCCGCCGTTGCGACCGTGGGCTATCGGCCGGCTCGTCGTCGGGCTGATCCGTGCGATCGGCGTGACGCCGCCGCCGCGCCGGCCCGCCAGCGAGCTGCGGCTGCGTGGTGAACGCCACACGCTGGCCCGCGACCGCCTGGCCATCCGCCACCACTACGACGTCGGCAACGACTTCTTCAAGCAGTTCCTGGACGACACGATGACCTATAGCTGCGCCTACTGGCAGACGGGCGCGGAGACACTCGACGAAGCCCAGGCGGCCAAGCGCGAGCTCGTCTACCGCAAGCTCGCGCTGAAGCCGGGCCAGCGGCTGCTCGATGTCGGCTGCGGCTGGGGGAGCTTCGCGATCCATGCCGCCACCCTGCATCAGGTGCACGTGCTCGGCATCACCCTGTCCGAGCCGCAGGCGGCGCTGGCCCGCGAGCGTGCCGCTGCTGCCGGTGTCGAGGATCTCGTCGAGATCCGCCTGACGGACTACCGCGAGCTGGGCGCCGAGCGGTTCGACGCGATCTCCAGCATCGGCATGGTCGAGGCCGTCGGCGAGGAGCGGATCGACCTCTACGCCGTGACACTGTTCGGCCTGCTCAACCCCGGCGGGTGGTTGCTGAACCACGGGATCGCCAAGCTGAAGGACTTCGACACGCCCGACGAGGGACCGTTCTCCGAGCGCTTCGTCTTCCCCGACGGGGTGCCGCTGCCACTGTCACGGATCGTGTTGGGGCTGGAGCGAGCGGGCTTTGTGACGACCCACGTCGAGGGCATCGCCGAGGACTACGTGCGGACGCTGAGCGAGTGGATCGAGCGCTACGAGCGCCGCTACGAGCAGGCTGTGGCACATGCCGGCGAGGAGCGTGCGCGAGTGTGGCGGCTGTATCTGCATGCGGCCCGTCAGGGCTTCACGACCGGCTGGGCGTCGATCTACCAGGTACTCGCGCGCCGGCCCTGATGGGCACGTCGCCGCCGTCACGAGGCCGCTGCCTGAATGCAGGTCTGATCCTGGCGGCGGGCGCCGGCACGCCGTAGGGGGCCAAAGCCGCTCGCCGACCTCGGGGGGCGGCCGCTGCTCGAGCAAACGATCTCCGCGCAGTCCGCGGTGACCGAGATCGAGCGGATCGTGGTCGTGCTCGGCGCGCACGCGGACGCGCTGCTCGCCAGGGTTTGCTTCGTCCGCGCCGAGTCGGTGCGCTGCCCCGGTCGGGCTGTCCGCGGCCCGCGGCGCACTTGAGGATTCGCCCATTTCCGAGCGCGGGCGGCCGCCGGAGAGGCGGTAGACCGCGGGAGACGGCGAAACGTTGCGTAGGCATCGGCCGGATTCTGCACGCCGAGGTCCTCGCCCTGCTTTCGGCGACCGAGGGGGCTGCGGTGCGCAGTTCACAGAGCCCTCCTTCGCGCGGAATTCGGGGCTGACGGCCAGCTGCGCATGGAGGGCGAAGGCTGAGGCCACTGCCCGCGTGTGTCCGTAGGCCGATCGAGGAGCGGACGCGCTGTGGCCCGATCTGACCCTCGACCCGCTCGAGCGCCTCCGAAGCCTCACGACGGCCGTCGAAGAGTGCAAGAGCGGGCGCCCGCAAGGGGATCGTTGAGCGGACGGACCAGTCGGGCGTATACGAACTGTCCTTCCGCATCAGGATCGGAGAGCGGCAGTGGCGGCCGTTCCGCCAGCCGCTTCTGCTCCCGTTCCGATCCAGCAGCGACCCCCGTCGTCCGGGCCGCTCCCGCATTCCCACAAAGCGGCACTGACGATCCGGAGTTCCGCTCCTAGCCCATTGCGGCTGTCTTCGCCGTCGCCGCCGGCACTGCTCCCCCGCACCAGAAGGAGCGACACTCGCCCCGTCCGTCGCGGCTGCTGGTCTCACCCCATTTGTTTACGTGATGTACCCGAGCCCATCGAGCGCATGAAGCTCTAGATCGATCGATGCTCAGCGCGTTCGGCGTCATGCCGGTCGCCTGGCCGTGGAGGCCGCGTCGACCTCGGCACGGGTTGGCGGGTCGGCGCCCGGTCGCGAGCAGGTGATCGCGGCGACCAAAGCCGCCTCGGCGACGACATCGGCCAGCGTCGCCTCATCGATCGCGGCGAGCGCGTCGCCCCGCGCGGCTCCGAGCAGGTCGCCGCGACGCAGCCCGTCGAGCAGGCCGGCGGTGAAGGAATCGCCCGCGCCGACGGTGTCCACGAGGTCGACCGCCATCGCCGGGCAGCGCAGCTCGCCGCGCGCGGAGATCGCGTAGACGCCCGCGTCGCCGCGGGTGACCACGACGAGCGCGGGCCCCCGCCCGAGCCAGTCGCGGGCCACGTCCTCGTCTGACCGGTCGGGGTAGAGCCAGTGCAGGTCGTCGTCGCTTACTTTGACGACGTCGGACAGGGCAACGAGACGCTCGACATCCGCCCGCGCCCGCGCCGCTGCGCCCATCAGCGCCGGTCGCACGTTGGGATCGTAGGACACCGTAACGTGGCCGCGCTCGTGCTCGCGCTCCATGAGGTCAATGACGTGCGCGCGGCCCGGCGGCAGCACCGTGGCCAACGAACCGGTGTGCATGCAGCGCGCCTCGATCGGAAGCGGCGCCAGGGTACGCACGTCCCAGTCGATCCGGAAGTCATAGGAGGCGATCCCGGCCGCGAGGCTCGCGATCGCCAGACTCGTCGACACCTGCGCCTCGTCGGGGCCGGCGTCGACCCGGACGCCACTGGCCTCCAGATGCGCCCGGATCATCTCCCCGAGCGCATCGCGCCCCAGGCGCGTCTTGAGCGTCACGGGGCTGCCCAGGCGGGCCAGGCCGAGCGCTACGTTCGCGGGGCTTCCACCGGGATACACGGCCAGCGTCCGGCCACCGCGCTCGCCGACCAGATCAACCAGCGCCTCCCCGACGACGACGAACATCCCCATCACCTCACGCGATCGGATCGAGGCGGCTCCGCGGACACGACGAGTCGCGACACGCCCAGCGGCATGCGCCACTTAACTCGACGACTCGCCGGCCTGCAACGAGAACCGACGGATAGCTGGGTGCTGCTGGAGATGTTTCGCTGCAGCGCGCCTGAGCGAGCGCATTGCACCAGTCCTGCAACCGAGGACTTTCTGCGCGAGCCCGCGGACCTGCGCCTGCTTGATGGAAGCCGCCGCCACGAAATAGCCCATGATCCGGTGCGGGGACGACAATCCGCCGCTACGATCGCGGCGCCGGGCGTGTCTTGGGACACCCTTGGTACACGATCAGGGTTGGGGGATGTGGGCGTTGTAGACCGCGGTCTCGAGATCATCCGCGAATGCGTTAGGGCTCCGCGTGCGCACGTACTTCGACACCGCGTTGTAGAGACCCTCCTCGAACTGCGGGCTCAGCGCTTCGCCGTGCGCGATCGAAAGGAGCACCGGCAATGTCCAGAAGGCCTTCGAGGATTGCCGCTGGTAGGCCGGAAGCGAGGAGACGTTGACGTCGCGGACAACTGGTATCGACCCCTTCGCCCTGCTGAACGCGAGCTGCGTGGCGGGTTTCTCGATGCCGCTGAGGAACGCGAGCGCGTTCTTGGCATCCTTCGCCTTCGTCGCGGCGACGAAGACGTCGACGACCGCGAGGAAGCTGTCGTCGGTGCCGGGGAAGGGGATCGCCCCGAAGTCCTCGCCCTCGTGCGCGCCGTCGGCAACGAGCTCGCCGAAGGCCGAGTCGTTCATGGACTCAAAGGCACATCCGCCGGCCGCGAGCTTCCTCGTCGCCTGGTCCCAGGTCAGCCGGCTCGCGTTCGGGTCGGCGTAGTCGAGCATGGCGCCGAAGCGCTCGAGAGCCGTCCGCACCCGGCCGCTGCGCCAGTCGAGGTTGCCGTTGACCATGTCCTTCCAGCCGCGCGTCCCGATCACGCTCAGCAGCGTGTTCTCGAACAGCTCGACCTTGGTGAAGGGATCCCTGCCGCCGAGGCACAGCGGCGTTCCCCCAGAGGCCTCGACCTTCTCGAGATCGGCGAGGAACGCCGCGAGCGCATAGCCGCTCGACGGAGGGCGGACGCCGGCGTGCTCGAGCACCTTCTTGTTGAAAAAGAGGACGTTGCTGCGGTGCGCGCCGGTCGGGACACCGAAGGGCCGGCCGTCGTGCATCAGGGCCTTGAGGATCGTGGGATTCATCCTCGCGCGCAGACCCTCGCGGGCGAAGATCGACCCGACGCTGCGGACCACACCCCCGCTCGCATAGGCCTGGACCGACGTGCCGGCGAACGTCTGCCAGACGTCGGGCGGGTCGTGGTGTTGCAGGCGCTTGGCGAGCTCGACGATCGCGTTGGAGCCGGCGCCGCCGGGAACCGCGGCGTTTATCGCCCTGACGCCCGGGTTCGACCTACGAAACGTGGCGAACAGAACCCGCAGGGCCGCCGCCTCGGACCCTGACGTCCACCAAGACACGACCTCGAGCCGCTTGGTGCTCGTCGTGGCGCTGGTCGGCGTCTCGCCGCCGCACGCGCTCAATGCCAGCGCGATGGCTGCCACAGCCGCGGCAGCGCACCACCGACCGCTCACGCCGCACCCTCGGCGGGTTGCGCGGGTCCGGTGAGGCTTGCCGGGCCCGCGTCGCCGACGACCTTGCCCCCGATCACGCTCGGCGGGGCCTTCAGGTCATACAGCGCGTAAAGCCCGACGACTGCGAAGCAGAAGCCCGGGACGATGAACGAGAACGCCGGGCTCGTCGCGTCCACGAGCTTGCCCTGGACCAGCGGCATGATGGCCCCACCGACGATCGCCATGACGAGGCCGGCCGCACCGAACTTCGTTGCTGGCCCAAGGCCCGTGAGGGCGACCCCGTAGATCGTCGGGAACATCAGCGACAGGCAGAAGGACAGCGCGACGACGGCGAACACACCGGCCTGGTTTGGGCTCGACATCGCGAACACGCACAACAGCACGGCCAAAAACGCGAGCGCCGCGAGCACCTTGGTCGCGCGGATGTACCCGATGACCCAGGTCATAAGAAAACGCGACGCCAGGAAGATCAGCAGGCTGAGCTGGAGGTAGGCGCCGCCCTTCGCGAGACTGCCGCCGAGCGCCTGCTCCACGTACTGAATCAGATACGTCCACGAGCACACCTGCGCAGCCACGTTCATGAACTGGGCGACCACGCCGAACCGGGTAGCGCTTGTTGCGCCACAGCACGCCGAACAGCTCGCGCGCGCCGCCCTCGTGCGGGCCGGCATCAGGGAACTCCTCGACGATCGCCGGAGCCTTCTGGATGGCGATGAGGACGAAGATGAGAACCAACACAAACGCCAGACCGAGGTAGGGGCCCATCACCGCCCCGAGCTCACCCGCACGGATCGTGTGCAGCTGGGCCGGCGACAGCGACGAGATGTCGACCGGGTCGACGAGCTTGGGCAGGATCAGCGTCGAAGCGAGCAGCACGCCGATGTTCGTGCCGACCGGGTTAAACGCCTGGGCAAGGTTCAAGCGCCGCGTCGCAGTGCTCTCCGCACCGAGCGACATCACGTACGGGTTCGCGGACGTCTCGAGAATCGAGCAGCCCGCCGCCATCGCGAACAGGGCGACCAGGAACGCCTCGTAGGTCATGATCTTGCTCGCTGGGAAGAACAGGAAAGCGCCGAGAGCCGCAAGCGCCAGACCAGTCAGAATGCCCGTCTTGTAGCCGAAGCGCTTATTAATGAACGCCGCCGGCAACGCGAGCAGGAAGTAGGCGCCGAAGTACGCGAGCTGCACCAGCGACGCCTGAAACGTGCTCATCGCGAAGATGCGCTTGAAGCCTGCAACCATCGGCGTGGTCAAGTCCTGGGCAACCCCCCATGCGGTAAAGCAGCAGACCAGCGCGACGAACAGCAGCAGCATGCCCCTCCCGAGCAGCGGCTGGCTCCGCGTGGTCTCGGGCTGCGCGGCCACCGACCCCTGCGCGATGCTGCTCAACGGTTCACGCTCCTGCCGTAGCCGACGATCAATGCACGACGCCCCGGTCCACGCGCTAGCGCTAGCGCACCATGCCGCGATCATGACGCAGCCCGCTACGGCTGTCAAAGGCAGTTGAGTTCCCCAGCGCTGCGATCGGATGTCATCACGCGCGAATACCGTTTTCTTGGAATCAGCAGTCTCGCGCGCTATTCGCATATGACCTGCTTCGCGCTAGGCCCAGCAGCCAGCGACGGCGCATTCGAAGCGCGCGAGACTGTCGCATTGCCCGGCGCGAGCGGCAGTCTTGGTCGCGTCCGAGCAGAGTTGCGCAGCTGAGGGACAGGCAGCAGTCTGCCGTCGGACCCACCACGCAGCTGCTACCGGATCACCGAGCGGAACCCCCTCAACGTCGCCGGCTGGTCGGCCGTCCGATTCGCGATCGACCTGCGGACGCTGACCGCGATCCTCGCCGTTGACGCGCGGTTCATCGCCGGAGACCGCCTCGACGGAGGCCCTGAGCCCTGAGTCGAGGCGTTCGCAAGCGGAACGTTCAGCGGACACTGAGCAGGATCGCCGGTGCCTGCTGGACGCGGGTGGTGAGCCCGGCGCAGAGCAGCAGCGTGGCGGTGATGAGGGCGGTGGTCGCGATTTGGGAGCAGGCTGGTTGCCCAGACGCGGGCTGGATGTCGAGGGCCGCGCTTCACGTGGTAGAAACGCGTTATGGAGTTGAGCAGCAGTGCGTTCGCGCCTGGGTTGCCGATCCCGCGCCGGCACTGCTGCGAGGGTGAGGATTTCTCGCCGCCCTTGGAGTGGAGGGCGGTGCCGGAGGATGCGGTCTCGCTTGCGCTGATCGTGGATGACCCTGACGCGCCGGTTGGCACGTTTACGCATTGGCTTGCTTGGGGGATCAACCCGGAGGATCGCCGCCTGGCGGAGGGTGAGCGTGCACCTCGCGAGGGCCGCAACGACTTTCGGGAGGTCGGCTATCGGGGACCGTGTCCGCCGCGCGGCCACGGGTCGCACCGGTACTTCTTCCGCCTCTACGCGCTCGCGAGCGAGCCGGCGGTCCCCTCTGGCGCAAGCCGCAGGGAGCTGGAGCGCGCGATCGCGGCCAACGTCCTCGCGGTGGCCGAGCTTGTCGGCACCTACGAGCGATGAGCGCGCGGGAGCTGCTCGAGGGTCTGGATCGGGAGCTCGCGCCCGTCGAGCAGGCGATCCGCGGTCACCGTTACCTCGCCGCACCGCCACCTGAGGAGTCGCTGCGCGCCTTCGCCGGTGAGCAGTACACGATCTTGCGCAGTGACCGGCGGAGCTTTGCGAACCTCGCCGCGCGGTTTCCCGAACCCCCGGCGGGCGACTTCTTCATTGTCTTAACGCAGGGGGAGGGCGAGGCGCTTGAGCGTCTGTTCGCGCTTGCGGCGTCGCTCGGCATCGACGAGGGTGGGCTGTTCGGCTACGAGCCCCAGCCGGGCTGTCAGGCGTACACGGCGTTCGTTTCCTGGCTTGCCCTCAACGGCTCGCGGGCCGAGCTTGCGCTCGCGTTCCTGGCGAACCTCGCAGCTTGGGGCGAGAACTGCCGGCGGCTGGCGGACCTGTTGCGCGATCGTTGCGACACGTCATTCTTCGAGTTCTTCGCTGAGCCCGCTCCCGGCTTCGAGGAGCATGCGCTCGCGGTGGCGGACCAGGGTCTGGCGGCCGGCGACTCACCGACGCGTGCTCGCCGCGCCGCCCGTCTCCTGCAGGCGTACGAGCTGCTGTTCTGGGACACGCTTGCCGATGCCCTTTAGCCACCAGCTACGGCAAGCGGCCGCGGACGTCTGGGAGGCCCAGTACGAGCACCCGTTCGTCCGCGGTATAGGCGACGGCACGCTCGATCCCGAGCGGTTCCGCTTCTACGTGCGCCAGGACTATCTGTTCCTGATCGAGTACGGACGCTTGCTTGCGCTCGCCTGCGCCCGCGCGCCGCGGCTCGAGCTGATGGAGCGCTTCGCCGAGCTCGCGCAGTCGACCCTGCGGACGGAGATGGACCTGCACCGCGCCTACGCCGCGGACTGGGGAATCTCACGCGAAGAGCTTGAGCGCGAACGTCCGCACACAGCGACCCGTGCCTACACGGACTTCTTGCTGCGCACCGCGGCGCTCGGCGACTTCGGCGAGCTGGTCGCGGCGCTGCTGCCCTGCATGTGGGGCTACAGCGAACTGGGGCAGCGCCTCGCCCAGGACCGGCGCCCCACCGAGGAGCGCTACGCGCGGTGGATCGAGATGTACTCCGGGGACGAGTTCGCCAAGCTTGCCCGCTGGTGCCGCGAGGTCTGCGACGAAGCCGCCACCGGTGCCGCAGCGGAAACCAGAGGGCGGATGCAAGAGGCTTTCCTCGCCAGCAGTCGCTACGAGCTCGAGTTCTGGGAGTCAGCCTGGCGCTTCGCGCCTTGAAGCCCACCCGATCGCCGCGATCGCAAAGACGGCCATCACTCGCGCGACCTGTCCGTTCTTGGCGGCAGCAGAAGCCTCAACAGCCATACCGAGTCTCGCGACACGCCTAGCCTCGCGCTCCATCACCATGCTGCCCATAACACAGCATTCGCAGCACCCCAGCAGACCTCGCTAGTTTGGAGCGGGAGCAGGACGTTCGGCTCATCTGAGTCCCGGTTCCGCTTCGCCGAAGTCGAAAGGCAGTCTCGGTGCGCGCCCGTTTGAGGAACGCTCATAGCGCCGCCTGACCCGACGCAAAGCCCCGAGCTGGCGCGAACTCGGACGAACGCGTTCGGTCGTCGACGGTGCTGACTGCCGCTCGCCCAGCGCGATGCAGCGGAAGTCGACGCGCGGGCGGTAGACCGCGCTCCATCCCCGGGGCGCTCATTCGGCGCAGACAACGCGGGTAGCCTTCAGTTGTGGCTCGACTCGACGACTACAACTTCGGACGGATCGCGGTCGATGGTCTAGAGCAGACGCGTGATCTGATCGTGCTGCCGGATCGGGTCCTCACCAACTGGTGGCGGCGGGACGGACACTCGCTGGTGCTCGAGGATCTCGCGGAGGTGCTCGACGAGCTGCCGGAGCGGCTGATCGTCGGCATCGGCGCGCAGGGCCGGCTTCGCCCCGATCCGGCCGCCATCGCCGAGCTGGAGCGGAGAGGCATCACCGTCGAGTGCCTGCCTACCGACGCCGCGGTTCGCCGGTACGGCGAACTCGACGATCGGCGTACCGCCGCTGCCCTACACCTGACCTGCTGAGGTCTCAGGTGCCGCGGTACGTAGAGCTTCGCCGCCACACTGCCAACGACGGTGACGCTCTCACCGACGAGGGAGTCCGCCAGGCGCTGGAGATCGGCCGGCGGCTCACCGGGCCGTATACGCTTTTGGTCTCGAGCGGGGCGCAGCGCGCCACGCAGACGCTTGCGTGTTTCGCGTGCGTGCTCGCCGAGCTGGTCAGCGGTGGCGTGGTCGTCGAGCCGGGGCTGCGTTCAGGCGTGGAGGATCGCTGGTTCGCCGCTTACAAGACGGCTGGAAGCGGTGAGCTTTCTGCCCTTCGCGAGGCTGACCCCGAACTCGTGCGCGAGGACTCGCAACGCCTCGCCGCAGGACTGCGGCGGATTCTCGATCGCCTTTCCGACGGCGATCGCGCGCTCGCCGTCGGCCACAGCCCTACCAATGAGGCGGCTGTCCTCGGCCTCACCGGCGAGATCGTCTCGCCGATGTCCAAGGGGTCGGGCGTGCTCGTCATAGCCGAGGGCGGTCACGCCCGCGTCGAGCCGCTCCCCTGAACGTGCCAGCTCGTCTCGCCGCCTCCCACTGGCGCTCGCACGGGCCGTACGCTAGCGCGCCCCGACGGTCTGCCGCCGACTGCGCTCATCGAGCCGGCGCAGCCCAAGGCTGTCCGCGATCTCGAAAGCGCGCAAAAGCTCCTCCGCGTACGGGCGGCGGTCGATCTCCGGGTGCCGCTCGGTCCTGCCGGCCGGGTAGTACTGCCCCATCAAGTTGACGTAGGTGCCGGACCCGAGCTGCTTGCCACGAAGCGCAGGACGTCTTCGGTTTCGTCGAGCAGCCCCGGCATCACAAGATGGCGGACGATCAGCCCGCGGCGTGCGAGCCCCTGCTCGTCGAGCGCAAGGTCTCCGACCTGGCGCTGCATCTCGAGCACGTTGCGGCTTGCGACCTCGAAGTACTCGCGCTTGCCTAAGTAGCGTCGCGTCCGCTCGCTGCCGACAAGCTTGAGGTCGGGCATGTACACATCGACGACGCCGTCCATCAACGCAAGGCTGTCAGGACTGTCGTAGGCGCTCGTGTTGTAGACGATCGGCAGCCGCAATCCACCCCCGACCGCGAGTGGCAGCGCCTCCAGGATCTGCGGCACCACGTGCTCCGGCGTGACCCAGTTGATGTTATGGCAGCCGATCTCCTGCAGCTCCAGCATCATCGCAGCGAGCCGCTCGGGCGGCGCCTCCCGACCCTCGACCTCCCAGGAGACGCCGTAGTTCTGGCAAAAGACGCGGCGCAAGTTGCAGCCGGCGAAGAAGATCGTGCCCGAACCGTTCCAGCCGCGCAGGCAGTCCTCTTCGCCGAAGTGCGGAAAATGGGAGGCAACGATCGCGTGGCGGCCGATCCGGCAGAGTCCGCCGCTCGTCCGCGAGGCGGTCCACGGAACACAGCCTGGGACAAACTCTGCACGGCGCACCCAACAACTGGAGCGCACACCCCACTCGCTCCGCAAGCTCGCCAGAGCGGTAAAGGGCAACATAGGAGGACGCGTCGGCGCTCATCGCGACCGGGCAGCACTCTAGCGCCGGTACTGGCTGGCGAGAGCATCCCCGGCACCGCACTTCCGCTCGGCGCGCAAGCGGGTAGCGCTCACCGGCTTCGACCCCGCGCTCGGCCCGGACGAACCGAGCAGTGCATCGGGGTTTCCAACCGTCGCCTCGAGCTCGCGCGGCCAGAGTGCGAGGTCGCCGCCCCTTTCGTCGGTGTCTCGACTGGGAACCCTCTCCGCGCGTCTGGCCCGCCTGGCGCCTGACGCTCGCGCGGGAGCGGCTTGAGGACGTCCTCTAAGCAAGCGAGCTGGTCGCGGGTCCGTCCCGAGATTCCGGTGGACCGATAGTTGGCGGGGTGCCTTACGGTTCTGGACCGGCAGCGACTTCGCAGCGCCTCCCGCTCCAAGGCGGGGGCGAGACGCCGGCTCAGTGGGTGAGCACCGAGATACCGCGCGTGAGGCTACGAATGCCGGCCCTCCGCTGGGTTTCGTTCGGGATTGAACCCGGCCGGCATGATCGAGATTCCCGTGCGCGTTCAGGCGGAGTCGGATGACCTGCGCGATGACGTCGACGAAGTAACCTTGGATGATGTCGTGCGCGTTCGTTCCTGGGGGTGGGATATGGGTCCGGCGGTAGTCATCTGCGAGCGATCGATGGCCGTCTCTCGGCCGGTCGTTTCGCGTGTTGATCTCACGTGCGCGTGCCTGTCGCGGGGGCGCCGTCGGTGCCGGGGTCCTTCCCTGTCCGGGCCAGCTGGAACCGGGAGTCGGGAAGTTCACGAGGAGGGCACCGCCTGGGACTGGTTCTCACCTGAAGAGCTGCCGGCCGATCTGCTGCCCTGCGCCCGGGTGTGGCTCGCCGACGCCGCCGCGGGCCGGTCGCGGGTGATGCTGCGATGACCGGTCCGGCCAGCGGTCGTGGTGATCTCGCCGGACGACTCGGTGTTTACGTCGTCACCGGCATCGATCCCGGCCGCAGCCGCGGCCATCTCGATGTCGCCTTGGCCGCGATCGCCGGCGGCGCGGACGCGGTCCAGCTTCGTGCGCCCGAGCTCACGGACGACGAGCTGCTGCCGCTGGCCCGGACGCTGGCCGCTGTGTGCGCGACGGCTGGCGTGCTGTTCCTCGTCAACGACCGGCTCGAGGTGGCGGTGGACAGCGGCGCGGACGGGGTGCACCTCGGCCAGGGCGACGACTATGCCACCGGCCGCAGCCGGCTCGGGACAGACCGGTTGCTTGGCGTCAGCGTCGCGACCGTCGCCGACGTGACCGCCGCCGAGGCCGCCGGCGCCGACTACCTCGGGGTCACCGTCTGGCCCACCCGCACCAAGCCTGAGGCGATCGCCGCCGGGCTGGCCGGGTTGCGGGCGGTGACCGCAACCACCCAGCTGCCGGTGGTCGGGATCGGCGGGATCGTCGCCGGCAACGCCGAACAGGTGCTGGACGCCGGCGCAACGGGTGTGGTGGTGATCTCCGCGGTGAGCCGGGCCGAGGATCCGGCCGCGGCGGTCCGGCGACTGGCGACCATCGTGCGGCGCTGCCGCACGCTTCGAGCAGGAGACGGAGGCTGACGATGGCCGACAACAGCCTGGGCAAGATCGGTGGGGCGCTGCTGAGTGAGACCATCCTCGGTCACCTCGGCGCCGCCGACCCAGAGGTGTTGGCGGGCCCCCGGGCCGGTGTCGACATCGGCGTGCTACGCGTAGCGCCGGGAGTGGTGATGGCAGTCACTACCGATCCGGTGTTCGTGCTCCCCTCGCTGGGCTGGGAGCAGGCCGCCTGGTTCGCGGTGCACATCCTGGCCTCCGACGCGGCTACCAGCGGGCTGC
Organism: uncultured Actinomycetes bacterium; assembly: GCA_937888775.1. Next base: position 3,748 of record CALAQT010000549.1, on the reverse strand, counting down.
CGCTGCGCGCGATGAGTGTGGACCTCAACCTCCCTGCCGAGCTCCCCGACAACCACCTCGCGACGCTGTGGCAGGCCTACGCCGGGGCCTGTGAGGAGCTTGGGATCGCCGTGGTGACCGGGCACACCGGCCGCTACGCCGGCTGCACCTGGCCGATGGTCGGCGGCGCCACGTGCCTCGCCCTGGGTCCCGAAAACAGCTACATCACGCCCACGATGGCCCGGGCTGGTGACCGGGTCGTGGTCACCAAGGGCGCGGCGATCGAAGCTACCGCGCTGCTCGCGATGAGCTTCCCCGACCGGCTGCGCAGCCAGGTCGGGACCGACACGCTCGCGGCAGCGCAGGGTCTGGTGAAGTCGATGACGGTGGTGCCGGAGGCGCGGGCAGCGGCCGCCTACGGGGTCCGGGACGCCGGTGTGACCGCGATGCATGACGCGACCGAAGGCGGCGTCCTCGGCGGCCTGTATGAGGTGGCGGAAGCTTCCGGGGTAGGACTCCGGATCAATCAGTCGGCGATCCCGATACGGCCAGAGGTGGCCGCTGTCTGCGCCGCCGCGGGGATCGACCCGTACTTCTCCATCTCCGAGGGCACCCTCGTGGCGACCGTACGACCCCAGCACGCAGAAGGGCTGCTGGCCGCGCTCGCCAACGCCAACATCCCGGCGGCCGATGTGGGCGAGGTGCTACCCGCCAACGCCGCGCGAACGATGCTCGACGCAGACGGGCGCGAGGTGCCCCTGACCCCCCCACGGCTCGACCCCTACTGGGAGGCGTTCGCGCGATGGTCCGCCCAATGAGGCGCCCACGACCCCTTCCTGGGCGCCCCGACCGGGATCCGAACGCCGCCGCGACCGCACGGCGGTTGCGTCCGTAACGCGAAGGATCAGCGGACGGTCTTAGCGGGGATTCGAGCGGGTCCGGCGCTTCGACCGAGCGTCGGGTCCTCCAGATGCCCGTTGAGGTCGATGGGCGACGCCGCAGCAGGGCCCCGGCTGCGGGAGACTGGCGAGTCGATGACGGCTATTCGCCTGGTCCGGCGCTCTGAGCTTGAAGCCCTGCGCGAAATCGAGCGCGAGGCCGGCCGCGGCTTCGCTGCGATTGGGATGGCGGAGATCGCCGCGGCGGAGCCGCTGGCGGTGGCCGATCTAGAGGGTCTATCGGGCCGCCGGCCACGCCTGGGTCGCTGTCGATGCGTGGAATCGCCTGGTCGCGTACCTGCTCAGCAGCATCGTCGATGGCTGCGCGCACATCGAGCAGGTAAGCGTCGCCGCCGCTCATGCGCGGCGAGGGCTGGGCGCCTCGCTGATCGCCTCGCGGCTATCTCGGCCGCGGATGGTCGGCCGGCGCTGACATTGACCACCTAGACCAGGACGGCGGCGCGGATCTTCATGTCTCCGAGTTTCGCCGGCCGCGGCGGAGTAGGGCCTCGATCCTTTCTCCGCTGAGGTCGGCCGGCGGTGTCGAGGCGGTGAAGTGGTTCAGGATCTCGACGAAGCGCTTGGGATCATCATTGAACGGAAAGTGGCCGGCGCCCGGAAAGACCTCCAGACGGCTGTGCAGCATCACCTCGTGCGCGCGGCGCCCGTGCTCGAGCGGAATGATCGGGTCCTTCGCCCCCCAGATCAGCATCGTCGGAACGTCCTCGGAGAGGTAGAGGCGGTCGCGAGCGTCGACCCGCTGGCCCTTTGGGTCGATGACCGAGCGGGCTGTATGGACGAATGCGCGCCGGGCGTCGGAGTCGCCCAGCGAGTCCAGGCCCTCGGCCAGGCCGCGCACGTCGGCACTCGCCTTTACGCCGAGGCGTCCCAGCACCCGCCCGATCACGCGCCCGATGGTGCGCGTGATCGGGCTGAACAAGAGGGGAAGAACGAACTCGGCGCCCGGCAATGTCGCCGCCCGCAGCGCAAGGCTGACCTCCTCGCCCAACCCGCCGCTGTCCACCAGCACCAGCCGCTCCACGCGATCTGGGAACTGGTAGGCGAACTGCATCGCGATGCCGCCGCCCAGGGAATGCCCGACGACGGTCGCCTTGGGGATGCCGAGGACGGCGAGTAGGTCGCGTAAGCCGCTGGCGTAGGCGCCGAGCGAGTAGTCGCCGCGGGGCTTGCCCGAGCGGCCGTGACCGGCCAGGTCGGGCGCGAGGACCGTGTGCCGCTCGGCGAGCCCCTGCATCACGGCACGCCATGTCCGCGAGCTGGACGTGATTCCGTGGATGAGGAGGATCGCCGGGCCGTCCCCCAGCAGGTGGTAGGTGACGCGCTGTCCGTGGAGGTCCATCTCAGGCACGGTGCGCCGCACAATACCCAGTGCCGGAAAGGCTGTTCGAACCCCCGCGGTGAGAAGCGGGGACCGGGCGCCGCCGTCACTGGCGGCGCTTCGACTATCCATGCAGCTGGAAAGCCAGCGGCGGCGTAATCGTGGGCTAGCGCTCTAGTGCGTACCGGGTTCGCTCCAAGTAGGTGTCAGGCGGCTCGGTTGATGATCTCGCGGTAGGTGATCGGTTCGTGTGCGAGCCCGAGGCCGAGCAGCGTCTGGAAGCCGGCCATGGGGGTGCCGCGGCGGTTGTGGCGGAAGACGAACTCGTCGAGGTAGACGGGCAGGTGCTCCGGGGAGACGCCGCGGTGTGTGCCGTGCATCCATGCCTTCAGGTTCGAGATCGCGCGGTGTGCGCGAGGCAACAGGCGCTCACCGGGTGCGACTCTCTGTTTGGGGTGGCGACGGTGGTCGTAGCCGTGCTTGGTCAAGACGTTGTAGGCCTGGTAGCCGTCGGTGTGCACGATTGCGCCCGGAGCCGTGGTCGCCTTCGTCAGCGCCAGCAGCGACGGGCTCGACGGGTCGGGCAGCACTTGTAGACGCAGCCTGCCCGAGCCGCGCCCGCGAACCTCGATCGCGACGCCCACCAAGGCCTTCTTTCCGCGCTGGCGGCTGCCTCTGAGCCCTTCCTCGTAGCCGCCGAGATAGAACTCGTCGATCTCGACCTCGTCCTTGAGGAACTCGCGCTCGGGGGCGACCATCGCGCCGCGCAGCTTGTGCAACATCGCCCACGCGGTCTCATGACAACCGATCCCGAGCTGGCGCTGCAGCTGCTTGGCCGAGATCCCAGGATGGAACGTCGAGACCAGATAGGCCGCCCAGAACCACGTGCGCAGCGGCAGTCTCGTCCCGTGCATCACAGTGCCCGCGGTCACCGAGCTCTGACGCCCACACTCAGTGCAGATCCACAGATGCCGGCGCGTCTCAGCACCGGCATCGCGCCCGCCACACCCGGGACAAACGAACCCCCCCGGCCAGCGCGAAGCAAACACATAGGCCCGACACGCCTCCTCACTACCGAAGCGCTGCTGAAACTCCAAGATCGTCAACGGGAAATCGGGACGAGGCACACCACCAAGCTACGGAACCACCCGGATGGAGCGAACCCGGTACGCCCTAGTCAGCTAGCTGAATATCAACGTCACGGCCTCGGCACGTACGCCGGCGAACACCGCAGCAGCGGACCGGATGGACGGTGGGGCGTTAGCCCCCCGATCCACATCCCCCGGGCTATGCCGAATCCTCCTCGATGCGCCGTTCGTCGAACGGCGGACAGCGAGACCCGAGGCTGCGGCTTACGAGAGGGCGTACGTGCGTGACGGTCGCGCTTGGCGCCCGCGCGCCCACTTGGAGTTCTTTTCCTGCTTCAAAGGCCCGTGCCTAGTGGTGTCTCCTGTAAGTCCTGTCCTGATGGTCGTGGATCACGCGCCGAGGA
>CALAQT010000548.1 GCA_937888775.1 uncultured Actinomycetes bacterium | reverse complement strand
GTCCCGAGGGCGGTCCCGGCGACGGTCCCGAGGGCGACGGTCCCGAGGGCGGTCCCGGCGACGGTCCCGAGGGCGACGGTCCCGAGGGCGGTCCGGAGGGCAGTCCCGGCGACGGTCCCCAGGGCGGTCCCGGCGGCGGTCTTGGCGGTGAGCTCGAGCTGTGGCGCTGCGCCAACGATCGCACCCAGGCCCAATCGGTTGCGCGTGACATCGAGCGCTTGATCGCACGCGAGTCGGTGGCGCCGGGTCGGATTGCCGTGCTCGTCCCGGACGCCACGCGAGAGGGACAGGCAGTCGCGCTGGCGCTTGAGGAGCGAGCCGTAGCCCACCGGTTGGTCGGTGAGGCCGCGTTCTTCCAGCGCGCTGAGATTCGCGACGTGCTCGCCTGGCTGCGCCTGCTAGCCGATCCCTCCGACGCGACCGCCGTTGTCCGGGCGCTGGCTAGAGCACCGGTGGAGCTGCGCTCGGTCGACATCGCGCGCTGCACGCAGATCGCGCGCCGGCGCAAGCTCGACATGGTCGCCGCGCTGGCGGCGGCCCTTGAGTCACCCCAAGTGCCGCCGGAAGCGCGCGAGCGGATCCGCGTGTTCCTGAAGCTGTACCGGTCAGGGATCTCGGCGATCGACACCACGCGCCCCGACCTCTACGTACACCGGCTGATCGACCGGCTCGGACTGCGTCGCCAGCAGCTGTTCGCCGCCCAGGCGGACGTAGTGGAGCGGCTGCGGGCGCTGGCCAGCTTCGGTGAGCTGGCCTCCGCCTACGTGCGCCGCTCGCCCCAGGCCACGCCACGTGAGTTCGCCCGCTCGATTGCGGCAGTGGCCGATTTCGGCCTGCGCGAGCAGGAGGAGCCCGAGCTTCACGGCGCCGACGCGGTACAGGTGCTGTCACTCGCGGCGGCCGGCGGCCTGGAGTGCGATCACGTCTATGTGCTCGGACTCCATGCCGGTCTGGCGCTGCCCGCCCCCGAGCCGATTCCCGATGCGCTGCTGCGCGAGGAGCTGCCGCTCGACAGCGAGGACAACCGCCGCGCCGCACTGCGCCAGGCGCTCTATGTCGCCGTGACCCGCGCCGGCCGCCGGCTCGTGCTGTGCTACCCGCGGGCCGACGATCGTGGTGGCGCGCTGGCCCCGTCGCCGCTGGTGCAAAGGGTGCTTGAGGCCGTGGACGGCAGTTGGAATGACAAGGAGGAGGAGCTGTTCGGACCGGCCGAGACGCTCCACGCGACCTACCGCCTGCTGCGCGACGAGTTGCTGCAGGGCACGATGCGTGCCGGCGGCCGGCTCGGCGAGCTGCGCTTTGACACCGACCTGGACGTCTCCCACGCGGTTGTGCGCTACCTGGAGCTGCTCAAGGTAGCGGCGCTGATCGCCCGCCCGGAGGGCCACGGCGTCGCCGACGCGTTGCGCGATATCAATTCACGAATCCTGCAGGCGGTCACCTCCGAGCAGCGGGAGATCTTCACTTCCTCGGCGCTCGACGACTACCTGCTCGACGCCGAGCGCGACGTGCGCCGGCGCGCCCAGGTGATCGCTTCGCGTGACGAGCCATCGCTGGAGCCGTTTCTGCCCAAGCGCGGTGACGGGGTCGTGCTGTCGGCTTCGGACATCGACACCTATCGAACCTGTCCCCTGAAATACAAGTTCGCCCGCGTCTTCAGGATCCCTCAGCAGCCCACGCTCCACCAGCGATTCGGGATCCTCGTCCATCAGGTTCTGGAGCGATTTCACGCCGGCGACTCCAGGACGCTGCCGGAGCTGTTCGGGCTGCTGGAGGCCGGCTGGCGGCGAGGGGGGTTCGGTGACTCCGAGGAGGAGCGTCAACTACGGGCGAAGGCCACGGCCGCCCTGACCCGCTACTACGAGCGCTTTCAGTCCCAGGAGTCCCAGCCGATGTGGTTTGAGCGCCAGTTCACGTTCAAGCTGGGCCCGCACCTCCTGCGCGGCCGGGTCGACCGCGTTGACCGGCTTCCCAGCGGCGAGTACGAACTGATCGACTACAAGACCGGACGGCCCAAGAGCCCGGCGCAGCTGGTCGAGGACGTCCAGCTTTCGCTGTACGCGGTGGGCGCCCGTGAGGCGTGGCGACTGGAGGCCTCCCGCCAGGCGTACTACTACCTGCTCGACGACCAGAAGGTGGCGGTCAGCTCCGATGAGCGTGATCGAGGCGACTGGGTGCGTGAGGTCGCCCTGGAGGTGGCCGATGGAATCCTCTCCCAGGGCTTTGAGCCGACACCCTCACTTGCCGCCTGCTCGATCTGCGACTACCGACTGGTGTGTCCGGCCGTGGAGCGATGAAGATCGCCGGTCGGTTCTCACCCCGGGATGACGCTCAGTGCACTAGGAGGCGCCGGGCCCCTCGGGGCCGCGCTGGCGAAGGAAACGCTGCAGGTCACGGGCGATCGTCTCGCCCGACGGCAGGGGGCCGGTCTCGTCGTCCATTTCGATGCCGGCGGCCTGCTCCAGCCTCTCTACGAACGCCTGCACGTCTGGATCGCTCTGCACCGCGACGTTGACCTGGCGGTCGTAGTCAGAAGCGGCGTGTTCAAGTTCAGAGGCGTCGACCGCCACGCCGACAAGCCCTTCCAGCTTGCGGACCAGAGCGAGCGCAGCCTTGGGATTGGGGGTCGCGGCGATGTAGTGCGGGACCGCCGCCCACAGGCTCGCCGAAGGCAGGCCGGCGTTTTGACAGGCTGCATGCAGGACGCCCACGATCCCGGTCGGGCCCTCATAGGACGAGGGCGACAGCCCCAGTCGTGCGATCAGCGAACGGTCCGAGCTGAGCGCCGAGACCGCTATCGACCGGGTGTGCGGAACGTCGGCCAGCAGCGCTCCGAGCGTAACCACGAGCTGGGTTCCGAGCACCTCGGCAAGCTCGGTGATCAGGCTGCTGAACGTGCGCCAGCGAAACGATGGCTCGGTGCCCGAGAGCAGGATCAGGTCGCGGGGGGCGCGCGGAACCCGGGCCTCGTAGAGCTCTACGACCGGCCAAACGATCTCTCGTGCCTCGCCCTCGGCCAGCTTGACCCGCGGGCGCGTGGCCTGGAAGTCGTAGAACTCCTCCGGATCGATCGTCGCAAAGCGCTTGGCGCCAAGCGCCGAGCCGACGAACGTGATTGCGCTGGAGGCGGCGTCGGCCGCGTCGTTCCAACCCTTGAACGCGCACACCAGAGCCGGGGCTCGTAGCCCGTCGGGGCGATGCTCCCATTGCAACGGCTGCATCCGCACCACCGTACATCATGGCCACATGTCATCGGCCGATATCACGATGGTCGCGGTCAGCTCGCTGCGCGCAGGCCAGCCGGTCAAGGGCGTGTTCGCGTGCACGCGCAAGGACCGTCTGATGACGCGCTCCGGCTCGCCGTACCTGGCGCTGGAGCTTCGCGACCGCACCGGCACCGTGACGGCGCGGGCGTTTCAGAACGCCGACGAACTGGCTGGGCGCTTCGAACGCGGTGACGTGGTCGCTGTCTCAGGCCGGGTCGAGCGTTTCCGGGACGACCTCGTCCTCGAGGTGGCAGAGATCGCGCGCGTTGCCGCTGAGAGCGTGGACCCCGGCCGCTTCCTGCCATCCGCCTACCGGGATCTAGACGAGCTCGACGGCTTTCTGGAGCATCTCGCCGGCCAGGTGTTCGATCCCGGCTACCGGGCGCTGCTGGACGGACTGCTGGCCGATGCGGCGCTGCGAGCGGCCTGGCGGCGCGCACCGTGCACGCGCAACGGGCACCACGCCTACCTCGGCGGCCTGCTGGAGCACACCGTGGCGGTCGCCACGCTCGCCCATGAGTTCTGCCAGCTACATCCGCGCCTGGACTCCGACCTGCTGCTGACCGCCTCGATCACCCACGACCTCGGTCGCACGCGCGAGTTCAGCTACGGCGCCGAGCTGGGACTGACCGACGAGGGGAGGTTGCTCGGTCATGTGGCGATCGGACAGCAGATCCTCCTGGCACGCGCCGGACAGCTGGACGAGCCGCGCAGGCTGTCACTGCTGCACTGCGTGCTGGCCCATCACGGTCCCTCCTCCGCCCCCGGCGGACGGTTCGCCTCGCCGGAGGCACTCGCGCTCTACCGCCTCAACGCTCTCGATGCCAGCGTCAAGGGAGCTCTCGAGCACGGGTTGACCGAGTAATCGCTCCCCAACTCAAACGCGGGTCCCTAGGGGCTTTCGCATGGTTGATCGTTCGTGGTCCTCGGCACGATCCGCCCCGCGCTTAGGCCGAGTCCTGGCTGCTCTAGGATCGCGCCGTGGATGTCATGGCCCTGGCGGACCGATCGTGGCCGGTCCTGAGTCGCCTGATCGGCGCTCACGCTTGGATCTATCGCGCCACCCATGGGGTGATCGGCCACCGAGTCCTTGGGGTGCCGCCGATGCTGCTCCTCGACCACGTCGGCGCAAAGAGCGCCATCAAGCGCACGACGCCGCTGGTGTACGTCGATGACGGCGCCGATGTCGTCATTGTGGCCTCCAAGGGCGGTCATCCCAACCACCCGGCGTGGTATCACAACCTGCGTGCGAATCCTGACACGGCCGTGCAGATCGGACGCGAACGCCGCGCCGTCCACGCACGAGTCGCCACGCCGGGCGAGCGAGAGCGACTGTGGCCCAAGGCGATCGCGACCTACGCTGGCTACGGCAGCTATCAGCAGCGCACCGAGCGCCAAATTCCGCTCGTGATCCTCGAGCCGCGTCACGCGCCCCACAGCGCGGCAAGCCGAGGGACTGACGCAGTGAGTCGATGAGGATCTCCGAGGCCCGCGCGTTGTGGGAGCCGGCCGGCGTGTATTGCAATACGGCCAGCTACGGCCTGCCGCCGCGACCGGGTTGGGAAGCGCTGCAGGCCGCACTCGCCGACTGGCACGGTGGTCATACGAGTTGGGAGGGGTGGGGCAAGAGCACCGAGGGCGCTCGGGAGGCTTTTGCGCGGCTGGTCGGAGTGGAGGTTGGACGAGTGGCGGTGGGTTCCACGGTCTCCGAGCTTGTCGGCTCGGTTGTCACGGCACTGCCGGATGGAGCGCGGGTGGTGGTGCCCGACATCGAGTTCACGTCGACGTTGTTTCCGCTCCTGGTCCAGCCGCGCCTCGAAGTTCGCACCGTCCCACCCACCAGGTTGGCGGACGCCGTCGCCCAGGGCGCCGAGGCGGTCGCGTTCAGCGCGGTGCAGATGAGCACCGGCGAGGTCGCCGACCACGAGGCGGTGCTGTCCGCGGCGGCCGCTGTTGGCGCGATCACGCTGTGCGATGCAACGCAGGCGCTCGGATGGCTACCGCTGCAGGCCGGCCGGTTTGATGCCGTCGTGTGCGCCGCCTACAAATGGCTGATGTCCCCGCGCGGGAGCGCCTTCCTCACCGTCTCGGATCGTCTGCTGGAGACCGTGGTGCCCCACAGCGCCGGCTGGTATGCGGGCCAGGACGTTCACGCGAGCTACTTCGGGCCGCCGCTGCGACTGGCCTCTGACGCGCGCCGGTTGGATCTCTCGCCGGCGTGGTTCTCCTGGGTCGGTACGCAGCCGTCGCTCGAGCTGATCGAGCGCATTGGGATCGGCGCGATCCATGACCACAATGTGGCTCTCGCCAACCGCTTTCGCGCCGGCGTCGGCCTGGCGCCGAGTAACAGCGCGATCGTCTGCGCCGACTTACCGGGAGCGGCGGAGCGCCTGCAGCGCGCCGGGATAGTCGCCGCCGTGCGCGGGGGACTGCTGCGCACGTCGTGGCATGTCTACAACCAGGAAAGCGATGTCGACCGGGTGCTCGACGTCGTCGGCGGGTGAGCCAGCCGTCCCAGCTTCCGCCCCGCGACCGGCAGAGCAGGAAATGCCAACCCGTCTAGGAGGCACGCCGCAGCGACGCGATTGGCCGGAGGTTCGGAATGCGGCGTTACTTGCCGGTCGTGCGGTGCCCGGCCGCGCGCGTGTGCCCTGGCCGTCCGTGCGCGCCGCGCTCGCCGCCGCGTGCTGTACCGCGGACGGGCGAAGGAGTCCTGCGAATGAGAAGACGCAACGCCCGATCGCCGGGACGTTGCTCGGTGCGCTCGGTCAAGGCCTTCGGATGGACCGTGCGAAACACAGGTCCGCGGATCGGATCGACAACTGCCACCACGGCCTTGGAGCTGCTCGGCGTGGCGAACACGATCCCGTCGAGTTCAGGGCCGCCGGTCGCGACTCGTACAAGCTCACCCGCGTTCGTCGAGTCCATCAATCCAGCGTACCGCGTCCAGCCGGCGCCAGTTTCCCGGTCTGCGCGTGCTCTTGTGAGGCGGCAATTGCGCCTTGCGCCTGGCGTGCCCGGTAAGTTCCTGAAGCTGTCGCCCGGACAACTCATTCCGCTCCCAGCGCGGCAACGCTCGCGACCGGCGCTACCCGGGGCCGCGCCCGCGGTCGGACGGAGTGAGAGCATGTGCGCCATGACTGACCCCCAGCGGGTCGCGATCGTCACGGGAGCGGGGTCCGGGATCGGTCGGGCGGTGACCCGGGCGCTGCTACGGGCTGAATATCGGGTCGCCCTGGCCGGCCGTCGCGACGAAGCACTTCGCGGGACGCTGGCCGATGGTCTCGCGGTGGCTCAGCAGGCGCTGGTGGTCCCGACCGACGTAACGGACCCCGCGGGCGTACGAAGGCTGTTCGCGCGGGTTACCGAGGCGTGGGAAAGGGTGGACCTGCTGTTCAACAATGCCGGGGTCTTCGGCGCGAACGCCCCGTTTGACGAGCTGGCGGTTGAGCAGTGGCGCACCGTGGTTGACACCAACCTCACCGGCAGCTTCCTCTGTGCCCAGGAGGCGTTTAGGGTGATGAAGGCGCAGCGCCCGCAGGGCGGACGGATCATCAACAACGGCTCGATCTCCGCCCACGTTCCGCGACCGCACGCGGTCGCCTACACGGCGTCCAAGCACGCGATCACCGGCCTGACCAAGTCGATCTCGCTGGAAGGCCGTGAGTTTGGCATCGCCTGCGGTCAGGTCGACGTCGGCAATGCCGTGACGGAACTCAGCGCGGGTATCGGTAAGGGCGCGCTCCAGTCCGACGGCTCGGTGATCGTCGAGCCGATGATGGACGTGCGCCACGCCGCCGACGCCGTCGTCTACATGGCGGGCCTCCCACTCGAGGCCAACGTGCTGTTCCTCACGGTGATGGCGACGAACATGCCGTTGATCGGGCGTGGATAGCTCTCGTCTCGATGGTCGGGCAAGTGATCTGCGCGCCGATGACAGCAGGCGATCACGGTTGGGGGTGAGGGCGATCCGCGAAAGGACGCTCTGGATGCTCTGATCGAACAGGAGCGGCGGCTGATCGATCGGTGTGAGGTGCGCCAGAGCAATCCGGATAGCACCGCGGCCGCTGGCGGACCGCTTCAGCCGGGCCGCCCAGGCAAACGGTTAGCTTCGCGGGTCTCGCAGGAGGCCGATCGAGGATGCCGCGGAATGTCCGATCGCAGCGTCGATCGCCGCTGCGCCCCGGGATGTCGTGCCCGTCTGGGTGAAGACCGCGGCCGCGTACCAGCTGCCATCGGGGTATTCGATCACGCCGATCTCGTTGCGGATCATGCCGATCAGACTGCCGCTCTTGGCCGAGACGCGGATCGGCGGCGCAAAGCCGGCGGCCAGCCGGTTGCGGGTCAGCTGCTGGCCCATCAGCTCCCGCAGCCGCCGGCACACTGCCGGCGGTCCGGCGTGATCTGACCAGATCGTCCGGAGCAGCCGGCACATGTCCCTCGGCGTCGTGCGGGTCCCCAGATCGGGATTCAGGACGTCGCAGGTGCGCACCTGCGCCTGCACAACCGTCTGCTGCTCGCGCGTCGCCTGCGGTAGCCAGGCCACATACTCGGGCCAGCTGGCAAAGCCGGCCGACGCCACGAGCGACTCGATCATCGTGCCCAGGTCGCTGACGATCACCGTGTCGGTCAATCCCAGGCAGCGAGCCGTGGCGTTGCACGCACCGATCCCCGCACGTGACAGCAGCGCATCGTTGGCCACGTTGTCGCTGATCGTCAGTGTCGCGACAGCGAGGTCACGCAGGGACGTCTGCACGTCATCTTGGTACAGCGAGAAGCCGACCGCACCAGGCGCGCGGGCGCCGGCGGCCAGGTTCACGCGCTCAAGGGGATCCAGGTCGCCGGCGGCAAACTGCCGCTCGGCCTCCAGTATCACGAATACCTTGATCACCGACGCTGCTACCACTCGGCTGTCGGCGGCGACGGAAATCTCGCCAGCGCCGTCCGAGGTCTGCACGCACAGCTGACCGGTGCAGCCAGCGTCGGTGAACAGCTGCGTGACGCGATCAGGCATCTAAAGCGCCGACCGCCTCACGGACAGCGGGGAACGGCTGCATCGCGGCAACGGCCGGTCCGGGGCGATGGCCAGCGCGATCAAGGCCATCAGCCCTCGCCGGTGCCACGGTCGGCCGGCTGGTAGGTCGCGATCACCACGCCGGTGGTGGTGGCCACGGTGTCGAGCAGCTGCAACGCGGTGGCTGGATCGCCGTCGTTGAACAGGTGCCGACCTGAGCCGAGGACCAGCGGATGGATCAGGAGCACGTATCTGTCGATCAGGGTGGACATTGTTGAGTACCTCGGTGAACGGATTGTCCTTCCGTTTTGGCCAGACGCTGAAGAAGTCCTCGTACGTCCGTCGCCCCAACAGCAGCGGACCGCCCGTGGCCATACCCTTTCCCATCTCCGTGGCCATCACCGGATCGTTGTAGGGCAGTGCCCAGCCGCCGTGCTCAAACCCGCCGCGGGGATCCTCGTCAGGGCGACCCGGCGCCTGCATCACGCCATCGAGCGACAGGCTGTTAACCGCGACGACTCTCATCTCGGCTCCTTTCCCCGTGTCGTGTAAGAACTGGACGGTCAGCCGAAGACTGGACTGTCCAGTACTCTTGGCCGCGCAGCCGATGAGCGACCCTCAGCCACCCCGCGCGACCGGCGCCTCTCGGGCGCCCGACCCGCCCATGGAGATCGACGATCAGCGCCGATTGACTCGCAAGCACCGCGCGATCCTGGAGGCGGCCACGAAGCTCTTCCTGCAAAAAGGCTACCTGGGCACGAGCATGGACGAGATCGCGGCGCTGGCCGCCGTCTCCAAGCAAACCGTCTACAAGCACTTCGCCGACAAACAGCGCCTGTTCACAGAGATCGTCACCAGCACGGTCAACGACGCCAGCGACCCGACCCACGCCGAGGTGCTCAACCTCAAGGACAGCGGCGATATCGGAGCGGATCTTCGTGACCTGGCCCGCCGGCTGCTGGCCCGGGTCATCCAACCTCGGATGCTGGCGCTGCGGCGGCTGGTGATCGGCGAGGCCGGTCGCTTTCCGGAGCTCGGCCAGATCTTCTATGAGCGAGGACCAGGGCGGACGATCGGCGCGCTGAGCACCTCCTTCGAGCGCCTGCACCAACGAGGCGTCCTGCAACTCGACGATCCGCCGCTCGCCGCCGCGCACTTCAACTGGCTGATCATGTCGATCCCGCTGAACCGAGCGATGCTCCTCGGCGACGACGCTCCCCCCTCGGCCGCCGCGCTCGGGCAGTACGCCGACACCGGCGTCAGCGCATTCCTGGCCGCCTACCGTCGGCGCTGAGATCTGGTTGCAAATGCGGCGCCCAGAACCCTGACGCCGTCGCCGGCGAGCCCGTCGATCGCCGGCGGCCGACCGTGATCCGGGTCTCTCCCGGCGTGAGCTTCACCGGGGACGTCGGAGTTCTCTGCAGGGCCGATCTGAGAAACGCCCCGGGCCGCTGATGCGCGAGCTTGACCCGGGCGCAATCAGGCGACCGGCGGTGGCGTGCCGGTGGCGCTGGCCGCGAGCGCGGGGTCCCATTCGCAGACCAGGCAGGCGTGGCGGAACGCCGAACGGGCGAATTCCAGCGCGAAGGCGTGCGGATCAGGGCTGCGGCGAACATCCTCTGAATCGAGCAGGTACTCGCCGAGCTCCGTCTCCCAGCGTGCCGCTGGCGGGGAGAGAGTTGCCCCGGCAAGCCCGGCTGGAGCCGGATGCGCGTAGGCGTAGAACGCGGCCCGGCCGTAGCGGGGATCGCCCGGCCACCATCCGATGGCGACCTCCTGAGCGTCCATTGCGTTGCGCATGATGAAGTCCTCAGACGGTGGATCGGCCGGCACGCCGGAGAACAGGCTCACCGCCAGGTCAAACGAGCCCCACCATGCATTGACCGGCGTCGATCGCCCGCGATACGGCGCACGGAACTCGGCCAGAACCAGCGAAGCGCGGGTGGCGGCCGTGAAATACCGCGCAACCTGAGCGGAGTCATAACGCGCGTGCTCATGGTCCTGATCGAGCGGCACGCTCCACGGCACCTCCTGTGGAGTGGGATCGATCACGACGGAACCGGCCAGCGCGCGGATCGCTGCGAGCAGCTCGCCGGTGACCTCGCCCACGGCCCGGTCGGGGCCCAGCGCAATGCGGTGCTCACCCCCGCCACTGTGCTCAACCACCGCCTCGTGGGTGCGCAGGTCCAGCGCCGCGACAAACGTCCCTGAGCGGTCGGGAGCTGGGAGCGGCGCGGTCTCCCATCCCCTTGCCGTCAGCCGCAGGGCGGCGTGCTGCAGCTGCGGTTCCGGTGGCGCGAGCGCGACCGCCAGCTTGCCGAGGACCTGGGTGTGGGCGTGAAGCGTGTCGCACGTCGCGCTCCACTCGTCGTATGACAGAGCCGGCCAATCAGTGGACATGCCCGCACGCTACCGCGCCGAGGCGCGCAAGGGTATGCCGCGGCGATCCCGGTTTGACGCAGAAGATGCGTAAGTATAAACTTACCGTTAGTGATGGCTTACCAAGCTAATGGATTTGCCGCGCTGGGTGACCCCACGCGACGAGCGATCTTCGAGTCCCTTGCCGCCCGTCCGCGCGCGGTTGGCGAGCTCGCCCGCGAGCTGCCCGTCAGCCGGCCGGCGGTCTCGCAGCACCTCAGGACGCTGAAGGACGCGGGTCTGGTGATCGACCATCGCGCCGGCAACCGCCGGATCTATCAGCTTGACCCGGACGGGGTCGTCGCCCTGCGCGCCTACCTCGACCAGTTCTGGAATCAAGCCTTGGCGGCCTTCAAGTCGGCCGTCGAGCAAGGAGACGAGGAGATCGCATAACCATGCAGGCCCAAGACACGTCGGTCCGCACGTCGATAGTCGTGGAGGCGCCGATACAGCGCGCCTTCTCGGTCTTCACCGACGAGATGGAGACATGGTGGCCGAAGGACCACCACATTCTGGAGGCCGAGCTGGCCGAGATGGTGTTCGAGCCACGCCTGGGCGGTCACATATACGATCGTGGCGTCGATGGCAGCGAGTGCCATTGGGCGCGAGTGTTGGCCTATGAGCCGCCGAACCGCTTCGTGTTCAGCTGGGACATCGATCTAGGCTGGCAGCTCGAGACCGATCCGGGTAAGACGAGCGAGATTGAGGTCACCTTCGAAGCGGAGGGCGAGAACCGGACCCGCGTCGAGTTGATTCACCGCCACCTCGAGCGTCACGGCAACGGTTGGGAGCAGATGCGCGATGCGGTCGGATCGCCAAACGGTTGGGGTCGCGGTCTGCAGCGATTTGCCCAGGCCGCCCAGACCGCATGACCGGTTGTCGAGCCTGCTGCAAGTGCGGCGTGAGCGACGACGAGCGGTGGCACCCTGTGGTGTCACCGCTCGCCCAGGCTAGATCAGGGTGCGAACCTCGTCGACCAGGCTCGAGGCGCCCGAGCGCAGGCCGTCGGTCCGCTGCTCGATGTCGCGCCGGGTCGCCCGGGCGGTGCGCTCCAGGCTCTGCCGGTCACGTCGAAGCGCGTTGGCGCCACGCCGCTCGAAGCGGTCCAACTGGCGCTTGGCGGTACGTGAGTCGGTGTACGTGCGCACCGTGTCGACGACCGCGTCGCGTGCTTCCAGGGCCGCGCCGACTGGGATCAGCGCTACTCGCTCGGCCTGACGCGCTATCGCCTCCAAGCGCGTGGCCTGGGCATCGATGCCGCGCGCCGCAGTACGAGTGGCCTGCTTGGCGGTGCTGCGTGCGTTCCGAGAGGTACTCCTAGCCGCCTGTGAGGTGGTCTTGGCGGACTTCCTGGCCGAAGTCGAAGTACGTCGCGCAGACGCCTTCGTGTGTGCCGCACTCTCCTTGGCGGCGTTCTGCTTGCGTGTATCCGCCGCCTTCTTTGCGGCTGCCTGCCGCTGGGTGGTGGTTTGGGTTGCCATGCTCGCTTCAACTCCTTCAGGGTTCGAGTCGGGGTCTACCGATTACGTACCCCGGAGTCGCTTGCCCAAACATACGTTCGTGTGTGATCATTGCCACTAGCGTGCCGGTCAGACTCAGAGAGCGACTTGCGCCCGCGGCGGCGAGCCGGACAGCGCGGATCAGCGGCGGCGAGCCGGACAGCGCGGATCAGCGGCGGCGAGCCGGACAGCGCGGATC
>CALAQT010000547.1 GCA_937888775.1 uncultured Actinomycetes bacterium | reverse complement strand
GCCCGGCACCGACGGCCACGGCCACCCACCACACGCCGGCGGCGGCCGCTGGCGGCGCGGCACCGGCCCCCACCGCCAGCGCACCCGCACATCCGAGCACCAGCGCACCCGCACATCCGAGCACCAGCGCACCGGCGCCAACCACCGGCTCACTCACCGGCACCCAGACCTTCGGCTCCAACGGCACCGGGTTCCAGCTCAAGGACATCCGCTACGGCATTCATCCGGGCGACCTTCGCGTCGTGTTCGACCTCGGGATGCTCAGTGGCTCGAGCGGCACCAGCCCGAGGGCGGTGGTCGCGTTCAGCGACCCGCAGACCATGCTGATCACGTTCAGCGGTGTCATCCCCGCCGGCTCGACCGGCAGCCCGCCACCGGGCGGCGCCATCGCCTCGGTGACGCTGGTGTCCACCAAGGGCGGCACGGCGCAATACAGGGTCAAGCTCACCAAGGCCGTCACGTTCAGCGGCGGGTACCTCACCGGCCCGGTCCGGTTCGTCCTCGACCTGCACTGACGCCGGCGGGAGCCGATCCTAAGGGCCGCGATCGCGCCGCGGCCCTTAGGATCGAGTGATGCGCAGAGTCACTCTCCTGCTCCTCGGGCTGGGCGCGCTGCTGCTGGCGGCGTGCGGCGACGATACGGGCACCTTCCTGCCGACACAGCTCGCCGTCCCCACCGGCCCGGCGCAGTCGGTGACCATCTACCTGCTCACGCCGTCGCTGGTGCCCAACTACAAGCGCACGTCCGACCTCACCCTGAACGCCGGGGCCATCGCTGATCAGAAGGGGGACCCCGGTGTCACCGCCCGGCTGGTGTCGGACGGGTTCATCCACGGGGGCAGAGCGGAGTACGCGCCGCCACCGACGGTGGGTAACCCCACGTTCAACGACATCACGTCCGACGCGCTCATCTTCAACGACGCCGCCGGCGCCCAGGCCTACTTCAAGGAGGAGGCGGCACGGCTCAACAGCGTGCCCCAGGGGGGAACCCTCGACGCCCTCGGTGGCCTGCCCGGCCAGCACGTTGACGACGTCGTCGCCTACGCGTCGTCCGCACCCCCGATCGGAGGGGCCGAGGTCGACCGCGGCTTCATAGCGCTGATGCGCACCGGTCGCGTCGTCACCGAGGTCTTCGCTCGGGGCGGCTCCGCGGCGAACACCAACGCCAGGGCATTCCTGCCCCTGGTGGTTGCCGAGCAGACCCTGCTGGCGCAGCCGCCCAACGGCTGACCCTCTACGCGGTCCAGCCTCCATCGACGACCAGCACCGAGCCGGTGACGAACGACGCGGCATCGCTGGCGAGGAACAGCGCGGCGCCGGCGATCTCGTCGGGCTGCGCGTGTCGTTTCAACGCCGTCTGGCCGACGATGTGGTCGTGGATCTGCGCGGTCTCGATGAGCACGCGAGCGAAATCCGTCTCGACCAGGCCGGGAGCGATGGCGTTGACGCGGATGCCCGATCCACCCAGTTCATGCGCCAGCGTGCGCGTCAGGTTGATCAGCGCAGCCTTGCTGGCGTTGTAGGCGCCGATGAGCGGCTCCGGGTTGATGCCGCCGACCGATGCGATGTTGATGACGTTGCCGCCGTGCTCGCCCATCCACGCGCGCACCGAGGCCGAGACCAGGCGCAGCGGCCCTTGCACGTTGACTTCGAAGATGCGGTCGACGGCGGCATCCTCCGCGTCGATGAGCGCGCCGAACTGCGGGTTGGTGGCGGCGTTGTTGACGAGGATGTCGAGGGAGCCGAACCCCTCCATGACGGCGCTGACGATGGTCGCCGCGTCCACCGCACGACCGACGTTGCCGGCGATGGCGATCGCCTCACCGCCGGCTGCCGTGACCTCGTTGACAACCGCGCTGCACGCCTCGAGCTTGCGCGAGCACACGGCGACCCTGGCGCCGGCGGCGGCCATCGCGAGGGCGATGGAGCGACCGATCCCCCTGCTGCCGCCGGTGATCAGCGCAGTGCGTCCCGCCAGCGAGAATCGCTCGACGCCTGCGCTCATCAGTTGAGTGACACCGGCACGACATGGTGGTCGCGGCGGGCCAGCATCTGGTCGAGGAAGATGGACTCACGGCGGAGTACGCGCAGGCAGTGGCGCAGCCGTCCCGACACCGAATCCTCCTCGAGCAACTCCTGGCGGCGATTGACCTCGACGTTGAGCGACGCCGCCACCATGTAGGACAGCAGCTCGGGGTCGTCGGGCAACGCCGGATCATCGTTGTCGGCGCCCTCCTCGTCGGCGAGGTTGCGCAGTCCGGCGTTGTAGGCGCCGAACGCGGTGATCACGCGCCGCACCAAGTCGGGGATGGCGTCCTCGTCACCGCGCACGTCCTCGAGGTAGTGGATGGTGCCGATGAGGTACGAGCGCGTCAGTGAGAGGCTCTCGACCGCGAAGCGCGACGCACCCGCAACGACCAGTTTGTAGCGTCCGTCGTCGAGCTTCTCGACCTCGTGGATCTGAGCCAAGGTGCCGACAGTGAACGGCAGCGCGGCCGCGCCGACCTCGATGCCCTCGCGGATGGCGACGACACCGAAGCTGGTGCCCTGCTCCTGGCAGTCGCGGATCATCTCGCGATACCGCTCTTCGAAGATGTGCAGGCCCGCGGGCATGTGCGGGAAGAGCACGGTGTTGAGCGGGAAGAGCGGTAGGCGCACCGACATGCGAGTCAGCGTGGAGCCGGCGCTCTACGCGGCCTTACAGTTTTTGAAGTGTTTCAGGATGCGTTCGCGCTTTGGCTCACCCGGCTTGCGCTGGTGGCGGAACGCGATCTCAACGCTGATCTCGTTCTGGCGCATCAGGTTGTGGCAGATCGGGCACCGCTGTGAGGTGAGGATCTCCTTCTGGGAGGTGACTCCCTTGGATTCCTTGATGGTGTTGGCCATGGGTCGCATTGTACCGCCGAGCGGGTAGGATTCCGCCCCGATGACCCCTGCCACATCCCGCCTCCGCCTCGGCCTCAGTGCCGCCCCACTGCTCGTGCTGCTCGGTGCGTGCGGCTCGGACGCGCTGCCCACCACGGCGCCGGCGACGAACGCGACGGCCCAGTCCGCGCCTCCGCTGGCGACGGCGGGCGGATCCTGCGCGCCCGCGCCGGCTAACGCGGGATCCGCGTCGTCGGCCGACAGCTTCAGCGACGCCGTCTGCCTGCTCACCACCTCCGACGGTCTCCGCTACGGCGACATCGTCGCGGGCACGGGAGCCACGCCTCAGAGGGGGCAGAACATCACGGTCCAATACACCGGCTGGCTGGCCAACGGCACCCAGTTCGACAGTTCGCGCGGGACGGGGCGTACCCCGTTCAGCTTCGTCATCGGCGCCACCCCGCCCAACGTCATCGCCGGCTGGGACGAGGGGGTGCTGAGCATGAAGGAAGGTGGCAAGCGACGCCTGGTGATACCGCCGTCGCTGGGCTACGGGTCGAGCGCCAACGGCGCGATCCCCGCCAACTCGACGCTGATCTTCGAGGTCGAACTGCTGTCCGTCGGTGGGCCGTCGCCCACCTGAGCCGCTCCGCGCGTCCGCCCGCAGCTAGTGGCGGATGCGGCCCAGTGCAACGTACGTCGCAACTCCGAGAACGCAGACCGCGGCCAGGAGAACGGCCGGGAGCAGGATCACGTAGGCCAGCGAGGGCGCGGGTGCGAGGAGCATCGTCAGCAGCATAGCGAGCGTGCGCGCGCCCGGACAGGCCTTGTTACACTGCGACACGAGATGTCACAGCGTTACTCCGATGGAGCGCTGCTCGACGCCGCTCGGGCCTGCGTGGCCGAGCGCGGCATCACCCGCACCACGGTGACCGACGTGGCCCGCCGCGCCGGGGCCAGCCGCATGACCGTCTACCGCACGTTCCCGGACGCCGCCTCGCTGTGGTCGACGCTGCTCACCCGCGAGATTGGGGGGATCATCGCGGACGCGGAGGCGGCCGCCTGCGTCCGGCCGACGGCTCGCGAGCGGCTCATCGCGGCCACCCTTCACGCCGTGGGTGCGCTCCGCCACGACCCCGTGATCCGGCGGGTCATCGAGCTCGACGGCGAACGCCTGCTGCCGTACCTCACCACCCGTCGCGGCCACGCCCAGGAGATCGCCGTCACCGCGCTGCGCGGGCACCTCGGCGCCGGCCGGGTCGACGGCTCGATCCGCGACATCGACGCACCCGCGGCCGGACGCCTGCTCGAGCTGCTCCTCCGCAGCGTCGTGGCCGCGGCGCCCGCCCTCATCGACGACGCGCTGACCCCCCGCATCGACCTGGAGTTGCGCGACATGCTCGACGCCTACCTGAGGCCCGCCGCGGACGTGGCGCCGTGAACCACTCCGCCTCGCTCAACGCGGCCCAGCGCGCCACCGCACTGGAGCGCCTCGCGTCGGGTGGGGAGCTCGACATGCTCGTGGTCGGCGGCGGCATCACCGGCGCCGGCGTTGCGCTGGACGCCGCCAGTCGCGGACTGAGCGTCGCCCTGCTCGAAGCCCACGACCTCGCCCACGGCACCAGCCGCTGGAGCTCCAAGCTGATCCACGGCGGGCTCCGCTATCTGCGCCATCTCCAGGTCGGCGTCGCCTGGGAGTCGGCCCGCGAACGGCACATCCTCATGACCCGCACGGCGCAGCACCTGGTGCGGCCGATGCCGTTCCTGGCCGTACTCGACGACAGCCTCCGCCCGGTCGGTGGCGTTCTCACGGAGCTGGGCGTTCGCGTCGGCGATGTGCTGCGCATCGCGTCGGGCACCCGCGGGGGTCAGCTTCCCGGCCCGCGTCGCATCAGCGCCCACGAGGCTCGTCGTCTGGTGCCCGCCCTGCGCCGCGAGGGCCTGCGCGGCGCCATCCTCTTCTGGGACGGGCAGCTGGAGGACGACGCCCATCTCGTCGTCACCGTGGCGCGCACCGCCGCAGCGCACGGGGCCGACATCGTCACCCACTGCGCCGTGGACGCCATCGCCGACGGCCAGGTGCGCGCCACGGACCGGCTCACCGGACGGTCGTTCACAGTGCGCGCGCGCACCGTCGTCAACGCCACCGGTGTGTGGGCCGACCTCATCGACCCCGCCGTCAGGCTGCGCCCGAGCAAGGGCGCCCACCTCGTTCTCGATTCCGCCGCGCTGGGCGATCCGCGCGCCGCGATCATCGTTCCCGTGGCGGGGGAATCGGCGCGATGGGTGGGCGCCACACCGACCGGTGACGGGCGCGTCATCGTCGGTCTCACCGATGAGGAGCACCACGGTCCCATCGAGGACGAGCCCACCGTCACCGCGGCGGAGGAGCACTTCCTGCTCTCCACCGTGGCCACCGCGTTCGACCACCCCCTCGGTCCGGAGTGCGTCATCGGTCGCTACGCCGGCTACCGCCCGCTGCTCGACAGCGGCACCGGTTCCACCGCGGACATCTCGCGCCGCCACGCCATCATCGCCTCACAGGATGGCCGCCTCGTGACCCTGGTGGGCGGCAAGCTGACCACCTATCGCCGCATGGCCCAGGACCTTGTCGACCGCGTCGTCGGCGACCACGGGCCGAGGTGCCGTACCGCGTCGATCCCGCTGGTCGGCGCCGCGCCGCGCGCACAGCTGCGCGGCATCGACGCGCCACCGCGGCTGGTGGCGCGCTACGGCACCGAGGCGCCCGAGGTGGCCGCCCTCGCCGCAGCGGACCCGTCGCTCCTGCAACCTGTGTTCGACGGCACGCCGGTGCTCGGCGTCGAACTCCTCTTCGGGCTCCGCCACGAGGGCGCCCTCGACGTCGACGACCTCCTCGACCGGCGGGTGCGCCTCGGTCTCGTCTCCGCTGAACGCCTGCGCGCGCAACCGCTCGCCGATGCGCTGCTGGCCGCGGTGCCGGTGTGAGCACGCCGCCGCCGCCGCTGCGCTGGTGGGGCTGGGGCGACCGCCCCACGGAGATCCCACCCGGCCTGGCGGCTCTTCTCCGCGACGAGCTGCAGATCGACACCGCGGCCGCCGCGGTCCACCGGGAGCCGGACCCGGCGCAGCTGCCGGCCCCGGCGATCGACGGCGCGCTCCTCGACGCACTGCGCTCCATCTGCCCCGGCGACGGCGTCGACACGTCGGACGCTGCGCGGTTGGGACACGCCGCGGGGCGCAGCTACCTCGACCTGCTGGCGCTGCGCGGAGGCAGCCTCGAGCACGCCCCTGATGCGGTGGTGTTCCCGCGCGGCGCCGGGGACATCGCTGCCGTCCTGCACGCGTGCGGCGAGGCCGGTTGCGCGGTGGTGCCGTTCGGTGGCGGCACGTCGGTGGTGGGTGGTGTCACCCCGCTCCGCGGTGAGCACCGCTCGGTGATCGCACTCAGCCTCCGCAATCTCAACCGGCTGCGCAGCGTGGACACGACGGCGATGACGGCGACGCTGGAGGCGGGTATGACCGGCCCGCAGGCGGAGGTCGCGCTGGGCGAGCATGGGCTCACCCTCGGCCACCACCCGCAGTCGTTCGAGTACGCCACCATCGGCGGTTTCGCAGCCACGCGCAGCGCGGGACAGGCGTCCGGTGGCTACGGTCGCTTCGACGATGTCGTGCTGGGACTGCGCTGCGTCACGCCACGCGGTGAGCTCAACGCCACGCCTCATCCGGCGACCGCTGCGGGCCCGTCGCTGCGCGAGCTGGTGCTCGGGTCCGAGGGTCGCGTCGGGGTCATCACCGAGGTCACCGTGCGGGTGCGCCACCGTCCCGACGCGGGCCGCTACGAGGCATGGTCGTTTCGCTCGTTCGACGGCGGTGTCGAGGCGCTCCGCGCCATGGCCCAGGCGTCGGTCACCCCCGACGTCGCGCGGCTCAGCGACGCGGATGAGACGCGCGCGGGCATGGCGATGGCGGCTCACGGCGGGTTCATCGAAGCGGCCGGTCGCCGCTACCTCGACGCTCGCCACCACGCGGGCGGCTGCCTGCTCATCCTCGGCTGGGACAGCGACGCGGCGGTGCAGCCAGCGCGGCGCCGCGCTGCGCGCGGGCTGGCGCGGAGGCACGGCGGCATAACGCTCGGCGCGTCGCCGGGTCGCGCGTGGTTGCGCGGCCGCTACGCGGGGCCGTACCTGCGCGATTCACTTCTCGACGCGGGTGTGCTCGTCGAGACGCTCGAGACCGCCGTCGCGTGGAGCGACCTTACGGCCCTGCGCCGGAGCGTGGCCGGCCGCCTGAGTATGGTGCTCACCGACGACGGCATCGCCCCGTTGATCGGCGTCCACGTCTCCCATCTGTACCCGTCCGGCGCGTCGCTCTATTTCACCGTGCTCGCACGGCCGGGTGACGACCCGGCGGCCCGCTGGCGCGCCGCCAAGAGTGCGGCGTGCAGCGCCATCCTCGACGGCGGCGGCACCATCACCCACCACCACGCCGTCGGCACCGACCACCGTCCCTACATGGAGCGCGAGGTGGGCGCCACCGGCGTGGACGCCCTGCGCGCACTGGCGGCGCGGTTCGATCCGGCCGCGATCATGAACCCTGGCAAGCTGATCCCCGATTGATTGATTGACGCTACTGGATGCAGCTGGTGGCGCCAGCCGCTCCGAGGCGGTTCTGGGGGTTACCGCAGTACGTGTCGACCGCGAGCCAGGTCCCGTTGCCCTGACGAGAGAACAGCACCACCATCGTCTCGTGACTGTTCGGTGGGAACGACAGCTGCACCTGAACCGCGCCCATGTTCGGGTTCCCCTGGTCGCCGGCGGGCAGAAGCGTGTCGTCCTGCTGCGCAACGGGGGTTGCGTAGTTGACCGGGCAGCGGCACAGCGGTGCCGGCGCGCTCGGGTTGTGGTTGTGACGCCACTGATTGGCGGCGTCGATCAGCGCCTGGGTCACTGGGCATCCGGAATAGTTGCCGTTGCCGCCGCACTCCATTCCACCTGATGGGTATAGCAGAGCCGCCTGCTGCGCAGGCGTGGCAGCCAGAGGAGTTGCAGTGGGAGTCGGCGTTGGGGTCGGTGTCGGTGCCGGTGTCGGTGTGTCTGTGCTGGTCGGGCTCGCCGTCACGGTCGGCGACGACGACGCGATCGCCAATGGCGTCGGGGATCGAGGAGGACGCGTCGCCAGGACGATTGCCAGCACCACGATGGCGGCAGTCAGCACACCGGCGGCGATCGCAGCCCAATGCCACCAGGGTCGGCCCGTTGGGATGACCACACCAGGCGGTTCCATGCCATCCCCGCCCAGCGGCGCCGGAGGCGGCATCCCGGCGGGCGGAGGGGGCGACCCTACGGGCGGAGGCGGAGGCGGCGCGCTGTCGCCGGGTGGTCCCATCAGCGCGAGGCTAGCGGGTCGGCGTCACCCTGTGTGGCTCAAGTGGGCGCCCGATGGGCTCCCCCGCTGCCGCGGGCAATTCTCGCTACGTGGACTGAACGGTGCCCTGGGCTGACGGGAGCGCGCTCACCGACTCGTTCACCTCCGCAACCGTGGGCGCGACGTACACCGCCGTCTACAACGCGGTGCAGGGGCACGCTGCCGTCTCAATGGCAGAGCACCGACGTCGGCGCGCCGCTCCTGCCCGGCACGGCCGACTATTCGGCATCGACAGGGACTGTCTACATCGACGGCACGGGCGCCGACATCCTCGGCAAGACCGACCAGTTCCACTACGTGTCGCAAACGCTGAACGGCGACAGCACCATCATCGCCCGCGTGCGCCCCCACCGGCTACGCATCGCCGAACAAGTGGCTGAAGCTCCAGCGCGCCAGCAACGTGTTCACGTCGTGGTACTCGAACAACGGCACCACCTGGACGCGCATCGGTGCCACCACGATCTCCCTGACGGGGCTGGTCACCATCGGCCTCTTCGTGACCTCACACAACGTCCGCCAGCCCAGCTCGGTGGCGTTCGACAGCATCCAACTGACGGGTGCGGTCAGCCATCCGGCCGCGCACACGATCCGCGCGCTCTGATCCGGACGGCCGGCACGCGCAAGCCCGAACAGCTCGATTACGGAAGCGGTGTCGGTGGAGGCACCGTGGGAACCACCTGAGTCGTCGTCGACGGCAGGTGCGACTGTGTCCTCGGCGGTCACTGCTTCGCTACCATCCTGTCCGGCGTGGTAGGGTAGTTCTGCAGTTGTGTTTGGCCCAATGATTGCTTGAACTTCCACAACCGCGCCCGCTTGCTTGCACACCTGCTTAGCGGTGGTTTGCACACACGAGATCATGGCGTGAGGCCATTGAGGGGCCTTCAGCCAATCCGCCCCTTACGGCCCGAGGAGCGCCGCGGGCACCACGGCAACACCATCGGGGCGACGGTAGGCGGTCTTGCCTGTCGTGACGATGACACGATCAATTAGCTCGCCGCCAATACGCTCCGACAGCCAGTTCAGGTGTTGGACATCGGTGTCGTCAGGCAGGGCAGTCAGTTTGACTTCGATGGCCAAGACCCTTCCATCCTCTCGCTCCACGATGAGATCAATCTCACGCTCACCGCGATGGGTGCGGAAATGCCTCACATCGGGCTCCGCATTCGCGGCCGCCGTGGAATACACGCGGACGGACAGGGTTACCAAGGATTCGAACAAGGCACCAAGTTGGGTGCCCATTCTAGGGATGGCTGGACCGGAGGCTTGGCCATCAAGCAGGGTGCCAGCCGTAGCTCGTACTAGGCGTGCGGCGAGGGCTGGATCGACCATCTGATGCTTTTCGGCGTCACCGAGCTCTCCGAGTGGGTTGTTGGTCGGACGCCATGCCTTGACGGGGTCGAGAATGAACAGGCGCTGTAATGCGTCCCGGTAGGGGATGACTGTTTTGCGGGCGGGCTTTTCACTTTCGTTGCTGGTGGCTGCACGGCGGATGGTTTCAAAGCTCGCCGTGGTCGAGGAGGCCGCGGCATACGCGGTCATCCAACGGCGGAGCGCTTCTGGGTTTCGCACTTGCTGTCCCAGCTGCGCGAAGTCCTTCTCAACAATGAGGTCCAGGTAGCTGGTGAGTTGCGTTCGAAGCGCCACCCCGTCATACCGGCGAAGTCCCGGCAACCCCCCACGCAAGATCTCGTCGGTATATCCCTCCAGATTGAACGTCGTTTCACCATCGATAGACCGTTGGTCACCGGCAAGAAGCTTCGAGAGGCTGACCGAAGGTGTATCGGTCAGCCTCTCCGCCAGCGAGAGTGGGCGCAGCCGCAGGGTGACGATCCGGCCGGCGCCGGTGTGTGCCGGGGCATCTCGTGGGTCGGCTGACCCAGTCAGTAGATATGTTCCTGGCGCAGCCCCAGCATCATCAGCATTTCGTACCGCGTCCCATACGGGCGGATGGCGCTGCCACTCGTCGATGAGCACAGGCGGCGCTGCCTTCAGCACTCGTTCAGGATCGGCCCGAACGATCGCCAATGGCCCCGGCTCATCGAGCTTGAAAACTGAGACAGCCCGCTGCTTGGCGGTCTCGGTTTTGCCGACCGCCTTGGCGCCTTGGAGGGCGACCGCTGAGAAGCTCCCCATGAAGATATCTAGGGTGTCGTCAAGGACCCGGCGACGGTAGTCTGGTGCAGCCTCCATCTCGCTAGTCTACATCTTCGGGCCGCTTGCCGGTACATTTACGGGCTTCTATAGGGTCCAGTTTCGGGATCTACTGAGGCACCGTTGCGGGCAACATTACGCTACAACTTCGGGCTGCCATAGTCCGCGGTTCCGACGTCCGAGGTCTGATTAAACGTCGGCTGGTGTAGATCCATTGGGGTCGTCATGGTTGCCGCAGATCGAGGCTGCGGCACTTCCCTTCCTGCAAAGGGCCGGCAGCTTTTGGAGATGTTTGATGCCTCCGCGCGTCTGTCGCTCCTCGCGCAAGACCGGGACCGTTCGTGCGGGCCGATTCAGCAGTGTCGTCTCATTCCACGTCCTGCTCGACCACGTTGCCGCGGCGGCGGGAACGGGCAGGATTTCAATGCGCGGCTTCGACGCCGTTCGAGACAAGGCCGATGGGATTCCCAGCGCGAGTGCCATCTGCCAACGGCTCGGGCGTTCGTGGCCGCGGGTCCTCGACCTGGCAGTGCGGCCCGTCGAGCGTCGCGCTTTCGTTCTGGGCCTCCAAAAACAGACCGCCCCGTTCGTCGGTGACATGAAGGCGGCCGCGGTGCGGAGCATTCGGGAAGTCGCCCTCGAGCTTGGCCAGACTCCCTCGGCAGTGGCCTACGACGAGCTCACCCGCGGCCGTCGCGGCGTCGGCGGCAGTCCGAACAGCCTATCGGTGACGAAGTGCTTTGGGAGTTGGGACGAAGCCCTGGCGGCGGCAGCCATACCCGCAGCCGGCCGGCGTACCGGTCGACCTCGGTTGGCAGCACCCCTGGTCGACACCATCGAGCGCTGTGTGGCGACCATCGGCTGCATTCCATCGCTGAGATACCTGCGTCGATGGGCAGCTGCCATGGACATTCCGACGCCCCACGACCATCCCTCCATAGCGGCCATGGTGGAGACAGTCCGCCACCGCTTTGCGGAGTGCGGCCAGGAGTTGGCGGCCGAGGTTAGCCGGGCTCCGGCGTGTCCGCCCATCCCAGCTGCGCTGCCGCCGCAACGCCGGCGGCACCGGGCAACCCGGATCGAAGCTCTCGACAGTCTCCGTCGCTACGCCTCGCTGTACGTGCCCGTCGGCCAGGTGCCGCGCCAGAAACACTACGTCTTCTGGGCGGCGCAGACCTCGGGTCTCGTCGCCGCCTCGACCCTGACCCGCTTCGGGCATTTCCAAGATCTCTGCCGCGAGGCCGGCATCGCGTGACCAAACGGCTCACGCGGTCTGCGATCCCCCACTCTCTACCGAGGGCTACCCGCTTCTCCGACGACGCCACCAACGCTTCCGCGCACGCGCTCATCGCCCAGGTCAAGGGCATGCCGGTCGTGTTGGAGCCACTTCGTCAAGCCGCGCTGCGAGCCTACAAGTGGGGTCCGGACCGCATGCCCGGGGAGTGGGCCTTGCTCTACCTGGCCTTCGTCATCTCGCGCATCCCCGACATCCAGCCGTGGTATCAGCGCATCTGCCATGACCGCTCGCTGTGGGAGCTGTGCGGGTTTGGCGAGCAGATTCCCGCCTACCAGACCGTCTATCAGCGCCTGGTGGATCTCGAGCGTTGCGCCCCGGCGTTCGAGGCCGCGGCGGCATCCCTGATCCAGAAGGCTCGGGCCCGCGATCCGCGGATTGGCTCGTGGTGCCACATCGACGCCAGCGAGGCGGAGACCCATGCGGCACCGCAACACGATTGCCTGCCCACGGACGGGTGCCCCACTTCGGGTTTCAATCGGCAACCGCGGATGGGGCGACTGCCGTCGAACCTGGCCGCGGATGTGCGCCGGGCCAGCGCCACCGGGTCCGAGGACACGGCTGACGAGCAGGTCGCGGTTGCCGGCATCCGTCCCCTGGCAATCTCCGACGCGGTCGTCGATTCCGCCCGCAAGGGCGTTCGCTTCGCCTCGGGAAGACACCACTGGTTCTCCCGGGACCCCGACGCCGGCGCTCGCGCCTACACCGTCGGCGGACGGGTCAGGAAGGCCTGGCACGGGTACCTCCACGTCGAGGTCGTCGACCACTACGCCTCAGCCTCTCTGGCCAGCTTCCTGATCCCGGCCAACGTCAACGAATCCAAGGCATATGAGCGTGCGTTGGACACAGTCACGCGCAACTGCGGTGGCGTCGCGCCACTGGCCGTCGCCGGGGACAAGGGATACTCCATCAAGTCGATCTTCGAGCTCAACACGCGGCGCGGCATCGCCTCAGTGTTCCCGTATCGGCGTCCGCACGCCACCGCTCCCGTCCAGGCTGCCGCCACCAACACCTATGACGAGCACGGCGTGCCGAGGTGTCGTCACTGCGGCGGCGGCACTGACTTCTCCTCGTTCGCCGTCGAACGCCGGCAGCCTCGCCTTTGGTTCTACTGCGTCCAACCACAGGTCGCTGCCTGCCGGCAGCGCCAGAGCATCAGCTGTTCAGAGAACTTCACCCGCCTGCTGCCGCTGTGGCGTACCCACGAGGCGTACGCCGCTCTTCGTGAATCTCACTTCACCTACGAGCACACCCACCGTGACCCTCGCATCCAATACTTGGTGGCGCCGGATTGCCTGGCGATCCGACCCAAGCGGATTGGGATGGCCTGGCAGCAGCTGCGGTCCAGCGCGGCGATGCTGGTTCAGTGGCTTCATGCCTTCGCACGCCTGGGCTGGGACCGAAATGAAGACACCGCCACGCCCGTGGTGACCAGCGGAGGGCGTGTTCTGGGTTCCATCAACCGCCGCCGCGGCCGCCTTGGTCTGAGCGGTGGTGGCCGGGCCCGACCGGGCGGCCTCGCTCCTCCGCTGACAACCTAGCGGACGAGGCCTCGTCCCGCAACGAAAGCTCTGGCGTACCAACACGCCATCGAGTGCCGAGTGGATATCCGGAAGCTCACTGAGCGCGGTTTTCTGCCTTGCGAGGGCTCCGACGTAGCCTTCTGAACACCCAAAACGGCCGCCCAACGGCCTCGCCAGGCGTTGCTCTGAGCGCTCCCAGCAACCTCAGAACTGGCCTCAGAATTACTGTGGTACCCCGTATCGGATTGAGAGGGAGCCTGAGGCCGTTTTAGAGCGTGTCGTGCAGTGCCGCTAAGGGCTGTTTTGTATTCAGAAACTGTGGTGCGAGTGTTACGTCGTGATGCTCCATGCCGCCCGATGTCGGCAACATGGGCAACAGAATGGCAACAAATGAAGCCCCGGACATCAGGCCTCAGCGGACGGCTGCGAACTCGCGCTCAACCTCTCCGTCGACGGTACGCTCGAAGCAGACGAGCAACTCTTCATCGAGCACAGCCGCGATGCGTTGCAGGGTCGGCAGCTTGGGCATGAACGTGCCGCGTTCCATTCGGGAGATGTTGGTGTGCGACGTCTCGACCGCCTTGGCGACCTGCTCCTGAGTGAGCCCGAGCTCAAGGCGCCGCTCTCGGAGATGGGCTGCGATTGGGTTGATCTTGCGCAGTTCCCGAATCCGCTCGTACTCGTCCCGGGCTGCCCGATACTCCGGGCTCCGCTGAGCCCGGCTTCGTGCGCCTTCGGCTGCCGTGCGGCCCACGGGGCTGAGCGTGGGGGTTTTTGCCATGCGGGTAACTTATCACGAATGATAAGTCTGGTCACGAGCGGTTGCGGGCCTTGGCAGGGGCATCCTGGCCGGCCGCTCGCGGGGGAACGCGGGGCTTCGCGTCCATCCTGGCCTGAAAGTCCGCGAACCGCTGCTGGGCCTTGACCTTGTCGGATGTGGAAACTGCCCCGGTGTTCTTCTCGAAGGCGTGGAGCAGCACGACGAAGTTGGCAGATCGCTGATAGAGGACGCGATAGCGGGTCTTCGCGAAACGCACGCGCAACTCCCTCAACTCCCCGTCGATCTGGGAGGTAATCGGAAACTCCGGCTCTGGCGCGCCGGGGTTGCGCCCGTTGAGGTACTCATCGACGTAGGCGTCGATCTTGGCGCTGGCTGGGGCGGATGTGACCAGGAGTTGGTCGAGGAAGTCATTGACGGGTGCTTGATGCGGTGACCCTCGACGTCGCGGATCCGCGGGGTCATCCGTCCCTCGACGTGGATCTCCCGGCCCTTGCGGCCAGAAGCCCACGGCCGCGGACGCTACCGATACCCCTCCAGCGGCCCGGCGGCGGCGGCGCACTTGACCCCGAGATCAGACCCCCCCATGATCTGCCTGCCGACGCTCACGACCCGGACCCGGTCCCTTGGCACTGGCGAACGGGTGGTCCCTTCAAGCTGGCGGGCGACAATCAGTGGGTCATCTTCGTCGCGTGGCCCGGCAGAGGATGAATGAGAGTGCAACCTAGGGTCCGGTTCGGAAGAGATTGCGGCTCGGAACTTGGCAGCCCGATCGCCGCTTGGTTGGCCGCCGAGGGTGGCCGCGGTGGGTCTTTGTGACCGTGGCCGGTCGCTCGGAGGGTGCAGACATCTGCATTGTCGGCGCTGGCGTGATGGGAACCTCTATCGCCTACCAGCTAGCTAGAAAGAACCTGGGCCGGATCGTAATCTGTGATCAGGGGTCGGTAGGCGAGGGGATGAGCGGACGTTCCTCGGCTTTGATCCGCATGCATTACACCTTCCGTGAGGAGGTGGAGCTGGCCGTGCATAGCTTGCGAATGTTCCGCGAATGGCCCCAGATCATGGGTGGCCAGCCCGTCTTTCAGGCGGCCCCCTTCGTCCGCATCGTCCATCCCGACGAGATCGGGAAGCTGCGCCAGAACGTTGCCATGCAGCGCGAGTGCGGGGCCCGGGTCGAACTGATCGACCGCGCCACCCTGGCCGGGCTGGCGCCTAGCTGGGCCGTCGAGGATGTGGCTCTCGCCGCCTACGAGCCCGAGTCTGGATACGCGAGCGGAGGTCAGGTCGCTGCGGACCTGCTCAATCGGGCTCAGGAGCTGGGCGTCGTCTATGGCGCAGGCACTAGGGTGCTGGAACTGCGGCGGCGGGGTGACCAGGTGATCGGGGTGGCGACCTCTGAGGGGCCAATCGATGCATCCCTGGTGATCTGCGCCACCGGGGTGTGGAGCAGGCCCCTGTTGCGGGCCGCCGGCTGGGACCCCCCGATCGAGACCGAATTCCACCACGTGGCCCTGATACGTCGCCCCGAGCAGGAGCCCGGAGACGGCCTCGCCTGCATCGATTCGGTCAGCCGGACCTACTTCCGACCCGACGTGCCTGGGACCACCCTGATCGGAAGCTTTTATGGACCCCGGGGAGCCGACCCCGACAGCTTCCCGCAGCGAGCTTCTGAGGCCGACCTGGTGGAGCTGGTCCAAGCCGCTAGCCGGCGGGTTCCAGGGCTCGCAGACGGTGGGATCGTGGGCAGCGTCACGGGCGTCTACGACATGACTCCCGACACCCGGCCCCTGATCGGGCCCGCGCCCGCTCTGCCCGGGTGCGTGGTGGTGGCAGGCTTCTCTGGAATGGGCTTTAAGATCTCTCCCGCAGTAGGACTGGCGGTGGCGGAGCTGATCTCCGACGGGCAGGCCACCACCGTGGACCTGCGGCCCTTCCGACCCGAGCGCTTCGCCGAGGGTAGCCCGATCCAGCCCGAGGGAGAGTACCGGGACGACCTCAACACCGCTCGCTGAAGTGGCTCCCCGCCACCAGGCTGACGAAGAGTGAGCGGAGGCGCTCCAACCCCGCCAGGAACTGCTGCGCCCACGGCCAGCGCGCGGGCAGATGCAGGTGCAGCTGGCGGGCATGACGCACCACCCACCCCGGTATGGCCACGTGGCGAGTGCGCACTGTGGTGGTGGTCACCAGGGTTTCCTCCAGCCCAACCCGGCTCAGCCAGCGCACCAGGTTGTGGGCGATCACGTTGAAGCCCAGCCAGGCGCCGTTGGCACCGAAGCGGCCCGAGGGCAGGTGATCGAGGGCCATGCCGTCCTTGAGGTCACGGATGGCGTTTTCCACCACCGCGTGGCGGCGGTGATCGGCTTCCACGGCGAGCATCTCGCCGTCGCGATCGGTGATCAGGGCGTGTGCGTGAACTGGAAGCCGGCGAACTCGAGCTGGCTTCCCGGCGTCGGCCGCACCCGGCGCACGATCAGGCGCACCGCCGTGCGCGCGCCACGGTGGGCGAACGGCGTGTAGGTGGTCTCCGCGACATCGGCGGCGCCCTCCAACCAGTACGGAATGGGCTCCCAGTCGGCATCGGCGATCTCGCCGATCACTCGGTGCAGCGCCGGGCTCAGGCGCACGGTGATCGAGAAGCGGATCCCCTGGGCGCGACAGGCGGTACCACCCCGTGGTTGTAGAAGCCGGAGTCGGCGCGCAGGGTGAGCAGGCCGCTGGCCCCGGCGGCGCGCACCCGGCGAACGGTCTCGGTGATGAAGCTGCCCGCCCCCCGCGCGGTGAAGGCGGGGCCGCCACGCAGCCGGGCATGCAGGACGTCGCCCAGCCCCGCCGCCACTGCCAGCAGCGGGTGATAGCCGCGCACCTTGGCGTCGGTGAACTTCGACCCGCCCTGCTTCTGCAGCCCGTACGTCTCGCAGATCGTCGAGTCCACGTCGATGGTCAGCGGATCAGCTCCGGGTCCGGCGCCCGTCTGCCCGGCCCGCCTCAGCAGCTCGCCGCTGACCACGTCCAGCTGGCGCATATGCCCCCCAGCTGAAGGCGCGCAGGAACGTGCCCATGGTGGAGGCGGCGGCGACCCAGTGGCCGAGAACGGTGGCGGTCTCGCCGGCGCGGAGGACGGCGACGTCGTTGATCCACGTGGCTGGATGGCTCGTCGCACGACGGCGCAGGCTCTCGCGCTGCGGTCGCGGATCATCTTGCGAAGCAGCCGCGGATGCTCCAACAGTCAGGCGGCTGCAGAGCTGCACATCACCAATGCCACGGTGGGAAAGTGGCGGTCGCGGTTTGTCGCCAAGGGACTTGCCGGCCTGCTCGACGAACCGCGCTGCGGGGCGCCGCGGCAGATCAGCGACGAACAGGTCGAAGAGATTGTCGTGAAGACGCTCGAGTCCACCCCGCGCGATGCCACGCACTGGAGCGCGCGGTCGATGGCGGCGGCGAGCGGCATCAGTCGGCCGACGGTGAACCGGATCTGGCGAGCATTTGGGCTGCAGCCGCATCGCAGCGAGTCGTTCAAGCTCTCCACCGATCCGCAGCTGGTGGAGAAGGTTCGTGACATCGTGGGTCTCTATCTGAACCCACCCGAACGAGCCCTGGTGCTCTGCGCCGACGAGAAGAGCCAAATCCAAGCACTCGACCGCACCCAGCCGGTGTTGCCGATGCATCCCGGGCAGGCAGAGCGGCGCACCCACGATTACCGACGTCACGGCACCACCTCAACGTTCGCGGCCCTGGACGTGGCCAGTGGCAGGGTGATCGGCGAAACCCACCGGCGCCACCGCTCCATCGAATTCCGCAAATTCCTCGACCTCATCGACAACGAAGTCCCTGCCAACCTCGATATCCATCTCGTGCTCGACAACTACGGCACCCACAAGACCCCGGCGACCCAGCGTTGGCTGCTGCGACACCTGCGCTTTCACCTGCACTTCACGCCGACCTACTCGTCATGGATCAACCAAGTGGAGCGATGGTTCGCCAACCTGACCGAGAAACAGATCCGCCGCGGAACCCACCGCAGCACCCGCGCTCTGGAGGATGCGATCCGCCTCTACGTCAAGCTCAACAACGAGAACCCCAAGCCCTTCGTGTGGCTGAAGACGGCCGATGAGATCCTCGCCAGCATCGCTCGCTTTGGCCTCCGAACCTCTGAGACAGGACACTAGTCATCGTTGACAGACGCTCCAGATCGGATCCATAATCTGGCGATTCTTTCCCTTGCAAGCCACTCTTGCCTGGCGTAACGACAGACGGAGGTTTCTGAATGAGACTGGTCACGCTGACGGTTGGGAAGGCGGCTGACTGCAGCTTCGAAATGGGATCGGCGCTGGGACTTCGAATCTGTCCCCGCGGCTTCGTATGTGTCCAGAACCATGCGCACGGATCGAAGGAGAGATGATCGATATGCCAAGGCTTCGTACACGCTTCGCCCTACCCACCGCGGTGGTGGCGACCATGCTGCTTGGCTCGGCCTGCGGCAGCTCAGGTACCCCGGCGAGCAGCGGGTCCGGTACCCCCGCCGATATCTTGATCGGCGTCCCGGTACCCGTTTCCGGCGATTACGCTAGTGCTGGCAAGGACATCTACCAAGGAGCGCAGCTCGCTGCCGCCGACATCAACGGCAAGGGAGGCATCAACGGCGCCAAGATTCAGCTGGTTGAAGCCGATGACGCCTGCAGCGCACAGGTCGGCGCGCAGGCCGCTCAGAAGCTGATTTCGCAAGGCGTGGTGGCAGTCGCCGGTGGCTACTGCTCGAGCGCCGCTCTGCCCGAACTCGGTGCCTTCCATCGAGTCAACATCCCGTACGTGATGGATTCTTCGACCAATCCACAGTTGACCGAGCAGGGCTTTCCCGAGG
This sequence comes from uncultured Actinomycetes bacterium, assembly GCA_937888775.1. The sequence continues at coordinate 22,117 of CALAQT010000547.1, read as the reverse complement.
CCTTCCGCACCATCGGCCGCGACGATCAACAAGGTCCCTTCGCCGCGAAGTACATCTCCGGCTTCCTGCAGGCTAAGACCGCGGCGGTCATCAATGACAACACCACGTACGCCAAGGGTCTGGCCGACGCCACCGTGGCGGCGCTCAAGTCGGACAATGTCAACGTTGTGTTCAATGACGCGATTACGCCAGGACAATCCGACTACACACCGGTGCTCACGCGCGTCAAGACCGCCAATCCCGATGTCATCTACTACACGGGCTATTTCTCAGAAGCAGCCTTGCTGGTCAAGCAGGCCAGGGAGAAGCTCGGGATGACCAACACCTTCATGGGCGGCGACGCCACCAACGATCCGACCCTTCTGGCCACTGCCGGTGCGGCCGCCGAGGGCATGCAGATCACGACGGCACCGTTGGCGCAGTTCCTTGGCAGCGCCGGCCAGCAGTACGTGACCAATTACCAGAAGAAGTTCGGCGCAGCACCTGGAGCCTACAGCGTCTACGAATACGACGCCGTCGAAGTGCTGGCCAAGGCGATGCAGGCCGCCGGATCCACCAAGTCCAGTGACGTGGTCAAGGCACTGCCCGGGGTCAAGTACACCGGTATCACGGGAGACATCTCCTTCAACAGCAAGGGCGACCGAGCCTCCGCCGTCTACATCACAATCATTGTCAAGAACGGGCAGTTCGCTGCCTATAAGAAGCAGGATTCCTCGGGACAGTGGGTGGGCGCAGCAGGCTGACTCACGTTCGGTGGCGGAGAGACCTCACCGGCCTCTTCGCCACCAATTTCCCTTCGACGGCGCGCAGACTGCAGCAACGCGGCTAGGAGTGGGTAGTTCGTGAACTGGTCGGCGTTCCTGCAGTATCTCGTCAGCGGGTTGACGATCGGCTCATTCTTGTCGCTGATCGCTCTCGGCTACACGATGATCTACGGCATCATCCGGCTCATCAACTTCGCCCACGGCGATGTCTTCATGATCGGCTCGTTCATGGGATTCACCGTGCTCACGTCGCTGGCGAGCCAGCACATCGTGCTGGCAGTGCTCGTGGGCGTCGCCTTGGTCGCAGGCATGATGGTCTCCGGCCTGGTCGGCGTGGTGATCGAGAAGGTCGCCTACCAACCGCTGCTCAATGCTTCGCGCCTTTCAATCCTGATCAGCGCCCTGGGTGCCTCACTCGCCCTCGAGGAGGGCGCCCGACTCATCTTCGGGTCGGGATTCAGCAGCTATCCGGACGTCTTGCCCACCAACAGCTTCTCCCTTGGCGGCGCTCAGGTGAGCTGGGTGCAGGTGGTGATGTTCTTGCTCAGCGTTGCACTGATGGTGGCTCTGTACGTATTCGTGCACCGCACCCCGGTTGGTACGGCTATGCGCGCCCTGGCGATGGATCGAGATGCCGCGCGACTCATGGGTATCGATGTCCAGCGGGTGATCGTGCTGACGTTCCTCTTGGGCTCGGTTCTCGCTGGTGCGGCCGGGGTCATGGAGGGTCTCTACTACACGCAAATCAATTTCAACATTGGCTTCCTCATCGGGCTTCGCGCCTTTACCGCCGCTGTGCTCGGGGGCATCGGCAACATCCCCGGCGCAATGGTCGCTGGGCTGCTCATCGGGCTTCTGGAGTCGTTCTCTGCCGGGTACCTCTCCTCGAGTTGGACGGACGCGCTGGTGTTCCTGGTACTGATTCTGGTCCTCGTGGTCCGGCCCACCGGGTTGTTCGGCGAGCGCGTCGTGGAGAGGGTTTAGCTCGTGGCGCGCGATTGGCTGTCAACGGTGCGCGAGTTCCGCAAGAGGTACGGCTTTGCCGGATTCACTCCGCCGCGATGGGCCACACCGGTCGGCTGGATCGTGATTGGCCTGGTCGCCCTGGGGTTACCCAACGTCACCGACGCGTACACCCTGACCGTCGCCACGAGCGTCCTGACCTTCGCCATGCTTGGGGTTGGGCTCAACATTGTTGTGGGCTACGCCGGGCTGCTGGACCTGGGGTATGCTGCGTTCTTCGCCATCGGCGCATACGTCTCCTCGCTGCTGCAGCTATACGTACATCTGGATTTCTGGGCGACTCTGCCGCTGAGTATCCTGGCTGCCGCAATTGCGGGCGTCGTGATCGGCTACCCGACACTGCGGCTGCGTAGCGACTATCTGGCGATCGTCACGCTTGGCTTCGGCGAGATCATTCGAATCACCGCCTCCAACCTCACCGTCACCGGTGGTCCCAACGGCCTGTACGGTATCCCGGCGGCGAGCATCGCCGGCACGTCAGTGACTTCAGGGCCGGCGATCTACTACCTGGGGCTCGGCTTCTTGGCCGTGATCCTCGTGTTCAGCGCGCTGCTGGCGCGCTCACGGGTTGGCCGGGCCTGGCGCACCCTTCGCGAGGACGCGACGGCGGCGGAGGCGGTCGGCATCCCGACAGTCCAGGTCAAGCTCCTTGCCTACGTGGCGGGCGCGATGGTTGGCGGTTTGGCCGGGCCGTTCTTCGCCGCTCGATTCGGTGCGGTGGACCCGACCAGTTTCACCTATCAGACGTCGATACAGATCCTCATCGTCGTGGTGTTGGGTGGCATGGGCAGCCTGCCTGGGATGCTCCTCGGGGCGCTTGTGGTCGTGGCGTTACCTGAGGCGCTGCGTTTCATCTCCGACTTCCGCTTGTTGGTGTTTGCACTCGGACTCATCGCTCTGATGTTGGTGCGCCCATCTGGCCTGTGGCCCGTGTCGTCGGGAGCACGCCGGCACAAGGAGCGGGTGGGGGGGCATCAACCGGTCGCGCCTCCTCCGATCGAACGGGGCTCCGACGGCGATGATTTCCTCCTGCGAGTCGAGCACCTGAAGCGGTGGTTCGGCGGTGTCAAGGCGGTCGACGACGTCACCTTCGGTATTCGACGAGGAGAGGTGCTCAGCATCATCGGCCCGAACGGCGCCGGTAAGACCACCGTGTTCAACTGCATCACCGGCGTCACCAAGGCAAGCCAAGGCGTGATCCAGATGTCCGGTACAGGAAGCATTCGTGGCCGTTCCGCGCACCGTATCGTGGGGTTGGGGCTTGCCCGTACCTTCCAAGGCATTCGACTGTTCAACGGCATGACCGTGGCCGAGAATGTCCTGGTCGGGATGTATGCACACCGACCCCGGTTGTTGCGTCTGCTACGCCGCCCGGGATCTCTGATGGTGTCTCACCGGCGCGAGCACCAGGAGGCGCTGTACTGGCTCGAGTTCGTCGGGCTCCGTGAGAGTGCGGACAACCTGGCATCGCAACTCTCGTACGGTGAGCGCCGCAAGCTTGAGGTTGCTCGGGCGCTTGCCAGCGGACCGCAGGTACTTTTGCTGGATGAGCCGGCGGCGGGTACCAACGCCACAGAGAAGCAGCAGCTGATGAAACTCGTGCAACAGGTGCGCACCAGCGGAGTCGCCGTGCTACTCATCGAGCACGACATGAACGTGGTCATGGGTGTGTCAGACCGGGTGATGGTCATGGACCACGGTCGGGTGATCTGTGAGGGGACGCCCGACCACGTGCAAAGCGACCCGGCCGTCATCGAGGCCTATCTCGGGCGCGACGACGACCTGTTCGCAGTCGCCGACGAGCCCCAGGAGGTTGCTCCGTGAGTCTATTGGAGGTGAGCGATCTCCACACGTTCTATGGGGAGACACAGGCGCTGCGGGGTGTCTCCTTCAGGGTTGAGCCCGGCGAGATCGTAGCCCTCCTTGGAAGCAACGGCGCTGGAAAGACCACCACCCTGCGCACCATTTCGCGCCTGGAAAAGGCGCGACAGGGCAGTGTCGTCTTCAAAGGGCAAGACATCACGGGAATGGCCGCCCACAGGGTGGTGGCGCTGGGAATAGGGCATGTCCCGGAGGGACGCCGGATCTTTCCCGGACTGACGGTGGAGGAGAACATCAGTCTCGGCGGGTACCTCATGCGTCGCCGCCGTGCCGCTCTCGAGGATCAGCGCCGCGAGATGCGCGAGCTTTTCCCGCATCTTGCCGAACGCCGCGGGCAGCTTGCCGGAACCCTTTCCGGCGGCGAGCAGCAGATGTTGGCGATCGCTCGCGCCCTGATGTGCAAGCCAACCCTGTTGGCGCTGGACGAGCCCTCCATGGGTCTGGCGCCGATGGTTACCCGCACCGTGCTGCGGGCGATCGCTCGGATCCGAGACCATGGCACCGCCATCTTGATGGTGGAGCAGAACGCCCGCCAGGCTCTGCGGCTGGCCGACCGTGCGTACGTGCTCGAGGGGGGGCGTATAACACTGGAAGGGAAGGCGTCTGAATTGGCGGAGGACCCCCGCGTGCAAGCCGCGTACCTTGGTGGTTCCCCAGCCGATCAAAAGGCGGGCAACACCGAACTTGTGACACAGCCGGGCTCGTGACACGATCCCCTCGCAGGGGCACTACGACCGTCGTCGGCCTCGCAGGGTGCCGTTGGTGCTTTCGGTGAGGACGGCGTCGACATACCGATGGGTATTCATGATGTGCGCTCGCATCATGGCCGAGGCAACTTCTGCACTGCCGGCGACAATGGCCGCTGCCACGACCGCATGCTCCTTGATCTGCGCCCGGAGGACCGCATCCGCGTCAGCGCTGGCCAGCCACAGCGGCTGGCTCTGGAACACACGGCGCACGCCGATCGCCATCGACTTGAGCATAGGAAGCCCAGCCGCCTGAAGGATGGCATCGTGGAAGCGATCATTGGCGTGGAGCCACTCGCTGGTCTGTTCTCGGGACTCGTCAGCGTCGAGCGAGTGCGTCAGGCGCGTGAGGGTCTCCGCTTCGAACGCCTCCCTCCCGGCCTCCAACTCGCGTAGACCGTCGGAGGTAATGGCACCAACAGCCAGTTCCGCCGCCAGGCCCTCCAAGGCAGACCGCACCAGGAACGCACCCCGGAGGTCGTCGGCCGAAACCGTTCGGACCCGGACGCTTCGGGTGGGATGAAACGATATCAACCCGAGCGCGTCCAGGCGCCGCAGCGCTTTGCGCACAAGCATTCGGCTGACGCCGAAGCGGTCTGCCAACTGCTCCTGCCGGAGAACACTGCCGGGTGGAATACGACCCGAAACGATGTCCTCTTCGACAGCGAGGGCAATCATGTCGACCTGCGTTCGGGCGGTAGCCACGCCGAAACGGGGAGGAACCAGCGGATCCGGGCTCTCGCGGAAACTGGAAGCCATCCGAGGCCACAGCCTGTCACCCGAGATCTCCCTGGATATCGGTTCTCTTGCTGGGGCGTCGGGACACGGCAGGGGCCCTTGTGAGCCCCGCGGGTGCGGCAGCGAACACGTGCGACTCGGGTCGACGGTCGAGCAGACCCGAGGTGACGGTCACGTGGTGGCTAATCGGACCGGATCGCTGACGTAGGCCGCGATCTCGTTGATGAAGGCGGCCAAGTCCGCGCCGTCGTTGAGCCGGTGGTCGGCGGCGACCACGATGGGCAACGTCTTGCGGACGGCGGGCTGCCCGTCGACCGCGACGACTCGGTCGGAGATGCGGCCGAACCCCGCGATTGCACCCTCGGGCGGTCGAATCACCGGAATGCCGAGCCAGGTGCCAAAGGAACCGAAGTTGGTCACGGTGAAGGTGCCACCGCTCAAATCCTCCAGCGTCGCAGTGCGCGTCCGCGCCGACGACGTCAAGTTGTCGATGCATTGGACGAGGGACAGCAGGCTCAGCTCGTCGGCATCGCGGACGACGGGCACAAGCAGACCGTCAGGCGAGGCCGTCGCCACCCCGATGTTGACCTGACCGTGCTCGATGATCTGATTGTTCTCCAGATCCAAGGAGGCGTTGAAGCGCGGATGCCGTCGTAGGGCAGCGGCGCATGCGCGAAGAAAGAACGGCAAGAACGTCAGCTTCCGGCCGGCTTCCGCAATGTTCAGCCGCAGTCGCGCGTGGACGGCCAGTAACGCGGTCGCATCGACCTCGCGGAATTCGGTTATATGAGGTACCTGCCAGGCAACGGTCATGCTGTTGACGATCTCGCGACGGAGGCCACGCAGCGGGATGAGACGTTCGTCGTTGCCGCCCGGCTCAGCGGACGCGGCACCCTGGGCGAGAGCTGCAGGAGCGGCGACTGCGCCTGCTTCAGATGACGCCGAGGGCGCAGGCGCATTTCCAGGGGCCGCTGCAGCAACGTCGGTGGCGAGGATGCGGGCACCCGGCCCGGTGGGCGTGACGACCGAGAGGTCCACTCCAAGCTCGCGGGCGAGTCGTCGCGTGCTCGGTGATGCGAGGATGCGGTCCGCGCCAGACGCGGGTGGAAGAGACTGTGTCCCAGCGGGTCCAGACCCGCGGACGGTGAAGAGCGCCTTGCCGACTTCCACCATCGCACCCTCGCGCGCCGCCAAGGCGATGATGGTCCCGGCATACGGCGTTGGAATGTCGACCAGAGCTTTCCCCGTCTGGACTGCGACCACTGGTTGATCCACCACCACCGTGTCCCCCTCGGAGACGAGCCACTGCACGATCTCGGCCTCGACGAGCCCCTCCCCGACGTCCGGAAGCAGGAACGTGGAATCTGTTTTCACGCGGCGACCTCGCAGGTGCGCAGAACTGCGGCGACGAGCACGTCCACGTTGGGTATGTAGCGCTCCTCCACGCCTGCGAGCGGGTACGGAGTGTCCGGGGCGCTCACGCGGGTCACGGGAGCGTGAAGGTTGTAGAAGCACTCGCCCTGAAGTGTTGCGGCCACCTCGGCACCGAAGCCTCCGGTCAGAGGCGCTTCGTGTACCACCACCGCCCGACCCGTGCGTCCCACTGACTTCACCAATCCGTTGATGTCTAGTGGGATCAGGGTGCGCAGATCAATCAGTTCTGCCTCGATGCCGTGGTCATTGGAGAGCCGTTCGGCAGCGCGCTCGGCGACCTGCACAGCTGCACTCCAGGCGATGATGGTCACGTCAGTGCCACCGCGGACCTGGCGACACTCCCCGAACGGGATCGTGTAGGCATCGTCGGGGACCTCGCCCTTGACCAGACGGTAGCCGCGCAGCGGCTCGAGGTACAGGACCGGGTCGGGATCGCGGATCGCCTCCAGGAGGAGGCCCTTCGCATCGTGGGGGTTGGCCGGAGCCACGACTTTGAGTCCCGGGCAGTGGGTGTACAGCGCTTCCAGCGCGTCTGAGTGCATCTCCGGAGTGCGCACGCCCCCACCGAACGGCGCGCGAAGCACCAGCTGCAGGCCGAACCGTCCCTGGGAGCGGTAGCGCATCCGTGCGACCTGCTGCCCGATCTGATGGAAGGCTTGGTGAGCAAAACCAAGGAATTGGATCTCGGCGATGGGGACCAGACCGGATACGGCGAGTCCGAGCGCCGCGCCGACAATCGCGCCTTCCGCGAGTGGCATGTCGATGACCCGGTCGGGGCCGTAGGCACGCAGCAGGCCATCGGTTGCGCGGAATGCACCTCCCAAAGCACCAACGTCTTCACCGAGGACCATCACCCGCGGGTCGGTGGCCATCTCCTGGTGGAGAGCGCTGCGCACCGCCTCCACCATCGTCAGCGTGGTTGTGGTCGTGGTCATCGGGGGATCTCGTCGTGGTGGCGTGCGCACCATTCCGCACGCTGCTGCTGCAGACGCACCGGCGGGGCTGCATAGACGTGCTCAAACAGCGCAGCCTCCCCGGCGACCGGGACGGCACGGGCGGCGGCGAGCGCCCGGTCGATCTCCTCGACATTGGCAGCGCGTAACGCGGTGGAGCGTTCGTCGTTCCAGAGATTTCGACCCCGGAGGTAGAGCTCCACGCGGGCTATCGGATCTCGGGCGTCCCACTCGGTCGCCGCCGCGGCGTCGACGTAGCGGCTGGGGTCGTCCGCCGTGTTGTGGGCACCGACGCGGTACGTGAGGGACTCGACGAGGGTGGGGCCTCCCCCCGAGCGGGCCAGGGACACGGCATCGCTGACGACGGCGTGCACCGCGAGCAGGTCGTTGCCATCGACGAGCACCCCAGGCATGCCGTAGCCCGGCCCCCTCTCGGCGAACGTGCGTGCCTTCGATTGGCGGCGACGCGGCGTGCTCATCGCCCAGCCGTTGTTCTGCAACAGGAAGACGACGGGCGCACCGACCACTCCGGCGAGGTTGAGCGCTTCATGGAAGTCGCCCTCGCTGCTCGCGCCGTCTCCGACAAACACCAAGACGACGCCCGACCGTCCCTGCAGCTGCAGGCCCCAGGCCAGGCCGACGGCCTGCGGAAGTTGCGCGGCAAGACTGATCTGGATGGGCAGCAGGTTGACGTCTTCGGGGATGCACCCGCCGAGTGGGTGGCCCATGAAGTACAGCATGAAGGTTTCGAGTGGGAGCCCCTGATGCAGGAGCGCGGGCAGCTCCCTGTACTGAGGAACCACCCAGTCGACGAGTGGGTCCAGTGCCGCCGCGGCGCCGACGACGCTCGCCTCCTGCCCGCGCACCGGAGAGAAGGTCCCAAACCTCCCCTGGCGCTGGAGAGCGAAGCCCTTCTCATCGAAGGCGCGCGAGAGGCTCATGAGCTCGAGCGCGCGCGCAACCTCCTCGTCCGCGAGCTGCGGCTGGACGCCGGGGCGCAGTGAGCCGTCGGCATTGAGGTAGGACACAGGCGGAACGTCCTGACGATCGACCGGGAACTGGGGGCCGACCCCGGGGATATTCTCGTGCGTGCTCTGTGGCATAGTATGCCAGTTTGCATGCAATCGATCAGTAATGGCAAGCGGGGGTGACCAGCATGTCCACTAGCGAGACGCCCGGCCAAGAGAGGAGAGGCGCCGCGACCTCCACTGCCGGCCTGTTCGATCTCACCGGCAAGGTGGGGATCATCACCGGTAGCGGCCGTGGCCTTGGCGCAACGATCGCCGCCGGCGTTGCCGGCGCAAACGCCAGCGTCGTCGTCTGTTCGCGCACGGTCGAGGAGGCCCAAGCGACCGCTGATCGAATCACCGCCTCCGGGGGGACCGCTGCGGCCACCTCCGTAGATGTCCGCGATCGTGCCAGTTGCGAGTCCCTGGTGGACTTCACACTGGGGACCTTCGGGCGTCTGGACATCCTCGTCAACAACGCGGGCATCGACGTCCCCACTCCGGCCGAGGACGTCACCGACGAGGCGTGGAACGAGATCATCGACATCAACCTCCGCGGGTACTTCCTCTGCAGCCAGGTCGCCGGCCGGGTGATGCTTGGGCAACGCCAAGGCAGCATCGTCAACAACTCTTCTATCGCCGCGACCGCAGGAATCGCCGGCTTGGCGGCCTACGCCGCCTCAAAGGGCGGGGTCAACCAGCTGACCAAGGTGATGGCGATGGAGTGGGCTGCTCGCGGCGTCCGTGTGAACGCCTTTGCGCCTGGCTACTTCGACAACGTCATGCGAGGCGCAGCCGATGAGCATGGCCGGGAAGAGAAGCAGCAGCAGATCCGCACGTTCACTCCGATGGGGCGACGGGGGCGTCCCGACGAACTCGTCGGACCTGTGGTCTTCCTTGCCAGCGACGCCAGTAGCTACGTGACCGGCGCCATCCTTGCAGTCGACGGCGGTTACACCGCCATCTGAACAGATCGCCGCGGCGGGTCCTTCCGCAAAGCAACGAGCCGTGCCGCCACCACGAGCTCCCATCCGACCGAGAGGTAACAGCGTGGACGCTCCCATCTTCACCCGAATGCGTGATGACCGGTTCAAGAAGATCGTGCTCTGTAACGACTCTCGCTCTGGTCTGCGCGCGATCATTGCCATCCACAGCACGGTGCTGGGACCGGCAACTGGGGGGACGAGGTTCTGGACGTACGCGCATGAGGGCGACGCCATCACCGACGCGCTGCGGCTGGCCCGGGGCATGACGTACAAGTACGCCGCAGCCGGCGTCGACCTCGGCGGCGGGAAGGCAGTGATCATCGGCGATCCGAAGAAGGACAAGTCTGAGGCGCTGCTGCGGGCCTTCGGCCGCTTCGTCGATCAGCAGGGCGGCGAGTACATCACCGGTGAAGACGTCGGCACCACCCTCGCCGACATGGAGGTCATCCACTTAGAGACGGAGCACGTCGTCACGCTGCCAGAGCACGCCGGAGGCGCCGGTGACATCAGCCCCGCAACCGCTCTGGGCGCGGTGCTCGCGACGCGTGCCTGCGCGCAGCGCGTCTGGCGAGACAGCGATCTGGCGGGGAAGCGCGTCGCGCTGCAGGGGTTGGGTGTGGTGGGCTGGAAGGCGCTCGGTCTCCTGGTGGAGGCCGGCTGTGAGGTCATCGTCACCGACATCGACCATGACAAGGTCGATCGCGCCGTCTCCACATACGGCGTTCGGAGCGTGGAACCGCAGGACATCTACTCTCAGGATGTCGACATATTCGCGCCCTATGCTCTCGGCGCCGTCATCAATGATGAGACGATCCCTCGCCTGCGAGCCAAAGTGGTCGCCGGTGCGGCGAACAACATTCTCGCGGAGAACCGGCACGGCGACGAGCTCGAGGCCCGCGGCATCACTTACGCCGTGGATTACGTCGCCAATAGCGGTGGGACGATCTTTGACACCGATCGCCTGCGCAAAGGCGGCTTTCAACGCGAGCGCGCGTGGGCGAATGTGGGCAAGATCTACGAGAGGACGCTGGAGTTGTTCGAGATCGCAGACCGAGACGGCATCCCCTGCTACCGGGCCGCAGACCGGCTGGCAGAGAAACGCATCGCCGATCTCGAGGGCGTGCGTCTGTTGGGGACGGCGACCCGCTGATGGCCGACGGCTGCGACCGGCAGCCCGGCCACGCTCTGGGTGAGGCCGCGGTCGTCCTACGCCAGTTAGGCGCGATTCCAAAGGGAGCGCTCCCGTGACCGACATGGCGAGGAGCGACGTGGTCAATGCAAACCCCAGCGGGTCCCTGGCCGATGCCGTTTACTGGAGCCTGCGGCAGGACATCGTCCACGGCGTTCTGCGTCCCAACCGGGCGCTCGTCGAAGCAGAGATCGCGGAGCGATTGCAGGTCAGTAGGACCCCCGTCCGAGAGAGCATCCAGCGTCTGACGACTGATGGACTCGTCCTCTCACATCGTCGCCGGTGGGTCGTGTACGAGCACTCCACCCAGGAGATCAAGGAGATCTATGAGGTGCGTGCGGCCCTCGAGAGCTTCGGAGCCCGTTTGGCAAGCCTGCGGGCCACTTCAGAGCAACTCGAGCAGCTGGTCGTCGCTCGCCATCTGACCGCTGCCGAGGACTACGGCGATGACTTTCCCATGCACGTGCAAGCCAACGAGGACTTTCACGACCGGATCATCCAATGCGCGGGTAACGGCCGTCTGACTGCGGTCATCAAACGCAACTCGATCTTCCATTTCAACTACCGCGTGGCAGCGCTGTATACGCCAGCTGAACTCAAGGTGTCGTCAAGCCAGCACGACCAGCTACTGGCCGCGGTCTGCGACCGTCAGCCCGACGTTGCAGCGAGAATCGCCCAGGAACACGTCGAGCAGGCTCTCAACATCATCCTCATGCGCCTGCACTAGCGGTCGACTATGACGAATCGCACCGTCGAGCCTGGTCGTCGCTGAGCAACGATTGACAGGTCCTCCTCGACCACCACGCCGATAACCGGATATCCGCCCGTCGTCGAGCGATCTCGGAACAAGACGATCGGCTGGCCGGATGGGGGAACCTGCACAGCGCCCGCTACGACGCCCTCGGAGGGAAGTTCCTCCTGCCGGCAGCGCTGCAGCGTGGGCCCCTGCAAGCGGATGCCCGCGCGGTTGCTGGCGGGCGTAACCACATATTCGCGGCTACCGATGGCAGCTATTGCCTCTGGGTCGAACCAGTTCTGACGAGGTCCTAGGATCAATCGAAGTGGTCGACCCAAACGTTGCGATGGCACGCTCACCGGAACGCGGGGCCGGTTGCCGACCCTGACAGCACCGATCGGAAGGGTCGTGCCCGTCACGATGCGCGCCGGGCCAAGCCAAGACATGGTGTCGGTCGAGCGGCTGCCGAGCACGGGAGGAACGTCGACTCCTCCGCGTACGGCGATGTACGTATGCAGCCCCGCACTTGGAACACCGATCTCGATCGTGTCCCCGGCCGACATCCGGGTCGCGGTATTCATGGGGCGTTGTTCTCCAGCGCAGCGCAGAGAAGCATCGGCGCCCGTGACAGCAACTTGCGTGTCGCTCCAGCATCGAATCTCTGCGCCGCCGAGCGTCAATTCAATGACCGCACAGGAGCCTTCGTTGTCGAGCAAGGCGTTGGCAAGATGCATTGCTTCCTGATCGGCGGCTCCTGACGGTGAGACGCCGAGATGGGCCAGGCCATATCGGCCTTCGTCTTGGACGGTGGCCATGGGACCTGGCCTGATGAACTCAAGCACGATGACTCAGGCGCGCCTGAATCGCACAGTCATACCTGCCGCAAGCAGCGCGGGCGGATCACTCCTGGCGTTGAAGAGCTCGACGCCGGTGGTTCCCAAAATGTGCCAGCCTCCGGGATACTGGCCTGGGTAGATGGCCGTGTAGGGGCCCGCGATGGCCACGGAGCCTGCTGGGACACGCACCCGTGGCTCGGGCAGGCGCGGCAGATAAGGCCCGGGGTCCAGGCCTGTCAGGTAGCCGAAACCTGGCGCAAAACCCATGAACGCCACTGTGTACACCGCCTCGATGTGACGCTGGACGACCTGCTCTTTGGCGAGCCCCACCGTGGCCGCGATCGCATCGAGGTCGGCGCCGTCGTATTGCACTGCGATGGTGAGCGTCCCCGGACTGGCCGAAGCGGGAGCCGCAGCCGCTCGCTCTATGACCTCGCGCAAATGAGAGGCGGCAGGAACAGCATGACGAAACGTGACTAGCACAGTTCGATCTCCGGGCACGACGTCTTCTGCGCTGTCATCCAAGGCGTATCGAAGACCATGAGCGAGCAGGAAGGGCGGAACCCCGTGCGCAGGAGTCTCGATGAGAATCGACCGCACTCCACAGCGGCGCAGCGTGCCGCTCCAGCTCACGCGAATCGCCGGATGTGAACCGCATGCTCCTCCAGCACGCGCCGTACGGCAGTGGCGATTTCAACTGCGCCTGGGCTGTCGCTGTGAACGCAGAGTGACTGCGCACTGAGTCGCAGCCGAGACCCGTCGCGTGTCCTCACCGATCCGTCGCGCGCAATGCTCAGTGCCTGCTGAGCGGCCGCTGCCTGATCCAACACTGCGTCTGGCTCGCTTCTGCCGACTAGGGATCCGTCGGGCGCGTACGCCCGGTCCGCGAAGCCCTCGCCATACGTGGGCAAGCCCGCCTTTGCCGCCGCCTCCAGCAGCCGTGACCCAGGTGGCCCCAAGACGCCGATGGCCAGCCCGGTCGCACTGATGCCCGCGACTATCGCCTGCGCATGCTCCGCGTCCGCTGCAGCGCGGTTGTACATCTCTCCATGGGGCTTGACGTAGGTCACTTTAGCCCCGGCCGAAGCCGCGCACGCCACCAGAGCGCCGACCTGGTAGGTCACGTCGTCGCTGAGTGTCTGAGCGTCGATGTCGAGCCGTCTCCGGCCAAAGCCCTCGCGGTCTGCATAGCCGGTGTGCGCCCCGATGGCGATGCCGTAGTCCACGGCCAAGGCGCACAGGCGACGCATCGTCGATGCATCACCGGCATGGAAGCCACAGGCAATGTTGATGCTGCTGACAATCGGCAGCAAGCCCTCGTCGTCGAACCCCTCTCCCACGTCCGCGTTGATGTCCATCGTGGTCATGGCTGTCCACCAGATGAGCCTGAGCCTGCACCGCCGCGGCTTGTCACGTCTTCGCGGGGCACTGGAACAGCGGCCGTCAGCGGAGGATGGACGTTCGGTGCAGAAAGGCCGTGGCCACCCAGATACGAGGCTCTGTGCGGCGAGCGCCACGTGCGCAGCAGGCTTTCGTCGAGCTGGAAGACCTCCACCTTGATGGGGTTGCAGTTGGGTTCACCTCCCGCGTCGGGTCCCCAGAGTGGGACGGCGAGATCACCGCCGGGGCAGGTGGAGGCCGCCATCAGCAGATCGATCTCAGCGAACAGCTCGAAGTGGTCGCCCACCCGCGCCGGGCACGACTTCATGAAATAGAGCTCGTCCTTGTCTGTGAGACCTGTGATCTGGAATATGTTGATGACGTCATGTATGTCGAACTCCGTCAGCCCGTGGGAGAGAACGGCCCGAGTGAGGTTTGAGTGGCAGTGGAAGTCATAGGCGGTTCCAGCCAGCAGCTGGTTGACATACGGGTCGCAGCGCGTCCCAAGGAGGTCATGGCATCCCGCGCCATCCCCGTCTCGGCCGTACTCCATCGTGTCTGCGACCACGGTCGCCATGGGGCGGAGGAAGGGCAGGTTCGACCACAACCTTCCGCCAGTCGAAATATGTGCGCCGTAGAACTGGCGCGTCCTTGCTGCCCAGAAGCGCTCGCGCGGATCGTGGAGAGACCACAGGTTGAGGTCGAGCACCTGCGGACCTTCAATGATGGTGAAGCGGCACACACTGCCGGCCGGAACTGTCCAGGCGCGCCCGGAACGCACGGGAATGACCAACTCGCGTTGGAGCTTCCGCGACTGCGTATCGTGGCCGATCGGACCGTACAGCGACGAGGAGGCGACCAGTGGAGAATCGGGTCCGCCTAGGTACGCGGGACTGACCGGACGAGCGGATTCGATGTCGGTCACAAGAACCTCCCACGGGCGCCCGGCAGATTCCCCTCGGCTGTCGCCCTATCGCGCAACATAGCGCAATCGCGGTGAGGAGCGGGCCGACGTCGGCTCATCTCAGTACTGTCCGCCCTCCCCTGTGCAGGCGCCTCATCCACGTTAGACGAGGACGATATCAACCGGCCCGACCGTCGGGCGCGGCGTGCAGATGGCAAGTCCGATCCGCTCGACGCCGAAGCTGCAGCTCGCTCGGTGTTAGCAGGTGGTGTTTCCGGCGTTGCGAAGGCTGACCACGATCGCGTGGGCATGATCCGCAGCACTCCTGCCTGGATCTGCTCGGCTATGACGTCGGCGGCCAGAGGGCCCCGTGGTCGCCAGCCGTTGCGCTGACGTGAGCCTAAGACAGGTCCAGACTGGCTCGATCACATCGGCGGTCGTCTCCGAGAGCCCCTCTCCGACACGGAGCATTTCAGGGGGACTTGGGTCCGCACCGAGCCTGTCGGAAGTGAATCGCCTGTGGTTTTGTGGAGACTCGCCCCCGTGAAGGCGGTCAAACAGAGATGAGCGTCCCTGCACCACAATCTCGCGCTGCTCGCAGGACGAGAGTGGCAGCCACAGCATCCCCGATCGCATGGCCCATGGACTTGTAGAGCGTCAGCTCGTCGTCTCCGGATCGACCTGGCCTAGTGCCGGCGAGCACCTCTCCAAGTTCCGTTGCTCTGCGCGGCTCGATCCCTTGCAGCTCGTGGCAGCCCGCTGGGTAGGGCTGCAGCGCGACACGTGATTCAACGAACAAGCTTGCCGCCTCGACGGAGTGGCTGTCGATTTCAGGACCCCGTTGCGATGCACCTACCGACGTGATATGGGCCCCTGGCCGAAGCCAATCATGGCGCAGGATCGGCGTTCCTGAATCGGTACAACAGCAGATGACGTCAGCCCCGCGTACTGCCTCCTCGAAGGTCGGTACGACGCTGGCCCGGCCGTGCTTCTGAGCGGCGACCCGCGCGTGTTGCGAATTGCGTGACGCGATCCGAATCTCTGTAGGCCCGAAGATTCGGTCGACCGCTTGGAGATGGGCTTGCCCCTGCACACCGGCGCCGAGGATGGCGAGCACGCTGGCGTCGCCGCGGCGCAGAAGACGCACCGACAGGGCCGACGAGGCAGCGGTGCGGGCGGCGGTAATCACCGTGCCATCAATTAACGCGACCGGAGAACCGGTCGCCTCATCGAAGACGATGATGACAGCTTGGTGGGTCGGAAGTCCAAGTTCGGTGTTGTCTGGGAAGACCGACACGAGCTTGGTTTCAAGGCCGATACCAGGAACGTACCCAGGCATTGTGAGGAGCTGTCCGTTGGGCGTATACGCGGCGATACGTGGCGGCACAGAAGTCCGCCCGGCGCTGAGCTCGATGAAGGCATCAGCCAACAGGTCTACGAGTTGGTCTAGATCCAGTAGAGCCGAAACATCCGCAGCTCGCAGTAGCAACAGGTCCATGCCCGAGTCATCCTGCCATGGCGAAAACGGGCGCTGTCGGTAGAGGGGCTGTCAACACCGCGAGGCGTGGAAGCAGCCATTGGCGCACATGCCCGGCGTCGGCAGGGGGGTGCCACCGCTGCCAGTGAGATGCGAGTGCACGCCCACAAATCACGACAACCAGTTTACCCTCAGCACGTCCACTCGGGAGTACCTTCGGGGCGCGCAGCAGCACGAGTATTTGGGATGGTTCTTGCATGCTCATATGATGCTTAGCTCGACGCGTGCGGTGTCCTCGGAGTAGCGGCGAGCAGACAGACCGGCAACATCGACAAGGGGGTGTCTTCGCAGATAGAGATCCCGCAAGACCTCGCCAACTGCCGGTGCTTGCAGGAACCCGTGTCCAGAGAAGCCGGTCGCATACAGGAACCGTGACGGGGACTCTGCCTCGCCGATTAGGGCGTTGTGGTCCGGCGTCATTTCGTACAGTCCAGCCCAGCCGCTGCGAACGCCGGCAGACAAGAGGCGGGGAGCACGATTCGCGATGGCCTCTGCGATCATGGGAACCCAGCCATCGTCGTACGCGGTTGCGAACCCTGGAGGCGCGTTCGGATCGGACATGCCAATGAGTAGGCCAGGGCCCTCTTGATGAAAGTACAGACCAGTAGAAAAATCAATGGTCATCGGCAGGCGGTCAGGCATGTCCTCTACCGGTCCGGTGAAGATTAGTTGGCGGCGCATTGGCGTGACGTCCAGTTCGACACCCACCATGTCTCCCACCGCTCGGGACCAAGCTCCTGCCGCGCAGATGACAGTCCCCGTGCGAATCACGCCGTGGGTGGTTCTCACGGCGACGATTTCACCTCCGCGGACATCGATACTGACGATGGATGAGCCAGTGATAAGCTTCGCCCCGTGGTCGCGCGCTCCGCGAGCATATCCGTCGACGACAGCTTCGGGGGTTGCGTGCCCGTCATCTGGCGAGTACGCCGCGGCGACCACGTCCGACACGTCGACGAGGGGGCACAATCGGTGAGCCTCTTCGGCCGATAGCAGGCGACTTGGAACGCCTAACTGGTTCTGGAGACGAATGTTGCGAGAGAACATCGCAACGTCTTGTTCAGTCGTCAACAGAAACAGATAGCCCACTTGGCGAAGCCCGATATCCGCACCAGGCCGACGCGCAAAGTCGACGTAGGCGTCCAGGCTTCGCTTGGCAAGCGCGATGTTGATGGGATCGGAGAACTGTGCCCGCACGCCGCCGGCGGCGCGGCTAGTCGAGCCGGAACCAAGCTCCCCCCGCTCGATCAGGACAACGTCGTGCACTCCCGCCTCGGCCATGTGGAATGCAGCGCTCACGCCGATAACGCCGCCACCAACGATTACGACGCTGGCGGAGTCCGGAAGGATGCCGGGTGAGGAGATCACCAATCGCTCCCGAGGCGTCCGCCTGATTCCCCGCCTTCCCGGCGACCTGCCCAGACACCTCGTGTATGCTGCAAGCGGCGAGTAACAAGCTGCCGTAGACGGGACCTCCTTCCTTCACTCAGCGCAGTCAAGATATCTCGGTGCTCTTCGGCTGCTGCAAGTAAATGACCAGACTGTGCTCCTCGATTCGGTGGAGACCCCGCTCACTCCCCGGAGGGCCACTGGTCACACGGCCGTCCGTGGCCGCGACGACTTCGAGCCCGGCCAGGCTTGCTGACCGCGGGAGTGCGAGCGTTTCCTCAAGCCGTGTAGATGCGCTTTCGTGCATGGCCGGCATCACATGGGCGTAGACCGTCAACGTGAAGCTCGGGTTGCTGTGGCCCAGGCGCTCGCTCACGACCTTTGGGTGCTCGCCCGCTGCCAGCATGAGCGTAGCCATCGTGTGCCGCAGACCGTGGAGCGGGATTCTGGGCAGGTGGGAGTCGTCAAGGAGCCGGTAGAACGATTTCCGCAGCCACCCCGCGGTCAAGGGCAGTCCATCGTCAGTTGCGAAAACCAGGTCGAGATCGTTCCATAGGTCGCCGGCGTCGCGACAACGCCGGGCCTGATTCTTCCGATGCGCCTGGAGAGCGTCAAGTAGCTGTGGCGGTACCGATACCGGCCGGGCTGATCGGTGCGTTTTCGTCGCCTTGAATCGGACGACACCGTCGTGGCGCGAGTCGAGGGTCTGCAGCACCACCAGGCGGCTATTGGCCCAATCGATGTCCGCCCATCGCAACCCGAGAAGTTCGCTGAGGCGGAGGCCGCAGAGAAGGGCGCTGCGCAGCGGCAGGCCAAACCTTTGGTTTTCAAGCGCGGCGAGCAGCGCTCTTGCCTCGTCGGGGTTGAGCGTGCGGGGAGTCGAGGCCGGGATTGTAGGGCGGTCGACGGCGTCCACCGGGTTGACCGGGATTGCCTGCCATTGCACTGCATGGCGGAGGGCCCGGTGCAGCACATTGTGAATCTTTCTCACCGTTGCCGGCGCCAGCGGGGCTCCGGTCTTCCGGTTGCCGACGTTTCGCAGAGCTTGCTCGGCGGCGAGGATGTGGGTTGGCTTCAGGCGTTGCATCGCGATGTTGCCGAGGTGCGGAATGAGATCCCCTTCGACGATCTCGCGGTAGCGGAGGCGGGTGCGCAGCGCGAGCGATGGCTCGACGTAGTCTCGCAGCCATCGATACAGGAACTCGCCCACCGTTTCTTTGCTGGGGTCGACGTAGGTTCCGCCCGCCACCGCGCTGACATGGGCGGCGGCTTCGCGCTCTGCGTCCTTCTTGGTGCCACGCACGGTAAAGGTGCGTCGCTGTCGCTGGCCTGTCTTTGGGTCGCGGCCGCTTTCAACGACGACTTCCCACGTCCCCGGCGAGCGCCGATGGATGCGGCTCATGCCCCAAGTACCGTGTCGTGTCGCGTCATGCCACCCAGTATCGCCCAGCGCGGGCAACAAATGGGCAACAAATGGGCCTCGAAACCGCTAAAAAGCTGGTACCCCGTATCGGATTCGAACCGATGATCTCCGCCTTGAGAGGGCGGTGTCCTGGGCCTCTAGACGAACGGGGCGGGGGTCGAAGTATAGGCCGCACCAACGGGCGCTTCGGCGCTCACAGCCGGTCCGGCGCCGACATGCCCATCAGCCGCAGGGTTTGCCGCAGTGTCACCCGCACGGCCGCCGCGAGGTGCAGACGGGCAGCGCTCAGCGCCGGGTCGGCAGCGTCGACGATCCGATGGTCGTGGTAGTAGCGATGCCAGGCCGCGGCCACCGATTGGGCGTAGAACGCCAGCCGGTGCGGTTCGAGATCGCGCGCGATCCCGCTCACCACGTCGGGAAGCTCGAGCAGCAGCTGGATCATCGGCGACTCGTCGGCGCCCAGGAGTGACAGGTCGGGGTCACCGGGCGTGATCCCCTCAGCCTCCGCCTGCCGGAACACCCCCGCACAGCGCGCGTGGGCCATCTGGACGTAGAACACCGGGTTCTCGTTGCCGGCCTTGACCGCCAGGTCGAGGTCGAAGTCGATGGTGGAGTTCGAGCTGCGGCTGATCAGGAAGAACCTGATGGCGTCACCACCCACCTGGTCGAGGATGTCGGCTAGCGTGACGTAGTGCCCGGCGGCCTTCTTCATCTTGGCGCCGCCGACGGTGATCAGCTGGGTGACGACGAGGCTCAGCCGCGCGTCATCGAGTCCGAGCGCGCGCAGCGCGGCGAACATGCGCGGCAGGTGCCCCTGGTGATCCGCCCCGACGACATCGATGGCCCAGTCGAATGAGCGCCGCTCCAACTTGTCGAGGTGATAGGCGATGTCGGTTGTGAAGTACGTCGGCATGCCGTTGGAGCGGATCAGCACCTCGTCCTTGTCGTTGCCGAGCTGCGTTGCCGCGAACCACACCGCGCCATCGCGTTCAACCACCAGCCCGGCCTCGCGCAGGCGCTCGAGCATCCGGTCGACCGCACCGCTGTCGAAGAGCGACTGCTCAGAGAACCAGCTGTCGAAATGGATTCCCAGCCGCTCGACGTCCTGGCGGATCTCGGCCAGCTGGGCGCGGATCCCGTGGCCGCCGAGGACATCCGTCGGCTCCTCGCGCAGGCCGTCCCTGTGCTCGGCGTGGAGCAGCTCGGCGGCGTGTTCAGCGGCCGGGTAGGGCTCGTCCGGAGGAGCGGCGTCGACGCCGCACAGCCGCCGGTAATACCACGCGCAGTTCTCGTAGAAGGTGCGCATCCGGCTGCCCGCGTCGTTCACGTAGTACTCGGTCTTCACCCCGTATCCCGCGGCCGCGAGCACGTTGGCCAGAGCCCCGCCAACAGCGGCGCCACGGGTTGCTCCCAGCGTCAGCGGGCCGGTGGGGTTGGCGCTGACGAACTCGAGCAGCATCGATCGTCCGGTGCCCAGGCCAACGTCGCCCCAGCGATCGCCCGCCTCGATGATCTCCGCGAGCTGGGCGACGACCCATGACGTCCGCAGCCGGAGGTTGAGGAAGCCGGGCCCGGCCACATCGGCGGAGTCGATGAGCCCGCCGATGTCGAGGTGCTGGAGCAGTGCCTCCGCGATCTGTCGCGGCGGTGGCCCGGCCGCCCCATCCGGCCCGACCGCGGTCTTCGCCAGGCGCATCGCCAGGTTGGTCGCCGCGTCGCCGTGAGCCGCATCCCGCGGTTTCTCCACCACGATCTCGGGCGCGGTCGCCGGGGCGGGGATGGCGCCGGCGGCAATTGCCCGCTCGAGGGCCGTGGCCAGCGCCGCGGTCACGGCGAGAGCCACCGATTTCGCCTCTGCCACGGTGCCTCCAGGGAGATTGTTCAGGACATTTCGGAGCAGGCGCCAGTGTAGTGGGCGACTGTCCGCGCGCCCCGAGGACGCACGCGGAGGCGCCCAGAGGCGACAATGCGCCGCCGTGGATCTCCGCCATTGCGTGATCCCGGCCGCTGGGCTGGGGACGCGCTTTCTCCCCGCCACCAAGGCTCTCCCCAAGGAGTTGCTTCCCGTGCTCGACCGTCCCGTCATCCAGTGGGGCGTCGAGGAGGCGGTGGCCGCGGGTGCCCGGGAGATGGTGGTGGTCATCAGCGACGGCAAGGAACTGATCCAGGCGCACTTCACGGCCCAGCCCGCGCTGGAGCGGCTGCTCGAGCAGCGCGGCAAGCTGGAGGAGCTCGAGGCCGTCCGCGCCAGCGACCATCTCGCCGGCTTCACCTGGGTGCGCCAGGACGAGCCGCTCGGCCTCGGCCACGCCGTGCTCTGCGCCGCCGAGGCGGTCGGCGACCATCCGTTCATGTGCATGCTCCCCGATGACCTCTCGCATGGCAGCGTGCCTGTTCTCCGCCAGCTGGCCGACGCCTTCGCGGAGTACCGCACCCCGATCCTTGCGCTGAAGCGCGTGCCCCGCGACCAGATCTCCCGCTACGGCTGCGCCACCGTCGCGGAGTCGCATGGCCGGGTGCACCGCGTCACGGCGGTGGTCGAGAAGCCCGCACCGGACGAGGCCGCCAGCGACCTGGCCATCATGGGCCGGTACGTGCTCACCCCCACGATCTTCAACGCGCTCCGCGCCACCGCCCCGGGCGCAGGGGGAGAGATCCAGCTGACCGACGGCATCGGCGCGCTGCTCACCGACGGTCCCGTGCACGGCGTCGAGTTCACCGGCGAGCTGCTCGACGTGGGCACACTGGCTGGCTGGCTGGCCACCAACGCGCTGCTCGCCCTCGACCATCCCACCCTCGGGCGGGCGCTGCGCGAAGCGCTCGAGGCCGTCACGGCATGAGCCTGTTCCGCCGCGAGTGGGGGGCGATCACCTTCGTGCTCACCGTGGCCATCGGGGCCGTCGCCGTGGCCATCTCGCTGGTGGTCTCCGGTTCCCACCAGCCGCCGGTGCAGCCGCTGCCGCCGTGCCCGACGTACACGCCCTACGTGGTCACCCCCTCGCCCTCGCCGACGGCGACGCCGAGCCCCACCGCCACGCCGAGCCCGAGCGCAAGCCCGTCCGCCACCGCGTCCCCGACGCCCTTCAACCCCGCCCTGGCCAACTGCCCGACGGCACCGGCCCGTCCGCCGGCCACGCCGACCCCGGTGCCGACACCGCTGCCGTCCGGGGCCACAGATCGGAAGAGCGTCG
>CALAQT010000546.1 GCA_937888775.1 uncultured Actinomycetes bacterium | reverse complement strand
CCGCCCGCCATGATCGCGATCGGGGCGAAGTACGGGAGCAGCGTCTTGAAGTTGGCGCCGGTAAAGAAAGCAGGGGTGCTGCTGGCGAAGTAGATCACCGCGATCAGCGTGACCACGATGATGCTGCCCTCGCGCAGCGTCAGAAACCGCTTGAGCAGGCCAAGCCGGTCCGCCCGGGCCCGGCCGGTTGCCGGGCCCGGCGGTGATGCGCCGCCAGCCTTGGCGCTGCTGTCAGAGGTGACCGCCATGCTAGTGGCAGCAGCCTATCGCGCTGGCACGCCTCGAGGGCATTAATTACGACTCAATGGACGCCGGGGGTGGTACCGGTGCCCTCGTATAGGCTCTTGGTCTTGCTGTACGGGAGGACCGTCGTCTTGTCGAGGAACTTCAGGCCGGTGTCAACCGAGGCGATACCGCTGAGCCCCTGCGATGCGTTGTAGAGGTAAAGCTCCAGGATCGGCAGGAAGCCCTGGAGATAGGGCTGCTGGTCGATCGTGAACTGGATTTCCCCGGCGGCGAGCAACTGCTCGGTGATCGGCGTGAGGTCGTAACCGCCACCCTTGACGCCCTTCGCGGCCAGGCCGTGCTTCTGGATCGTCTGTGCGAGACTCTGCGTGCTGCCGGCGTCGACGGCGAACAGCCCCTTGGTGTTTGCGTGCCCGACCGCGTAGGCGTCGATCGCCGTCAGCTCAGCCGGGAGTGCGGCTCCGGTCGCCACAACGTGGGTCTTGATCGAGGGATGGCTCTTGAGTGTCGCCAGCGCGCCGTTGATCCGCGGCTGGATGTTGGCCGCTCCCGGCGTCGCGATGAACAGCGCCACGTCACCCGAGGGCACGAGCGCGGCGATGTGTGCGCCCATCTCCTGACCGGAAACGAACAGATCCTGCCCGATGTAGGCCAGGCGCCCGGTGCTGGGCTCGTCGGCGTTATAGGCGACAACCGGGATCTTGGCGGCGAGCGCGGCCGCCACCGGCTTGTTGAAAGCGGTCGGATCGACCAGCGTCGTCGCGATCCCGTTGACACCGGCCGTGACCGCGGTGTTGATCGAGGTGACCATCTCGGACACGTTGGCGGTCGCCGAACCGGTCCACTGGTAGGTGCAGCCAAGCAGCTTGCAGGCGTCGGCGGCGCCGCTCTGGGTGGGCGTGAAGAACGGGTTCGTCGTCACGTGGTTGACCATCGTGAACTTGAGCGGCTTGCTGAAGCCGAAGATGCCCGCCGCACTGCTGCCGCCTCCGGTGGCCGCCGAAGCGGTCGAGCTGGAGCTGCTGCTGCTGCTGCTGCTGCCGCCGCAGGCTTCGAGCATCACCGCGGCGATTCCCGCGGCGCCACCGGTCAGCGCGGTGCGCCGGGTGAGCTGGCGGAACTTCGACAGCGGGGTCGGATCCGGATCCTTCTTGCGCTCATCCCATTCCAGGCGCTCTACGGCGTCTCCCAGGATATCTGATTCTGACATTTGCATCCTCCTCTAGTGATTGCTCCCTCACGCGTACGCTCTCAGACTCCGCTGCGGCTGTCCACCGTGCTTAACCGACGAAAAACGTCAGGTTCGCACGGATGACGTGGCGGTCACCGCCGGGCGCTTTCCGCTCGCGGCTCGGCGCTCGTGTACTAACCCAGCCTGACCGGACGCGTGCGTCGGCACCCGGTGCCTTTCAATTCTCTCCTCCTCGTCCTGACGGGGCGGCATGTTAGCGATCACACGAGATGGCTGTCAATTGTGGGTTCAGGGGACGACCGCCGTACTGGAGCGAACGATCAGCTCGGGCGTGATCCGCGAGCCCGAAGGTGGCGAAGCTCCAGTCGCGCGTGCCTCGATGATCGCCAGCAGGAGCCGCAGGCCGCGAGCGCCGAGCTCGCCAAAATCCTGGCGGACCGTGGTCAGTGGTGGCGTGAAATACTGGGCCTCGGGCACGTCGTCAAAGCCGATCACGCTGATGTCGCGTGGAATATCGCGGCCCGCCTCGTGCATCGCGCGCAGCACGCCGAGCGCCATCTGATCGTTGGCGACGAACAGCGCCGTGACGGCGGGATCCCGGCTCAGCACGCATCCGAGGTCATAGCCCGAGCGCGGGCTCCAGTCGCCCACCAGGTGCGCAGGCACCGGGGCCCCGGCGGTCTGGAGCGTCTCACGCCACCCATGCAGTCGCTGTTGGGATTCCAGGAAGTCGGCCGGGCCGGTGATGTGCCAGACCGTCTCGTGACCCAGGGACAGCAGATGCCGCGTCGCACTGACCGCCCCCGCGTGCTGGTCGACGCATACCAGCGGCACACCTTCCGCCGGACCGGCCTCCACGGCCACCAGCGGAATCTCGGCGGGCGCATGCGCCAGCGCGTCGACCGCATCCTCGTAGGGGGCGATCACCAGCAGCCCGTCCACGCCCTGGAGGCGAAGCCGTTCGACCGCGTCACTGACCGACGAGCGGTTCAGCGCCTTGAGACTGGCGACGATGATGAAGTAGCCCGCCTCGTGGGCGGCGCGCTCGATCCCGAACAACGTCGAGGCGGGGCCGTAAAGCGTTGTGTCAAAGCTCAGGACCCCGAGCATGTTGGAGCGCCCGGTCACCAGCGCCCGGGCGATCGGGTTGCGGCGATAACCGAGCTGCGCCATCGCATCCACCACCCGCTGGCGCGTTTCAGGCCGCACGTGGCGGCTGCCGTTGATCACGCGCGACACCGTCTGGTGCGAAACGCCGG
>CALAQT010000545.1 GCA_937888775.1 uncultured Actinomycetes bacterium | reverse complement strand
TCCCTACGGCCCTCTCCCAGTCTGACCCGCTCGAGCCGCAGAACTTCCACAGCTCCCGCGCCGAACGCTTGTAGCGGTGGATCAGCTCATCCAGCTCGAACACGTCGAGCTCGCCGGTGTCGAGCCGCGCAAACCCATCCCGGACCCGGTCCAGCAGGAGCCGTAGCTGCTCCTCGTGATAAGCGCCGATCGTTTCTCGCGCCGCCCGGCGACGTGCGCGCTCCCCAGGCCGATCACCACCCTCAACACGATCGCTCACCAGCCAAGCCTAACCCTGCAGACGGTGGCTGTAGCCAAGCGGCCGCCCGGGTCGGACGTGCCCGGCCGCCGCCGGCCCGACTACCGAGCCGTGCCTCCCACCGCTCGACGCGCGTTCGTCGCAATGCGAGCGTGCAGACAACGTCGAGCCCTGCGGCGAAAGAGCGATCGTCCGGTCTGTCGGCGCCGACGATTCCATCCGTGGCAAAGCGAACGTCCGCCAGCCGGCGAGCCGGCGCCTGCCGGTGGGCACCAGGCGTCGTGTCGCGCCGGAAGCCATAGAGAGGCGACGCTTCGCTCAATGACCCTTCGCTCTTGCATCCAGGCCTAGGGCCGCACGGGTGGGAACGCCTCGATGAGTTCTGCCGCGGTGGAAGGTCTATGGGACTGAGCCAAACTCGAGACAGGAGATTCAGATGCGACTGACGACCACTACGTTCCTAACGCTCGATGGGGTCATGCAGGGCCCGGGCGCACCGGACGAGGACCGCAGCGGCGAGTTTGAGCACGGCGGCTGGCTCGTTCCTTACGCCGACGACGACATGGGCCAGCTCATGAGCGACTGGTTCGCCCAGGCCGACGCCTTCCTGCTTGGGCGCAAGACCTATGAGCTCTTTGTGGGCCACTGGCCGCACGTGCCCGAAGCCAACCCGATCGCCGCGGCCCTCAACAGGCTCCCCAAGCACGTCGTCTCGACCACGGTCGACTCGCTGGACTGGCACAACTCGACGCTGATTAGCGCGGACGTCCCGGATCAGGTCCAGGTGCTGAAAGCCCAACCTGGCCGGGAGCTGCAGGTCCACGGCAGCGGCCAGCTGGTCCGAACGCTGATCGCCCACAAACTGATTGATGAGTACCGGCTACTGCTCTACCCGGTGTTCGTGGGTAACGGAAAGCGGCTGTTCGAGGATCCAACGCTGGCGGGTGCCCTGCGACTTGCTGACACCAAGACCACCAATGCTGGTGTGGTTGTCCTCACCTATGAGCCCGCCGGAGAGCCTCAGTACGGCTCCTTCGCTGTCGCACCTGAGCCTGACCAGCACAGGATCCTCCGATGACGCTCAGCCCAACGCATGTCTCTGGTCCTGACTTTCTCGCCATCCAGGTGCGCGATCGGGAGCGATCCCAGGACTTCTACGAGCGCCAGCTTGGTCTGAAGCCCACTGCGGGCTCCCCGCCGGGCGTGGCGGCGTTCGCGACCTCGCCGATCCCGTTCGCGGTCCGTGAGCCGCTGCCGGGCATCGACCTCGACGCGGGGCCGGTTGGGCTTGATGTGTCCCTCTCGCTGCGCGCCGATGACGCGCAAGCGCTGCACAGGATCCTGACGGCTACGCCGTAGCCATCCACGGCGCCGACTGACCCACCGACGGCGCCACCGAACCCCTGCCCGTAACAAATCAGTAGTCACCCCGATACTCCCAGGTTCCGGCGGACGTCCGCTTTGGCCGTGCCCGCGGCTCGCTGCGCGGCGCTCGCAATCAACGGAGGCTGTCGCACAGAACCTTCGCGGGTCTCGACTTCTTGTGCGTTTGCGACAAGGTGACGATTCCGGGGTGGGGCTTTTCAGTCGCGGAAGTCCCGCTCCGCCCGCCTGCGCGGCTCTCACGAGGTCACCGAAAACAGCCGTTGTCGGATTCGTACAAGCGGCTTGGTTTGTGCGACGGCCTCAACGGAAAGTATGTGCCGCGCCGGCGGAGACGGCCGCCCGGATCCGCCCGCGGCGGTCGGCGTCGTGTCGGTCTGAGTTGTTGCCATGCTCGGACTGCCTGCCCCACTTGTGCTGTGGCCGAACCGTCCAATGCGGCCTGCCTTGTGCTTCCGCGTGCTATGAGCGGCGATCTACTGGGGCACGTGGTGCCGGGCAACCCGCTTCAGGGACGCGGTCAATGCGTCCGGCGCGATCGAGGCGGGGAGGAGGCGGTATCGCTGCGTGTAAGCGCTGAGCAGGGCATGCTCGACGTCGTCGACCCGCACGCCGGGCGCTTCCTCGGCAACGGCGCCTGCGGTGGCGGGATCCCACTCCAGTTCGAGCGCGTCGTAGACGCTCTCCAGGACACTGCGCACTCGCGCTGCGCTTTGTATGACCACGACCGTGGAGAGCAGCCAGCCGCCGGGCACCGCGCGCTGGGCTGACCCGATCAGCTTCTTGCGCCCGCCGGCGTTGACCGTGAACGCTCCGGGGCAGTATTCCCCAGGCACCTCGCCAACCCGAGCGTCGATCCCAAGGCCACGCAGCGCCTGCGCTTGGCGTTGGGCTTCGCGCGCGAATCGGTCCTGGATTCCCGTCAGCCAGCCTTTGGCCGGCATGATCTCGTCGAGCACAACGCAGCCCTCGTCATAGGCGGCCGCCCGGCCGCCCTGCGCGCGGATCACCGGCACAAAGCCGTGGCCCCGAGCGGCTGCGGCCGCGGAGGCGAAGCCCGGGAGGAATGTGTCGCGGCGACCAAACGCCACGGTGGGTGGCGGGCGATAGCACCGCAGCACCGGGCCACGGTCACCGCGAGCGACAGCGTCGAGCAACACCGGGGCGAGCGCGACCTCGAGCACGGGCTCAGGACCGAGACGGCCATGCAGCAGCTCCACGTCCACCGGTGATCCCATCCTCGCAGCTTCCCACCAGCTCCTTCTCCGCAGCGCCGAAAACGAATGCCTCCGTCCAATCCGCCCGCGTTGCGCGAGCCGGCGTCCCGGCGAGCCCTGCTGCCTACACGCGAAGGCGAGAGCGAACTCGGCGCCGATCCAGAAGCGAAAGCAGAAGCCGCAGAGCGTTTGCGCGCATAGCCGCGAACCGCCATCGCACCGATCGGCGCGCCTGCTCGTGGGCGATTACGAGCGCCACGGTAACGTGTCGTCTTGAGTTCGAGCCCGTGACAAACGAAACCGACCGCCCGTTCCTTTCGGTGATGTTGATCGTTTCCGACGCCGCCGCGGCGGTCGGCTGGTACAAGACGGCACTAGGTGCGTGCGAGCTCTGGGACCTGGGCGGAGTTGCCGGTCTCCATCTGCACGGCGCCCCATTCTTCGTGCACGAGGCTGTACCAGGCAAGACGAGAGAGCCGAGCCCGACCGACGTTGGGCTGACCACCACGCGGATCGAAGTCTTCGTCGAGGAACCCGGCCGCTTCATCGATCGCGCCGCCGAAGCCGGCGCGACGGATGCAGAGCCTCCCACGGATCATCAAGCCCCTTGGGGGACTCATCGCCAGGGAGGCTTCACGGATCCGTTCGGGCATCGCTGGTCTGTGGGAGATCGGACACCGTTGGAGCCGTTCCCGCGATAGTCACCTGATCGTGCGCCCGCACGTGGGTGGGAACAAGCGTGCGGCGGTCTCAGAGCCCGCGCCTCTATTCGTCGCAGAGCGAGCGTCAGCAATTCGTCTCGAGGCCGGCTCGTCAAGACAAAAGCAAGCGTCTCGCTATCCGTACGCAGCCCGGGCGCGTGGGTAGGGTCGTTGCGCCTCGGGTCCCGCGGGATAAGGTGAGCACCAGCGCGTTCCAGGCGAGCCATGAGGATGCCGGACGGACCGCCAAGTCAGCGTGGGCTGCTCGGTACTCACTCAGCTGGCTCGAAGGAAGTCGATTCGGTATTTCTCGGCTTGGACCGCTCCGTGTCGTCGCTCGTCATACGGCTCGTACTGACCGCGAGCAACTCGCCAAAGCACGGGCGGGCGCCGATTGAAGGCTGGGTTAAACGGCTCTCCTCTCCGTTTGGGGGTGAATCAGCGGTGGGGGAGCGCGATGTGGATG
>CALAQT010000544.1 GCA_937888775.1 uncultured Actinomycetes bacterium | reverse complement strand
GTGATGCAGCGGCGCCGCCGCCGAGTGCGATCACGGCGACTGCCAGCCACGGCCACAGATGGGCCCGGACTCCGCGCTCGCGGGCGACCCGCCGGTACCGCACCCAGGACACTGCGGTGACGGCGAGCAGCGCTATCCCGACAGCGGGGCCGAGGTGGTTGCGTCCGACCAGCAGCGCGATCGGGCACAGCACGATCCACGCGAGGGCAAGCAACCGTAAAGGCACCGCCATCGCGGTGCGCACCAGCCCGTCGACCCGACGCTTCGCGGCGGCCGTTTCGGTCAGGGCTAGCTCAGCCGCAATCGGATCCACTCGGACTCCTCGACAAATCTGACTCTGTGGGGCAGAGTTAGTACGAAGTAACTCTGCTCCACAGAGTATCTAATGGAAGGGAATTTGGCCATGACAGCAATGATCGCGCTACCCCTTGCGCTGCTCCTCGGGCTCCTATTCGGGCGAGGCTGGCGACAACTGCTCGCCGTTGGCGTGGTGTGGTACTGCGCCCTCGCCCTTCAAACGGCGTACATCGCGCATGTCGGGCGGACCGCTTTTGGTGGCAAAAGCGGCCTCGACACGGTCCACTGGTGGGTCTACTGGGCCCTGCAACCAGTCCTGCTGGCGGTTGCCGCCGGACTGCTCTGGGGCGGCTCCAAAGCGCGTGAAGCTATCCGCCGCCGCGTCGCTCTGCGCCCCGACGTCGCGTAGCTATGGGGGACTTGGTTGGGGTGACCTTCAACACTAGTCAGCAACCGCCAGGACGACCCGCACGTAGTCACCCAGCTAAAGCCCGCGGATGTCCCACCAGACGCGCATATCGACACTCACGCTCTTATCCCAAGGACCCTCAAAGTCGGCGATACGCGCGGTCAGACGAGCGGGGTGTCGGCGCAGAGCCTGAACAACCCGGCGTACGCGATGGTTGTACCCGGGCATCGAGACCGCACTGATGCACTCACCGAGGATATGCGCAGGCTCGGTGAATTGGCTGCCCAAATCCAGAAGAACAGTCCTGTCGCAGAGGCAGCCGCCGATGACAGAAACATTGGCAGGTCCGATCGAGGCGAAACGACGCTCCAAGCAGTGGAGAGAAAGCATTGAGATACCAAATGGATGATACGTGTAGTAAGCGATCTGGGGCACCCAGAGTGGCCGGACCGACGAGTCGCCGGAACCCCGGTGCTTCGGTCGGTGTCACATTGATTGATGAGGCGCTGACCAACGGTTCTCAACCGACGTTGCGCCCCTCCTCGTCGACCACCACCCGCTTGGCGAGGAGCAGATCATGAGGATCCGTCGTGGACTTGGCGTTGGTGCCACAGCCCTGATTTCGGGGGTTGCGCTCGTCTTCCCACTGGCCGGCATCTCGGGGGCACCCGGTGGAATCCCTTGGAAGTCGAGCGTGCCGTTCACCGAGACCGTCTTCGACTCTGGCACTAGCGAGTCGGTCACACTCTCCGGCACGGAGGCCCTGTCGCTCCACGTCACGGGCGACGTCATCACCGGGTGGACCGCCTCGTTGAAGGCCACGGTGCATCACACCGTGGGAGTCGGAGGAACGTCGGGCGGGAGCTACAAGGCCAAGGGGACCGACACGCTGACCGCCTCGTTCCACCCTGGTCCACCGACGACGCCCACCACCTACCAGGCGACCTTCAGACTGATACCCCCTGGACCCCCGTGCCGCGCCAATGATTCACCGAGTCCATGCTTCAACCCGTCCACGGTCCTGGTACCGGTCACCATCACCTTGAACGCTGATGGATCCGTAGGAAGCGTCCAGGTGGGTCACAGTAACTAGGCAGCAAGGCCTTACGAATCAACGGATCGAGAGGGTGAGGGCACTGTCACCGATGTGTTGTTAGGTAGGGGCGCACGCACTTTTGCAACCACCAAGCCCCGTAGGATGGGCTTCTCTGGCGCACAAAACGCTTGCTGAAGTCCGCAGGGGCTGAGAC
>CALAQT010000543.1 GCA_937888775.1 uncultured Actinomycetes bacterium | reverse complement strand
ACCAGAAGTCATAGCCCCAGCTTGAGCACCCAGGCGCTAGAAGAGCTGGTTCTCTCCGCCGAACACGTCGCTCACCGAGCCGTCGGTGAAGATCTGGCGGATCGAGTTGGTGAGCAGGTCGGCGCAAGAGAGCACGCGAACGTTGTCGGGTGCCCCCTTGGGCAGCGGCAGCGTGTCGGTCACGACCACCTGCTCAAAGCCGGCGACGGCCAGGTTCTCCCACGCGTTGCCGGAGAAGACGCCGTGCGTGGCGGCGGCGTAGACGCGTCGCGCGCCGGCTTCCTGAACGGCGTGGGCGGCCGCCTTGAGCGTTCCCGCCGTGTCGATGATGTCGTCCACGATAACCGCCGTCTTGCCCGCCACCTCACCGATCACGTGCGCGATCTCGGCGACCTGCTGGGCGGGTCGCTCCTTATTGAGGATCGCCAGGTCTGCGCCGATCTTGAGGGCGAACTCCTTGTTGAGCTTCACGCGGCCGACGTCCGGCGCGACCACCACCAGGTCCTTCAGACCTAGATCAGCGAAGTACTGGGTGAGCATGAACAGGGCGGTCATGTGGTCGCAGGGCTTCTGGAAGAAGCCCTGGATCTGGCCCGAGTGCAGGTCCATGGTGAGAATCCGGTCGATCCCGGCCGACTCCAGCATCCGCGCCACCAGCCGGGCGCTGATCGGCTCTCGGGGGGCGGACTTCTTGTCCTGGCGCGAGTACCCGTACCACGGGCTCACGGCGATCACCCGATGCGCCGAACCGCCGACGCCGGCGTCGATCAACTCCAGCAACTCCATCAGCGCATCGTTGGCGCTCAGGCCGAAGTCGGGGTTTCCGCAGATCGGCTGCACGATGAAGATGTCCGCGCCGCGCACGGACTCCTCGTAGCGGCAGTAGACCTCTCCGTTGGAGAATGTCTTTAACGTGACTCGGCCGAGGTCGACGTCGAGCTTGGCGGCAATCTTGGCGGCGAGCTCGGGATTGGCCCGGCCGCCAACCAGCATCAGACGCTTGTTGTAGTCCAGTTGCAAGTCGGTTGGTGCCGTCCGCGTCTGCAACAGGCTCATGGTGCCTGCGAGTGTAGCCTCGGGGGATGACGGTGTGATAGCGCTCAAGACTGATGCGGGGGCGCCTGGGATTGCCTGGCCTCGCGCTCCTTGCGCCGGTCGGAGTACCCCTCGATGTTGGACTGGCGCGAGCGAGCGACCCCCAGCGCGCCCGGGGGAACGTCCTGGCTGATCACGGAACCGGCGCCCGTGTAGGCGTCGTCGCCGATGCTCACCGGGGCAATGAATGCGGTGTCGACGCTGACCTTGACCCGGGAGCCGATCGTGGTGCGGTGCTTGCGGTAGCCGTCGTAGTTGGCGGTGATCGTGCCGGCGCCGATGTTCGTCGCCTCACCGATATCGGTATCGCCGATGTAGGACAGGTGGGGAACCTTGCTGCCGGCCCCGACGTCGGAGTTCTTGATCTCGACGAACGTGCCCGCCTTGGCCCCCTCCCGCAGGACGGCGCCCGGCCTCAGATATGCGAACGGGCCGACGCTGACGCGGTCGCCCACACACGCCTGGTTGACGTAGGCGTGAACCACCGTCGCGTTGTCGCCGACGCGCGAGTCGATCAGGGTCGTGTGCGGACCGATCTCGCAGCCGTCGCCGATCGTGGTTGATCCGTGCAGACTGGTGAACGGCGCGATCACGGTGTCCTGGCCGATCTGCACGTCGACGTCGATCACCGTCGCTGCCGGATTGACGATCGTCGTCCCGGCCAGCATATGGGCCTCGTTGATCCGCCGCTGGGCGATCGCGGTGACGTCGGCCAGCGCCCGGCGATCATTGACGCCGAGCAGCTCGTCGGAGCTGGGAAGCTCGTGTGCCAGCACGGTTCGCTCGTGCGCGCGGAGAATCGGCAACACGTCGGGCAGGTAGTGCTCGCCCTGGGCGTTGTCGGCTCGCACCTCGGCGAGCGCAGCCACCAGAGCCGCGCCATCGAAGGCGAATATGCCCGTGTTGATCTCACGGATGTGGAGCTCCAGCTCGGTCGCGTCGCCCGGGGCCTTGGTCTCGACGACCCTCACCACGGTCCCGTCGGGACCACGCACGACCCGCCCGTAGCCGGTCGGATCCTCGAGCACGACGGTCGCGATCGTCGCCGCCGCGCCCGAGCGTGCATGAGCCTGCGCGAGAGCGTGGATCGTCTGCGCACTGATCAGCGGCACATCGCCGTTGATCACCACTACCGTGTCGGCCGGCCCGATGTGTGCGGACGCCGCCCGGACCGCGTCGGCGGTGCCAAGCGGCTGCTCCTGGACTGCGATCGCGACGTCGCCGTGAAGCGAGAGCTCGAGTCGCCGCTCGGGTCCATCGACCACCACGATCCGCTCGGCTCCCGCCGCCCTGGCGGCGGCCACCGGCCACGCGACCATCGGACGACCGCACAGCGGGTGCAGCAGCTTGGGCACGGCTGAGCGCATACGAGTCCCCTGCCCTGCGGCAAGGATCACGACGACGGGCGCGGGCACGCCGAGATCCTAGTGCACCGTTCTCGAAATTCCCTTGCCGCCCGGGAGCTTCCCATCCACGAACGCTGGTTCGTGCCTCGGACCCAAAGCCCAAGATTTGCTGGGCTTCCTGAGACTGGGGAGCCTGGATTCGAACCAGAACCGGAAGGTCCAAGGCCTCCCATGCTGCCGTTACACCACTCCCCAGTGCATTGAGAATGCTTCGTCCGAAGCCTAACCCAACACTCCTCCGATGATCCCCGCCACGAGCGGATCGGCCAGCGCCGCGCGGAGATCCTCGGGACTGTGCATGCCGCGCTCGGTGCGCAGGATCCCGACCTCCAGGCCAGCCTCTACTGCGGCCGGCAGCGCGATCGACATCGCGTCCGGGCTGCGCCAGGCCTGCTCGGGCAGCGCGAACAGGCTCGGCAGCGGCTTGGCGATCGCGATCAGGTAGAAGCCGCCGCCGATCACCGGCCCCAGGGTCACGTCGCAGCCGTCGCGCATGTCATCCAGGGCGCCGGTCGCGTGCTCGGGGCGCCAGCGGGCCAGCTCGGGCCAGATGATCAGCATCGGACCCTCGATATGACCGAACACGCGGGTGGTGACGTCGGCGAGACGGCCGGCGATCCCCTCGCCGTTCTGAGGCAACAGGAACACCTCCGGGCCGAGCAGACCGCGCAGCTCAGGGCCTGAGTCGGCGGGCTCGTAGGCGATGTGAACCGCGCCAGGAGCCACCTCGCTCGCCCATGCCGCCGCCCGCTGGGTCAGCACGGCCTGCAGCGCGGCACAGCGTGCCGGACCCAGCATCGGCTCCAGCGCTCGTCGGACGGTCCCTGCCCGCGGCGCTCGCGCCATGATCAGCACAGCGGGAGACGGCATCCGGGGCGAGCCTATCGCGCACCCCAAACGCGTTCAACCTCGCCCGACGGACATCCACGCCACCCGGCTTTGACGAACAGACCGACTAAGCCCCCTGCTCGAATCGGTAGACGGTGCCGGCGGCCGTCGGCGGTCGTGCGCTCAGCCTGGGGAGTGCTACCTCCAGGACCACCCCAAAAGCAGACCCGCTCTTTGACATCAGATCGATCAGCTCCGCCACCGGCGTCGTCTCGCCGGGCCGGACCTCGTTCGCATAATCGGTGACGAAGCCGATCAGCGCGAACGGAAGCTCGACTTCACCGCACAGCACCGTTTCCGGTCCACCCGTCTGGCTTACCGCCACCACGCCACACCCGGCGAGCTGAGCGATCTCGGTCGGAGTGTTGAAGCGCGGTCCATCGACGTGACCGTAGACACCACCGTCGTGGACGACAAGGTCGGGGCGCTCGCCGGCGCTCAGCAGCGCGTCGCGCACACCTTCGGAGAACGGTCCGCCCTGCAGGATCCAGTGCCCGCGTGACGGATCGCCCGGCTCGGTGAAGAAGGTGCACAACGTCCCGTCGGGCAGTCGATTGGGCGCGAAGTGAAGGTCGTCGAACACGACCAGCGATCCCAATGCCAACGTCGGGTCGACCGCCCCGCAGGCCGTGCATCCGATCACCGCCGTGGCACCCAGTTCCTTTAGCGCCCAGATGTTGGCGCGGTGCGTCACGTGGTTGGATAGCGCGGCGTGGCCGGCACCGTGGCGCGAGACATGCAGGGCGTCGACGCCGGCGTAACTGCCGCGGGCCACCGCGGCGGGGCCGAACGGTGTCCTGACCGTGACGATCTCTGACTGCTCAAAGCCAGACAGCGCGTAGGTTCCCGAGCCCGTGATGACCGCGACCGACACGGCGCGCGATGCTACTGCGCACCGGCGCCAGCGCCAACAGCCTCACCTCGGTCGAGCGCCTGCTCGATCAGCGCGGTCAGCTCCACGACGTCAAAATCGGCGCCCACGATCTGGGCCGCGGCTGAATACATCGCCAGGTCCTTGGGGCAGCTGACGACGAAGTGGTCGATCGCACCGAGCGCTTGTGCCTCCCGGATGCGCTGTTCGCTGGGGCGCTGATCGACCTCTGATTCGTTCATCCAGATGCGGCCGCCGCCGGCTCCACAGCAGAACGTGTTGACGCCATTGCGCGGCATCTCGACGAGCTCGGCGCCGGTCGCCTCGATCAGCTTGCGCGGCGCGTCGGTGATCCGGTTGTAGCGCGCCAGGTAACACGGGTCGTGGTAGGTGACCCGGGTTCCCTCCAGCGCGGGCGGCACCGTGATCACGCCCCGCGCAGCAAGATCGGCGAGCAGCTCGGTGTGGTGGTAGACGGGCTTGTCGAGCCCGAACTGCTGATACTCGTTGCGAAGCGTGTTGAGCGAATGCGGATCGGTGGTGAAGATCGCCTCGTACTGCGCTCCGGCAAACACCGCCATGTTGTGCTCGGCGAGCATTTCGAACAGGCCCTCCTCGCCGATCCGTCGCACGTCGTTGCCGGCGTTGCGCTCGCCGTCGAACAGCAGACCGAATGAGACGCCGGCGTCATGCAGGATGCGAGCCAACCGCTGCGAGTCATGCTGCACGCGCTCGTCGAACGAAGCGTAGTCGCCCACAAACCAGACGTACTGGACCGCCTCCTGGCGCGCGTCGGGGATCGTGAATTCCAGGGCCTTGGTCCAGCGCGCCCGCATGCGCGCGGACTTCCCGTATGAGTTGCCCTGCGTGGCGAACTTCTGCAGCGTCTCCTGCAACAGCGGATCCATCTGACCGCGCTCGACCAGGTTGCGGCGCATGTCGACGATCGTCGGCACGTGCTCGATCCCCACCGGGCACGCCTCGACGCAGGCCATGCAAGTGGTGCACGCCCACAGGACGTCCTCGGCGATCAGCGGCTCGGCGCCGTTTGCCTCGCCCTGCTGCTCCGAGTGCTCGTACAGGCGATCTCGGATGTCGAGGATCAGCTGGCGCGGCGCCAGGAGCGATCCGCTCGCGGTCGCGGGGCACACCGCCGTGCAGCGGCCGCATTCGGTGCATGTGAACGCGTCGAGCACCTGCTTCCAACTCAAGTCGGCCAATGAGGCGACACCGGTCCGATCCTGGGGCGGAGGATCGAGCGCCGCCACTGCGGCGGGCGCCACTTGAGTGACCACCAGCGGGCGCTCCACGCCCTGCGGGGGGAGCTTGGCGAAGAACACGTTCGGGATCGCGGTGAGGATGTGGAAGTGCTTTGACAGCGGTAGCAGGTCCAGGAAGATCAGGATCGTCACGCAGTGCACCCACCACCCGACCTCGCTCACGGTCCGCGCGGCGGGCCGACTCAGGCCGCCGAGCGCCGCCGCCACCAACGCGGCCAGCGGCGCGAAATCCCGCTCATGGCCGTGGATGTCGGAGGCCACCAGATGGCCGGCGTCGTAGAGCAGCCCCCCGACCATGATCGCCAGGATGAAGACCAGGATCAGGTTGCCCTCCCAGTGGGGGGCATCGTGGTAGCGCTGCTCGGCGCGTCCGGTGCCGAATAGGCGTGGGGTGTGTGCGATCAGCCGCCGGTAGAGCATGTAGCCGGCGGCGACGATCACGACCGCCTCCAGCAGGTCTCGGATCAAGAAGAACGGCGGCCCCAGCAGCTGGTCGGGGCCGAAGCCCGGGATGTTCCAGCCGGCGTCGAACGCCCGGCCGAACAGCGTTATCACCTGGAGCATCAGGACCACGAAGCCCCAGAAGATCAACGCGTGCATGATCCCGGCAGGCTGCTCGCCGGTCAGGAACTTCTTCTGACCCAGCGCGTAGACGACCGTGCGTCTGATGCGCTCGGGGATCCGGTCCCGGCGTGCCGCCGGGCGGGCCGCCAGCAAAAGGCGCGCGCGGCCGGCGATGATCGCGGCGAACACGAGCATCGCGACCGCCCAGACGATGGGAAAGGCGACGGGGCTCATCGAGGCAGTCGAGCGCCCGGGATCTGGATCATGTCCCTAGGGGCCGGTCTCGCCGGCGAGCGCGGTCAGCTCCTCGGCGATGTCGAACAGATCCGCGACGACGCCGTAATGGGCGATGTTGAAGATCGCCGCGCTCGGATCCTTGTTGACGGCGATGATCAGCTCGGCCTCCTGCATCCCCTCCAGGTGCTCCGGCGCTCCGGAGACTCCGAGCCCGAGGTAGACCTTGGGCTTGACCCTCGCTCCGGACTTCCCGATCTGGCGCGCCTTGGGGAGCCATCCGGCATCGACCACGGGTCGTGACGCACCTAGCTCGCCGCCCAGCGCGGACGCCAGCTCCTGTGCCACCTCGATGCTCTCGGCGTCGCCGATGCCGCGGCCCACGCAAACGAGCAGATCGGCTTTGGTCAAGTCCACGCCTCCATCCGGCGCTTCGACGTCCTCGACGAACGCCGTCCTCAGACTCTCCAGCGCGGCCGGAGGCGGAAGCTCGACGCGCTCGCCACGGCCCGGACTTGCGACGTCGCCGTGCAGGGCACTCGAGCTGACCGCCACCACCGCCGGCAGAGGGGTCCGTGCGGTGGCCAGCAACTGCCCACCGTAGATGTCGCTCACCGATTGTGCTTCGCCACCTTCCAGCGTCAACTCCACGCAATAGCCGACGAACGCAAGCCCCGCGGTGGCTGCCGAGGCTGCGGCGAGGTCAAGGCCGGCGGTCGTGTTCTCGAGCACAACCAGGTCCGGCGTGCGCGCGCTGATCGCCGCGGCCAGCACTGCCCGGTGGGCCTCCGGCGTATAGGGCGAAAGCGCAGGATGCGACACCTCCAGCACGACATCCGCTGCGGCCAGCGCGCCCTGATCGACTGGGCCGTCACCGGCCACCAGCGCCACCAGCGCGCCACCGGCCGCGTCGGCCAACGGTCGCGCCCAGGCGAGCACGCGCTCGCCCCCCGACGGTTCCAGATATACGAGCACGTCGCCCATCAGCTCACCAGAGCTCCCTTCTCACGCAGCAGGGTCGCGATCTCCGTGGCCATCTGTTTAGCGTCACCCTCGAGCATCGTGGCCCCGACCGTCGGATCCGGGCGGGACAGCGAAGAGATGACCGGCGCGCCGGCCAGGCGCTCGACGCTGACGCTGAGCGTCTCGGCGGCGCCATCGGACATCGCCTGACGAAGGCGGGCCATCGAGACGTAGCGCGGCGGCGAGGTGGCGGCTTGCACCCCGACGACCGCCGGCAGCCCGAGGCTGAGCAGTGCCATCCGGCCTCCGGAGTATTCCTGCAGCACGCGCGCGGCCCCGTCGACGAGGCTGACGCCGACGACCACGTCCGCGTATGGCCAACCAAGCTCGGCAGCGAGGTAAGGCGCCGTCTGCCCGAATACGTCGTATGGCGTCTGCACGCCGGTCAGAACCAGGTCGGCGCCTAGCTTCACCAGCGCCTGGGCGAAGGCGGCCGCCGTCGTCCGGCTGTCGTAGGGGTCGATCTCGCCCCCATCCACGATGATCGTCCGGTCGGCCCCGCGCGCAGAGGCCATTTTGAGCGCCTGCTCGATCCCCTCGGCCTGCAAGCCGAGGGCGGTCACGGTGGCGCCGGTGGCCTCCTTGATCAGCACCGCCTCCTCGAGCGCCTGATCGTCGTATTCGTTCATCACCATCTCGACGTACTCGCGATCGATGTCGGTGCCGCTGTCATCGACCTCCAGCTCGTCCCCGGGGTTGGGCATGAGGCGCAATGGAACCGCGATGTTCATGGACGACAGGCTCCTCTCACCTGGCTCGATTCCCGTGCGGCGGTTCGGTGACCGTCGTTATCTACCAATCTATTGTGGCCGTGGGCACGGAACGACCGTTGTAGACCCGTTGATGGCACCGGTCAAGCGCGAGGTCGTGTCCGTAGTCCACCCTCCTCACGATCTGCGGACAGGGCCGATGGCAAAGGGCTCGCCGAGTAGAAGGCTTAGGCTGGATCCGAACTGAGGAGTTGGGCTGATGGCGACCGCCGAGTTCAATCATGAGGCGCTGAAGGTCGCGCTCAAGTCGATCGACGAGTTCGCCAGCCGCGAGCTTCCCGATTCGCTGCTGATCGAGCTCGATGAGCGCGACGAGTTCCCAGCGGAGCTGGTGCGCCGGATGTCCTCCGGGGAGGAGCTCGGTATTCAGCTGCTGTTCGTCCCGTACGAATACGGCGGCATGGGCGGCGGCGCGTTCGACGTCTATCGCGTGTGCGAGCGGATGGCGGCGATCGATCTGGGGCTGGCTACCTCCGAGCTGGCGACGTTCCTGGGCAGCGACCCGATCCGGGTCGGCGGAACCGAGGAGCAGAAACGCCAGTACATGACCCGGATCGCTTCCGAAGGGGTCATGTTCGCCTACGGCGCCACCGAGCCCGAGGCCGGCAGCGATTTGAGTGCGCTGAAGACGACCGCCGAGCGCGTGGCCGACAACGGGACCGTGACCGGCTACCGGATCAGCGGCGCCAAGCAGTGGATCTCAAACGGCGGCGTGGCCGACCTCTACACGATCCTGGCGCTCGCTCCGGATGGGCCGAGCTGGTTCGTGGTCGAAGCCGGCGCGGAGGGGTTCACGCACGGCGAGCCCGAGGACAAGCACGGAATCCGCCTGAGCAACACCGCGGCGCTGTTCCTCGACAACGTCCATGTCGACGCCGACCGGCTGATCGGCGGCGTCGAAGGCCAGGGGCTCGTCCAGGCTCAGCAGGTGTTCGGCTACACGCGGCTGATGGTGGCCGCGTTCGGGCTCGGTGCTGGGTGGGAGGCGCTCGATCGCGCGATTCGCTACTCGCGCAAGCGCATCCAGGCCGGCGGCCCCCTGTCCGAGAAGCCGGGCTACACCCACAAGCTGATCGTCCCGCACGTGGTGGCCCTGGAGGCGTCGAGGGCGGCGATCGAGGAGACCGCCGAACGCCTGGACGCTGGCGAGGGTCCGCTCAACGTCGAGGGTGCGGTTGCCAAATACCTCGCCACCGAGGCCGGCGACGCGGCCGCCGACGCCGCCATTCAGGCTCACGGCGGCTATGGCTACACGCACGACTACATGGTGGAGAAGATCAAGCGCGACGTGCGCATCACCAGGATCTACGAGGGAACCTCGGAGATCATGGAGATCACGATCGCCCGCGGGCGCTGGCAGGACCACCTCAAATCAGGCGGCGACTTCTACCACGCCAGGGCGCGCGAACTGGAGGCGCTGCACGCCGAGCGTCCGACAGTGGGTGCGGACATCGTCGCCCTTGCCGACCACGCGCTGGCGGAACTGCTCGAATGTTGTCGCGCAGCCAAGCTGACCCGCAATCAGCACGTGCTGATGCGGCTGGGCGCACTGATCGCCCAGGCCGAGGGCGCGGCCGCCGTCGCACGGCGAGCCCAGCGAGCCGCCACCAAGCAGCTGAACCTCAAGGCGGCCCGGCGACTGCGCGCCGAGCCCCTGGCCGCCGCCAGCCGGGTGAACGCCCGCAACGTCGCTCTGACCATCGCCACCGAGGCCGTCCGCTGGGTCGTGGGGGCCGACGGGGGCGAGCTCGGCGGCCTCGAGCAGCGTCTGGGCCTCGCGTCGATCTACCGCGCCCAGGGCGGTCTGCTGAGCGACCTGGCGACCGTTGCCGACGCGATCTACGCGCGCAAACGAGCTTGATGCACGTGAACTACAAACGAAAGCCTGACTGACATGACCGATCCGCTCGACAAAACCGTCGCCATCGTGGGAGTCAGCGCGATCATGCCCGACGCCCCGGACGCCGCCGCGTTCTGGCGCAACGTTCGCGAGGGTCGCTATTCGATCAGTGAGGTCGGCCCGGACCGTTGGGATCCGGATCTGTACTACGACCCGGACCCCGCGGCGCCCGAGAAGACCTATTCCAAAATCGGCGGCTGGGTGCGCGACTGGGACTGGAACCCGCTCGGCTGGAAGCTGCCGATGCCTCCGAAGGTGAGCGATGCGATGGACGGTGCTCAGAAGTGGGCGGTCGCCTGCACCCGGATGGCGCTCGCGGACGCCGGTTGGCCTGACCGGCCGCTCAACCTCGAGCGCACCGCCGTGATCATCGGCAACGCACTGTCAGGCGAGCAGCACTATCTCACCGCGCTGCGGATCGTGTTTCCGGAGATCGCCCGCGAGCTGAACAACGCCGCCGGCTTTGCCGCACTACCGGCCGAGCTGCGCGCGACGATCGAGCGCGAGCTGCACAGCAACATGGACGGCTTTCTTCCGCAGGTCACCGAAGACACGATGCCCGGCGAGCTCAGCAACTGCGTCGCCGGCCGGGTCGCCAACCTATTCAACCTCCGCGGCCCCAACTTCACCGTCGACGCCGCCTGCGCATCGGCGCTAGCGGCAATGGACGCCGCGGTCGAAGGCCTGATCGCGCGGGAGTTCGACGTCGCCATCACCGGTGGCGTGGATCGCAACATGGGCGCCGCGACGTTTGTTAAGTTCTGCGCGATCGGTGCGCTGTCGCCAAGCGGTACGCGCCCCTACGCGGACGGCGCCGACGGGTTCGTGATGGGAGAGGGCGCAGCGCTGTTCGTGGTCAAGCGACTCGCGGACGCACTGCGCGACGACGATCGGATCTACGCGCTGGTGCGCGGCATCGGCAGCGCGAGCGACGGCAGAGGCAAGGGCATCACTGCCCCCAATCCCGTCGGCCAGCGCCTCGCCGTCGAGCGCGCGTGGCAGGCCGCTGGGCTTTCACCCGCCGAGTGCACGCTGATCGAGGGCCACGGCACCTCCACGCGGGTGGGCGACGCTGTCGAGCTCGGCGCCCTGATGGAGGCCTTCGCGGGCGCGCAGCTGGCGCCGGGATCGATCGCGCTGGGGTCAGTCAAGTCCAACATCGGTCACCTCAAGGCGGCAGCGGGAGCGGCGGGCATGCTCAAGACCACGCTCGCGCTGCACGACAAGGTGCTCCCACCCAGCCTCAACTTCGATCGACCCAACCATAATCTGGACTGGGCCGCCTCCCCGTTTGCCGTCAACACCGAACTGCGCGACTGGGAGCTCGCGGCCGACGGCACGCGCGTGGCGGGCGTCAGCGCCTTCGGCTTTGGAGGGACAAACTTTCACATCGTCATGGAGGAATACGTGCCCGAGCGTCCGACAACCAACGGCCACCGCTCCTCAAGCCGGATCACGGCCACCCCGGGTAGCCAACTGGCCTCGCAGTCCGCAACGACCGCCGAGCCACCCACCCCGGCCCCCGCCAAGCGGGCCAGCCCAGCGGCCGCCGCCCCAGCCGTCGCCACGCCAGCCGCCAAGCTGCCGCTGCGCGGCGCCCTCGTGCTCGGTGCCGCGACCGAAGCGGCGCTCGCCAACGAGCTACGCACCGCGCTGGCCGAAGCGCGCCAAGGCCGCCATCTGGACCCGACGCCACCAAGCGCCGAGGCGCTCCGCGCGCCGGAACGGATCGCGATCGACTACGTCGACGGAGCTGACCTGGTGAGCAAGTCCGAAATCGCGCTGAGGTTGCTCGCCCGCGGCGCACCGGCGGCCTGGGCGGCGCTGCGGGCGCGCGGCATCCATCGCGGCAGCGGCGCTCCGGGGAAGGTCGCCTTCCTCTACACCGGCCAGGGCTCTCAGTACGCCAACATGCTCGCCGAACTGTGCAAGCACGAGACCGTCGTGGCCGACCTGTTCGACGAGGCCGACGAGATCATGCTTCCGCTGCTTGAGGGACGCCGGCTGTCGGACATCGTGTTCGCCGACCCAGCCGACGCCGAAGCGGTCGCGCGAGCCGAAGCGGAGCTCCGTCGCACGGAGATCACCCAGCCGGCCGTGCTCACGGTTGACATCGCTCTCACGCGTCTGCTGGGCAAGTACGGAATCGCTCCGGACATGGTCATGGGGCACTCGCTGGGTGAGTACGGAGCGCTGGTGGCGGCCGGAGCGCTGTCGTTCGAGGCCGCGCTCGAGGCCGTCAGCGCGCGCGGGCGCGAGATGGCCAGTCTGCTCGTGGAGGACCCCGGGGCGATGGCGGCGGTGATGGCGCCCCTCTCGGAGATCAAGAAAGTCGTGGCGGAAATCGACGGCTACGTGGTGATGGCCAACGTCAACTCGATGCATCAGGTCGTTCTCGGCGGCGCTACCAAGGCCGTGAACCGCGCCGCGGCGGCACTGCAGGAGCTTGGACACACCGCGGTGATGTTGCCCGTCAGCCACGCCTTCCATACCGAGATCGTGGCGGCGGCGAGCGTTCCGCTGCGGGCGACGCTGCGACGTCTGGGTCTGCGTTCCCCCCAGCTGCCGATCGTCGCCAACGTTGACGGCGAGTTCTACCCGTCGGGCGATGGCGTGGAGGAGCAGATGCTGGACATCCTCGGCCGCCAAGTGGCTTCCCCGGTGCAATTTGAGAAGGGGCTGCGCTCGCTTCACGACGCGGGCGCGCGAATCTTTGTCGAGGTGGGACCCAAGCACGCCCTCCAGGGCTTCGCCTCCGATGTGCTCGGCGACGATGCGATCGTGAGCCTTGCCACCAACCATCCCAAGCAGGGGGATGTGGCTTC
Organism: uncultured Actinomycetes bacterium; assembly: GCA_937888775.1. The sequence goes on along the minus strand of CALAQT010000543.1, from coordinate 24,302 downwards.
GTTCAACATGGCTCTGTGCGGTCTCTGGGCGGCCGGCCTGGGGGCCGGACGCGAACCGGCCTCCCGGGCGACTGCCCAGCTGCAAGCTGGCGCCACGGCCCGGCTGCGCGAGACGCCTCGCCAGACCCCGCCGGCACCAAGCACGAACGCCGATGACACCCAAGCGCGAACCTACATCCCGACGCGAAGCGACACTGCCGCGCGAAGCGACACCCCCGCGCGAAGCGACGCTCCCGCGCCAAGCGACGCTCCCGCGCCAAGCGACACCCCCGGGCCAAGCGACGCCCCCGGGCCAAGCGACGCCCCCGGGCGAAGCGACGACGACATGGAGAATCTGCTCGAAGAGTTCGCGCAGCGGGCTCGCGAGCTGGTGAGCCACGATCAGGGAGAGCGGCGGCCAATCGCCGAGCCGATCGTCATCACCGGCGCAGGGCTGGGGCTACCCGGCGCTGAGCGGCTGTTCGACGACGCAAATATCGCGCGCCTGCTCAACGGGGAGCAGGGGATCGACGTTATTCCGGCCCGCCTGCGTCGTGACATCCTCGACAAGCACATCACGCGTCTGGTCAAGGCTGAGGACGGCGGCGCAACCTTCGAGACGATCGACCGCCTCGACGCGGTGATCAAGCTCGCGGCGCGCGCGGGTGCGTTTGACCTCGTGGACGAGTTCGGCGTCGAGAACGAGCGGGCGGCCGCGCTTGGGCGCGACACGCAACTGGCGATCGCCGCCGGAATCGACGCGCTGCGAGATGCCGGCATCCCACTCGTCCTTCGCTACAAGACCACAACCACAGGCACACAGCTTCCCGACCGCTGGTCGCTGCCGGACGCGCTTCGCGACGACACGGGCGTCATCTTCGCCTCCGCATTCCCGGGCCTGGAGGAGATGACCGACGAGGTCACTCGCCATACGACCGATCGGATGCGGCGCGAACGCCTGGCGGCGCTCGAATCGCTGCGCGCCCGGATGCTCGATCACGACGGAACCGATCCGGTCGTCCTGGCCGAGGTGGAGCGGCGCATGCACGACCTCCAGCACCAGCTCGATGAGGAACCCTACACGTTCGATCGCCGCTTCCTGTTCCGCATTCTGTCGATGGGCCACTCGCAGTTCGCCGAGCTGATCGGGGCGCGGGGACCCAACACGCAGGTCAACAGCGCGTGCGCCAGCACAACCCAGGCCGTCACCCTGGCGCAGGACTGGATTGCCGCCGGTCGCTGCCGGCGCGTCGTGATCGTGGCGGCCGACGACGCCACCTCGGACTCGATGATCGGCTGGATGGGCGCTGGTTTCCTGGCCACCGGCGCGGCGGCTACCGACGAGGTCGTAGAGGACGCGGCGCTGCCGTTCGATCAACGACGGCACGGCATGATCTTGGGCATGGGCGCCGCCGGCTTGGTGGTCGAGAGCTCCGGCTCAGCTCGCGAGCGCGGACTCAGCCCCATCTGTGAGGTGCTCGGGACGGTCACCGCCAATTCGGCCTTCCACGGCACCCGGCTTGACGTCAAGCACATCAGCGCCGTCATGGAGGAGCTGGTCCGCCAGGGCGAAGATCGAGGGGTCCGCCGCGAAGAACTCGCCGGCGAGATGGTGTTCGTCTCCCACGAGACCTACACGCCCGCGCGCGGAGGCAGCGCCGCCGCAGAGATCCACGCGCTGCGCAGCGTCTTCGGCGATAACGCCGATCGCATCGTGATCGCCAACGTGAAGGGAATGACCGGCCATCCGATGGGTGTCGGCCTGGAGGACGTCCTGGCGGTCAAGTCTCTGGAGACCGGGGTCGTCCCGGCAGTGCCGAACTTCCGTGATCCCGATCCCGAGCTGGGCATACTCAATCTGTCCCGTGGCGGGGCGTACCCGATCCGCTACGCGCTGCGCTTGGCGGCAGGGTTCGGATCGCAGATCGCCATGCTGTTGCTGCGCTGGACGCCGGTCCCAGACGGGCGTCGGCGCGGCGTGGACGAGCTCGGCTACCGCTACCGGATCTCCGATCGCGCCAGCTGGAGCGACTGGCTGCAGCGCGTCAGCGGCCAGATGGAGCCGAAGCTGGAGGTAGTTCATCGCCGGCTGCGGGTTGTGGATGCCGGAGCACCGGCGGTCACCAAGCCGCAGCTAGTACCCCGGGCGTTGGCGACAGCCGCGCCCATGCCGACAGCCGCGCCCATGCCGACAGCCGCGCCCATGCCGACAGCCGCGCCCATGCCGACAGCCGCGCCCATGCCGACAGCCGCGCCCATGCCGACAGCCGCGCCCATGCCGACAGGCGCGCCCATGCCGACAGGCGCGCCCATGGCGACAGGCGCGCCCGTGGCAGTTGCCTCGCCCGTGGCGGCAACCGCGCCCGTGGCGGCAACCGCGCCCGTGGCGGCAACCGCGCCCGATGCGTCAACCGCGCCCGATGCGGAGCCGGCGGCCGCGAAAGCGGTGAAGGCGGCCGGGCCCGCGCCGGACACAGCTGCCGCTTCCTACACGGTGCCCCCGCCCACACCTGAGCCAGCCGCCGGAGCGGCGCCCACCGACGACGTTGATGCCAGTGTGCTGGAGATCGTGGCCCGGCAGACCGGCTACCCAACCGACCTGCTCGACATGGACCTCGACCTCGAAGCCGACCTCGGGATCGACACCGTCAAACAAGCCGAAGTATTCGCCACCCTGCGCGAGACCTACGGCATCCAACGCGACGACTCACTCAAACTCCGCGACTACCCCACCCTCAACCACGTCGCCGGATTCATCCGCGACCGCGCCCACCTCACCGGCAACACACCCCCAACGCCAGCCGCCGAACCCTCGGCCACCGAACCCGCGGCCAGCGAGCCTGAGGGCGCACCGGAGCCTGAGCCCGTACCGGAGCCCGTTTCGCTCCAGGCGGCCGAAGACGAGCGCTTCCCGCGCCGTGTGCCCGTGCCCGTGCTGCGTCCGCCGCTCGAATACTGCGCTCCGACGGGCATAACGCTCGGCGAGGGCAGCCGCGTCATCCTGATGCCGGATGCCGGTGGCGTGGCGGCAGGGCTGGCCGGCCACCTCAAGGAGCTGGGGGTCGAGGTGCTGGAGATCGACGGCGCCCCTGACGTGCCGGCCCTGGAGCAGAGACTCGCCGAGTGGTCCGCCGCGGGCCCGATCGACGGCGTCTACTGGCTTCCCGCACTCGATCACGAGGGGCCGCTCGGCGAGTTGAGCGCTGACCACCGTCGCGCTGCCCTGCACGTCCGCGTCAAGCTGCTGGCCGCGGCGATGCGCTCGCTTACCGGTCAGCGCATGTTCCTGGTGTCCGGCACCCGTCTCGGCGGCCGGCACGGCTATGACGCCGATGGGGCCACGAGCGTGCTGGGCGGTGCCGTGACCGGCTTCACCAAGGCGCTGTCGCAGGAACGGCCCGAGGCCCTGGTCAAGGTCGTCGACTTCGGCCCGAGCGCGGAGTCCAAAGTTGCCAAGGCGCTGCTCGACGAGACGTTGCTCGATCCCGGCGTGGTGGAGGTCGGCTACGCCGACGAGCTGCGCTGGTCGGTGGGCTTGATCGAGCGCCCCGCGGAGCACGACCAGGCACGCGAGCCCGGTAGCGAGACCACGTTCCTGGTGACCGGAGCCGCCGGCAGCATCGTTCAGACGGTCATCGCCGACCTGGCGCCGGCGTCCGGCGCCACCTTCCACCTGCTGGACTTGGTGCCCGCTCCGGACCCGGCGGATCCGGATCTGGCCAAGTTCAGGAGCGACCCCGATGGTCTCAAGAGCGAGCTCGCCAACCGGATCCGCGAGCAGGGCAAGCGTCCCACCCCGAAGCTGGTGGAGCGTGAGCTGGCGCGAATCGAACGCGCCCGGGCCGCCCTTGATTCGATCGCCGTGATCGAGCGCTCCGGCGGCAAGGCCCACTGGCACAGGGTCGACCTGACCGACGCCGAGCAGGTGTCGGCCGCCGTCGCCGCGGCGCTGGACACGAGCGGCCGGATCGACGTGGTGCTGCATTGCGCCGGCCTCGACATCAGCCATGCGTTGCCGGACAAGCCCCAGACGGAATATGACCTCGTGTTCGACGTCAAGGCCCACGGCTGGCTGAACGTGCTCGCCGCGTTCGGAGCCGCTGACACCAAAGCGGGAGTTCCCGGGGCGAGTGGGCCGTCTGCCGCAATCGTGTTCGGCTCCATCGCCGGGCGCTTCGGAAACCGCGGGCAGACCGACTACTCGGCCGCCAACGACCTACTGTGCAAGAGCGTCTCGAACCTGCGCCGCGATGGTCGCACGCGTGGCATCGCGATCGACTGGACGGCGTGGGCGCAGGTAGGCATGGCCAGCCGCGGCTCGATCCCGAAGGTGATGGAGGCCGTCGGAATCGACATGCTGCCGCCGGACGTCGGCGCCCCGATGGTGCGTCGCGAGCTGACGGCGGCCGGCGATGGCGGCGAGGTCGTCGTCGCCGGATCCCTGGGCCTCCTGAGCGCGCAACGCCACGCGACCGGCGGGCTGGACGTGGAGCGGGCCACGGCGGCACTGGCCGAGAACGGTGGGCCAATGACCGGCCAGATCACCGGTTTCAGCGCCGACGGAGTGCTGAGCGTGAGGACCGAGCTTGACCCGTCCCGGCAACCGTTCCTCAACGATCATCGAATCGACGGCACGCCGGTGCTGCCGGGCGTGATGGGCATGGAGGGCTTTGCCGAGACGGCGAGTGCCCTGTTCGGAGGCTTCGAAGTCGTCGAGCTTGCGGACGTCGAGCTGATGGCTCCGTTCAAGTTCTACCGCGACGAGCCCCGCACGCTCATCCTCCGCGCGCTGGTGCGAGACGGAGGTGACGGCGCGCTGCTGGCCGATTGCGAGCTGATCGGCCGCCGGGCCCTGCGCGGGCAGGGCGAGCAGGAGACGCGCCATTTCAGCGGGCGGGTGAGGCTCGCCCGCAAGCCGCCGGCCGCACCCAAGGCGTCATTGTCTCCCGCGGCGCAGGACACGGGTGAGGGGGGCGTGGGCCGCGACAGCGTCTACGACGTCTACTTCCACGGTCCCGCCTACCAGGTGCTCGACCGTGCATGGCGCGACAACGGCCACGTGATCGGCAGCCTGGCGTCCAACCTGCCCGAAGACCACGAGCCAGCCAGCCAGCCGACCAAGCTCGCCCCACGGCTGATCGAGCTGTGCTTCCAGACCGCCGGCCTGTGGGAGCTCGGCACCACCGGCAGGATGGCGCTGCCGATGCACGTGGATCGTGTCGTTCTGTTCAGGGGCAACAAGCGGTCGTCGAGACTGTGGGCCGTCGTGACGCCGCAGACGGACCCGCCCGGCTCGATGGACGCCGACGTCGTCGACCAGACCGGGCGGGTCCGGATGCGACTGGAGGGCTACCGGACGGTCGAGCTGCCCGGCGAGCTCGATTCGGGGTTACTGGCTCCGATCCGCGGCGCGATGAGCGAGGGCTAGAAGGCGGCTATGCAGCGCACGTTCTCACGCCTGGCAATCGTCAATCGCGGTGAACCGGCGATGCGTCTCATCCACGCGGTTCACGAGCTAAACCAGGACCGCAAGAACCCGATCACGGTGATCGCGCTGTTCACCGAGGGCGACCGCGACGCGATGTTCGTCCGCCGGGCCGATGAGGCGGTATGCCTGGGTCCAAGCCTCGTTGACGACGGCCTGGGCGGGTGGCGCAGCGGCTACCTGAATTACGGCGCGCTCGAATCCGCACTGCGTACCGCAGATGCCGAGGCGGCGTGGGTCGGGTGGGGCTTCGTCGCCGAGCAGCCCGAGTTCGTGGAGCTATGTGAACTACTGGGGATCGTGTTCGTCGGTCCCGACGCGCCGACCATGCGCTTGCTCGGCGACAAGATCGCCGCCAAACGGCTGGCCGAGGAGGCGGGAGTGCCGGTCGCCGCTTGGAGCCGCGGCCCCGTTGCGACCGCCGAGGAGGCCCTGGAGCACGCGCAGCGGATCGGCTTGCCGCTGATGGTCAAGGCCGCAGCCGGCGGGGGCGGGCGCGGGATCCGGCGTGTCGATGAGTTCGACGCACTCCCGGCGGCATTCGCCAGCGCGCGCGCCGAGGCGCTCCAGGCATTCGGCGACGGAACGCTGCTGCTGGAGCAGGTCATCACTCCGGCGCGTCACATCGAGGTGCAGATCATCGCCGACGGACACGGGAAGGCCTGGCCGGTGGGGGTGCGCGACTGCAGCTACCAGCGCCGCAACCAGAAGGTGATCGAGGAGTCGTCCAGTCCAGCCCTGACGGCAGACCAGGAGCGCGAGCTGATGGCCGCCGCCCAGCGGCTGGTCCTGCGCGTCGGCTACCGGAGCGCCGGCACGGTCGAGTTCCTGTACGAGCCGGCCGAGCGCCGCTTCTCATTCATGGAGGTCAACACGCGCCTGCAGGTCGAGCATCCGGTGACCGAGGCGGTCACCGGTCTTGACCTGGTCAAGCTGCAGCTGCACATCGCCGCCGGCGGGCGTTTGGAGGGCGAACCGCCCCCTAGCATCGGGCACGCCATCGAGGCCCGGCTAAACGCCGAGGATCCCGCCCTTGGGTTCGCGCCCGCTCCGGGGCGACTGACGCTGCTACGACTGCCCACGGGGCCCGGCGTCCGGGTGGACACCGGGGTTGCCGAAGGGGACGTCATCCCGGCGGAGTTCGACTCGATGATCGGCAAGCTGATCGCGTGGGGCAGCGACCGAAAGGAGGCCCTCGCTCGGTTGCGCCGAGCGGTCGCGGACACCGTCGCGGTCGTCGAGGGCGGAACGACCAACCAGGGTTTCCTGCTCGAGTTGCTCAACCGTCCCGAGGTCCTCTCCGGCGAGGTCGACACGTCCTGGCTGGACCGGCTTTATCTCAGCGGCGAGGCGGTGCCTGTGCGCCACGGTGATATCGCGGTTCTGCAAGCGGCGATCGAGCTCCACGCTGCAGACACCGCCGCTGACCAGGCTCGCTTCTACGCCTTCGCCCGCCGTGGACGCCCGCAGGCGGCGCCCGACCTCTCGCGCAAGTACGAGCTGCGTCATCGCGGGCAGTCCTACCGGTGCGTCGTGGCGCAGATCGGACCTAACCGCTACAGCGTGACCGTGGGAGAGCAGGCGATCGAGCTGAGCGTGAACCGGCTGGGAAAGCACCAGCGGCGTTTGCACCTGCGCGGGCAGGCCTATCGAACCCTTACCTCACGCCAGGGAGATGACCTGCTCGTCGAGGTGGATGGAGTGCCACATCGGATCTCGCGCGGCGACGCGGGCACGGTCCGCAACCTCTCGCCGGCCGTCGTCGTCTCAATCCCGGTCGCCGTCGGCGACGAGGTCGAGGCCGGCGACGTGGTGGCGTTGGTAGAGGCGATGAAGATGGAGTCATCGCTGACGGCTCCGTTCGCGGGCCGCGTCAAGGAGGTGTTCGTCAGCGAGAACACGCACGTCGCGGCCCAGGCGCCGCTGCTGGCGCTGGAGCCCCGCGACCAGGATGCCCCCGAGGCCGCCACCGGCGAGCGTCTGGCGTTCTTGCCCGCACCCGGCCAGACGCGGCCGACCGGGCGCGAGCGTCAGCAGAACCTGATCCGGTTGCAGTGGCTCCTGCTCGGGTACGACATCGACCGCGCCGACGCCGAGCGGACGATCGCTGAGCTGCGCAGCAAGAGCGCCGTCGACGCCGGGGGCGACCCGGCGCTGATCGCCGTCGAGCACCGCCTGCTGGGGCTGTTCGCCGACCTGCGCGCCGTGTCCCGGTCCCGTCGCGACGAGCCGAAGGGGGAGCCAGGGCTGCTGCAGAGGCAGAGCCCCCAGGAGCTCTTTCACGCCTGGCTGCGCTCGCTCGACGCTCCGGCGGAGGGGCTGCCGGCGCGCTTCGTGGCACAGCTGCGGCGCGCGCTGGCGCACTACGGGATCGAGAGCCTGGAGCGCACGCCGGCGCTGGAGGAGGCCTGTCATCGCCTGTACCTCTCCGGACAGCGCACCGACACGGCGCGAGCGGCGATCCTGGCGATCCTCGACCGGCGCCTGGAGGAGGCCGGTGAGGCGGCTCGGGTCGCTGGCGGGGCGCCCGGCGCCGAAGGCAGCGCCGAGTTCCGCGATGTGCTCGACCGGTTGGTGCTCGCGCTCGAGGGCGGCGATCCGATCGTCGCCGATCTCGCTCGCGAGGTCCGCTTCCGGTACTTCGACGAGCCCGTGATCGCCGCTTCCCGGGAGCGGGTGTACTTCGAGATGGCGGGCCATATCGCAGCGCTGACCGGTGATCCGGAGCGGTCTGACCGGGCCGAGCTGATCGCCGCGATCGTGGACTGCCCCCGTCCGCTGGCGCCGCGGCTTACGGCGGCGATGGCCGGCGCATCGGCGCAGGCGCGCCGGCTGCTCGTCGAGGCGATGGCTCGCCGCTACTACCGCGTGCGCTCGCTCGAAGAGTTCGAGCCGATCCAGCTCGACGGACACGAGGCCGTGCTCGCCCGCTACACCTTCGAGGGGAGCCAGCGACATCTCGTCGCCGCGTGTGCGAAGTTCGACGACCTGAGGGCGATCGCCGACGCTTTCTCACGCTGGGCGGCGGAGCTTCCCGATGGCGAGCTGGCGGTGCTCGACCTCTACGCCGAGCACCGAAGCCCAGCGCCCTCCCGTGAAGCGCTCGCCCGGCGCCTGGGCGACGCGCTCGGCTCGCTCGCCTTGCCGCCGGCGCTGCACCGAATCGTCGTCGCCGTCGCGGAGCCGCGGCGCGGCCAGGGGATGTCGGCTGTCGATCTGCTGACCTTCCGCCCGGGCCTCGACGGCCTGGTTGAGAGCGAGATCGAGCGTGGTCTGCATCCATTGATGGGCCACCGGCTCCAGCTCTGGCGCCTGCGGGAGTTCGAACTCGAGCGGCTGCCCTCGAGCGAGGACATCTACGTCTTTCACGGCGTCGCGCGGACCAACCCCAAGGACGAGCGCCTGTTCGCGCTAGCCGAGATCCGCGACCTGACGCCCGTCCGCGACGATCAGGGGCGCGTGGCCGCTCTGCCCGAACTCGAGCAGATGCTGCTGCAGGCGCTCGAGACGATTCGCGCCTACCAGGCGCGCCGTCCACTCAGCCGCCGCCTGCTGTGGAATCGCGCGCTGCTTCACGTGTGGCCGGTGATCGAGCTTGCGCCCGAGGTCATCCGAGAGCTCGTCGCCCGCCTGGTGCCGTTGACGGCGGGCCTCGGCCTGGAGATGGTTCTCGTGCAGGGGCGCCTGCGCGAGTCCGACGGCGTGGCACGCGACCGCGTCTTGCGTCTGTTCGCCCCCACCGGGCACGACGTCGCGATCCAGATCGACGACCCGCCGACTCTGCCTCTGCAGCCGCTCGACGAGGGCGCGCAGCGGCTTATCTCGGCGCGTCGCCGCGGCACCCTGCATCCGGCCGAGGTGGTCCGGCTGCTGGCGCCGGCGCAGGCCAGCGCCGGACAGCCCGCCGGGACGTTCGTCGAGCACGACCTGAGCGAGGACCTCCGGCTGGTGCCGGTGCAGCGCCCAGCCGCGACCAATACGAGCGGCATCGTGGTTGGCACGGTTCGCAACTTCACCGACCGCTACCCCGAGGGCATGCTGCGGGTGATCCTGCTCGGCGACCCCACCCGTGCTTTGGGATCGCTGTCTGAGCCCGAGTGCCGGCGAATCATGGCGGCGATCGACCTTGCCGAGCAGCTCGGGGTCCCGCTGGAGTGGTTCGCGCTGTCGGCGGGAGCGAAGATCGCCATGGACAGCGGAACCGAGGCGATGGATTGGATCGCGGCCGTGCTGAGGCGAATCGTCCTGTTCACGCAGGCCGGAGGCGAGCTCAACGTGATCGTCGCCGGCATCAACGTCGGCGCCCAGCCCTACTGGAACGCCGAGGCGACGATGCTGATGCATACCCGGGGCGCGCTGATCATGACCCCCGACAGCGCCATGGTGCTCACCGGCAAGCAGGCGATCGACTACTCGGGAGGAGTGTCTGCCGAGGACAACTTCGGGATCGGCGGATACGAGCGGATCATGGGGCCCAACGGACAGGGCCAATACTGGGCCTCGGACCTCGCGGGCGCCTGCCGCGTGTTGCTGGAGTATTACGAGCACTCCTACGTCGCGCCCGGAGAGCGGTTTCCGCGCCGAGCGGTCACGTCCGATCCATCCGACCGCGACGTCGGCGAATCCGAGCACGTCGCCCCGGGCACCAATCTCCCGCGAGTTGCCGACATCTTCTCCGACCAGACCAATCCGGAGCGCAAGCAGCCGTTCGACATCCGCTCGGTGATGCGCGCGGCGATCGACCGCGACCACCCTCCGCTGGAGCGGTGGGCAGCGATGCACGCGGCCGAGAACGCGGTGGTGTGGGACGCGCACCTCGGCGGCTGGCCCGTGGGGCTGATCGGGATCGAGTCCCGGCCGCTGCCGCGGCCGGGCGAGATTCCAGCCGACGGACCCGACCAGTGGACCTCGGGCACGCTGTTTCCCCGATCGGCGAAGAAGATCGCGCGGGCGATCAATGCGGTCGCCGGCCGCCGGCCGGTCGTCGTGTTAGCCAACCTCGCCGGCTTTGATGCCTCGCCCGAGTCGATGCGCCAATGGCAGCTCGAGTTCGGCGCCGAGATCGGGCGGGCGGTCGTCAATTTCGACGGGCCGATCGTGTTCTGCGTCGTCTCGCGATATCACGGCGGCGCGTTCGTGGTGTTCTCACAGAAGCTCAATCCAAATCTGGAGACGGTGGCCCTGGAGGGCGCTCACGCGTCGGTGATCGGCGGAGCTCCGGCTGCGGCGGTCGTGTTCGCTCGCGAGGTCGAGCGAGAGGCCGGCGCCGACGAGCGGATAACGGCGCTTGATCGACAGCTCGTCACCGCCGAGGGTGCCGCGCGCCAGCGTCTGCGCGCCGAACGTGCTGCGCTTTGGGCTGAGGTCCTCGCGCAGAAGCGAGGGCAGTTCGCCGAGCGCTTTGATCAGGTCCACAGTGTCGAACGGGCCGTGGAGGTGGGGTCGGTGCGGAGCATCATCAACGCGCAGACGCTGCGCCCGTTCCTGATCGAAGCCGTACAGCGTGGCATGGAAAACGTGCTCGATCGCGTCTCTCCAGCCACGGTAACGGACGGCGCTAGCGGTACCGAGAGCAATGGACACGGGCTGGCTCAGCCGACCCCACGCTGACGTTCCCCCCGGCGAGGAGTGGCTGGGGGAGAACGAGCGCCGCGTATCGGCACACCTGAAGGTGGCCCAGCGCAGGGCCGACTGGCGCTTGGGGCGCTGGACCGCCAAGGCTGCGCTCGGCCTGTGGCTCGGCCTGGCGCCATCACGATTTGAAGTCCTGGCGGCGCCGGACGGCGCTCCCGAGGCGTGGCTGGACGGCGAGCGGGTGCCCGTGTCGGTGTCGCTCAGCCATCGCGGCGGCCGCGCGCTGGCAGTCGTCAGCGAGGCGCCGGGGATTGTCGGCTGCGACCTGGAGCTGCTGGAGCCGCGCAGCGGCGCGTTCGTCCGCGAGTGGCTGGCCCCGTGCGAGCAGCGAATGATCTACTCATGCGGCGCGGCACAGCGCGTGCTGCTTGCCAACCTGTTCTGGGCGGCAAAGGAAGCGTGCACCAAGGTGCGGCGCCAGGGGCTTGCCCTCAACGTCCGCAGAGCAGTTGTGACCCTCGCGCAAGCTCGCCCCGAGCCGGGTCAGTGGTGTCCCCTGCGGGTCAGCTGGAGTGACGGCCCGCGCACAACGACGTCCGGATGGTGGCGTGCCGAACCTGGATGGGTGATGGTCGTGGCGGGCGAGCCCGCTCCCGGTGCACCACGCCAGCTGTGCCCCCCCGGCTGAAGGAACGGATCGCCGTGCCGTCAGGAGGACACGCGATCGGCGATCAGGCGTTGGATTAGCTCGAAGTAGTGGCCGAGGTGAGCGGGCCCGAGGAAATTGGACTGAACACGTTCGCGAGCCGCGGCGCCCATCTGTCGTGCGCGGTCGGCGTGGGCGAGCAAGCCCGTGACGGCGGAACCGAACTGGCTGGCGTCACACGGATCTGAGAGCAGCAGCCCCGACACACCGTCGACGATCTGGTCCTGGATGCCGCCGATGCGACTTGCGACGACCGGTCGCTCCTTCCACATCGCCTCGGCGACGGTCAAGCCAAAGCCCTCCGCCAAGCTCTTCTGCACCACCACGACGCTGTGCCGTTGGAGCGCGTTGACGACCGCAGCGTTCTCCTCGACGTCGTCCATCGGCAACGAAGCCAGGTGAACGCGCCGCTTGAGCTCCCGCGGAAGTCCGAACCACGCCTCGCGCACGGCCGCTAAGACCTCGGCACCTTCGGGATCGTCGGGAACCGCCTGGGTCGAGGGACCAGCCAGCAGCAGATGCGCCTCAACCTGGAGGGGCACGTGCTCGGTGAAGCCTCGAAGGACACCCAGGGGATCTTTCAGCCAGTCCCAGCGGGAGACCTGAGTCACCAGACGATCCGCCGGCGAGAGCGACTCCTCCTGCAGCACGTCAGCGCGTCGGTCAACCCGGCCGAGCGCTCCGTTGCTGCGTGTGAACGTCGCCCCGACGCCGCCGCGTGCCGTCAGGATACCCGCCTTGGCCAGGATCGCCAACGACTGCTCGGTGCTCTGATCTGCGTTCTTGGGCGAGAAGACATCGATCGACGGCTGGATAACGCAGATCTTGTCCTGGTCCAGGCCCTCCCAGGCAAAGGCGGCGCGCGAGAACACGTACGCGTCCGCCGGCTGCACGTAGGGACGCAGGAAGTCCCAGGCCTCCCGCGCGCGCTCGTTGGGGTGGTCGAGGCCCACGTGGCAGCGCCAGATGACGGCGGCTCCCGTACCACGAACGGCTTGCACGATTCCTGCTGTCTGGGGATCGTGGAGGATCACGATGTCCCGTGAACTAACGAGCCGCACGAGCTCCGCGGCGTTGGCGGCCAGCGTGCGCTCGTAGACCGAGCGCTCGGCCTGGCCGAGCGCGCCTCCGTCGCCTGGCACCCCGTGGAGGCGGTTGTGCAGGCGCTTGGTGAGCGCGAAGAAGTCAGCGCCCGCCGAGATCACGACCCACCGAGCGTCGACATCGGAGCCGCGGCAGTAGCCCAGCAGCGGCCGCAGCAGCTCGGCTACGCCGCCTCCCGCCGGGGTTGAGTTCACGTTCCAGATCACCCGGCCACGAAGCGCGACGCCGGCCCGATCGATCAGGTCCAGCAGCGTCTGATACTCACCCCGGGAGAGCACAGACACGAAGCCGCCGGGATCCATCGCCGCGACGTCCACCTGTCTAAGTTGTTTCACTCACTCACCTTAATTAACGTCACTCAACGCAGACAGTGTCCGACCGAGAGTGACGGCGGCAGCCGAGTGTGCTACTGAATCCTGCGCGTACCGAGCCGCGTCACGCTGACAAGCCCTCCCGTCGCCGCGATCGCGCGGCGGGCGCTTCACGCGGTCGGTGCTTGGCTTTCCACCTCCGAGAGGTGACGATCACGGCTCGGCCAAGCGGCCCCAGCCTGTCCTGGGCAGGACGACTGGAATTCGCTCCGCCCGTGCGGTTTGGCATCAACGTAGCTCTCCTCTCGTGAACACCAACGATCCCGGAGGCGTCCACAACGCTCCGGTGAAGGTCGGCCGACCCGGCTCCGTTGGCTGCCGCCTCGCCGATCTCGCGGCGGCTCAACCAGACGGGTGAGATCCACGATGCGCCCCGCTTGTGCGCTCCGCTGGCAGAGAGTAACCGAGGGAGCAACCTATCGTCCAGTGGCGCAAAACCCTGATACACGCCGGACATCCACGCATCGCCGCTACGTAGTCTCCCGCACCGGTGGCGGTAGCTGGGCGCGATGCGACGGATCCCGATCGGACTACGGTTCAGTGAATGAGCAGCACACGGATGGCCACGAACCCCCAGCCTGACCCACCGCCGCCACCCCACCCAAGCGATCCGCTGGCGCAGATCTGCGGAGAGGTGGCCGCCGTATTCCGGCGTGCCTGGGGCCGGGGCCCCAGAAAGACGACTGCGCACTGGGCAGGTCCGTCGACCCTGGTTGTCCTGCTGGAGAACGGACACACCGACGCCGAGAAGACGATGCGCGCCGCCGGTCATATCCAGGAACTGCTCGGGGGACGTCACCTGCTGCAGGTCCTGATCGAGGATGACCTCAAGGCCAGCGTGGCGCGCATCCTGCGACGGCCCGTCGAAACCATGCTCAGCGCGACCCGGCTGGACCCCGATCTCTCCGCGGAGATCTTCCTGCTGGGACCAAGCGGGGCGGCCGCACCTGACTGCCCTGACCAGGGAGGCACGCCAGCGCCGGCCTGATCGACGCTCGGCCGGCACCGACCCAGAGTGGATCGACGCCGCCCGCTCAGCCGACAGCAAGCTCCGGACGGCGCTCGGCCAGGTAGGCGTCGAACTCATTGGCCTTGTGAGTGTCCTCGTAGACCTCGTACTCCTTGAGCATCCCCCACCTCATCCGACCCCAGATCACATAGCGGTTCTCGTACACGATCTCGCCGTCGGGCCCGTGCAGATGATCGCGCCCACGGACGCAGATCGTCGTGTTCCACGGCACGCCCTTGGCCATCACCTCGTCTGCGCAGATCTGGATCCCCGCTGCGGCGAAGCGGCGCAGCCAGCGCTCGACCTCCCGCTTGCCGTGAAACACCCCCGACCACGTGTTCTGGCCCGGGAACGTGAGCGTCACGTCGGCGGCATCGAGCCAAAGGGTTGGACGCACGTCCCCGGCGCTGGTGCGCGCCATCAGGTACGAGATTAGCCTTTTCGCCAGCCACGACTGCATCGCCGACCTCCACTAGATTGATCGATCTAGCGATAGGATACGCCACGCAAGTTCAAGGCGCAAACGAGAACCACGATCGGGAACGAGAGCCATGCCGGGCACCAGAGAGCGGATCGTGCAGACCAGCGCCGAGCTGTTTCGCAGGCAGGGCTACGCGGCCACCGGCGTCAAGCAGATCGTCACCGCGGCTCAAGCGCCGTTCGGTTCGCTGTATCACTTCTTCCCCGGAGGCAAGGAGCAACTCGGAGCGGAGGCGATCCGCGTCTCGGGGGCGATCTACGCGCAACTGGTACCCGCCGTGTTCGATCCGGCACCCGATGTGGTCACTGCCACGCGTGACTTCTTCGCCGGCGCAGCGGCCCACCTGAACGAAACCGATTACGCCGACGCGTGCCCGATCGCCACCGTGGCGCTCGAGGTCTCCAGCACCAGCGAGCCGATGCGCCAGGCCTGCGCGGAAGTGTTCGAGAGCTGGTTTGCGTCAGGCTCGCAGCGGTTCATCGCCGCGGGAATCGAGCCGGCACGGGCGCGGGAGTTGGCGATCGCGATGGTGGCCGCGCTGGAGGGTGCGTTCGTGCTCGCCCGCGCGCTGCGCGACACCGAGCCGCTCCGGGTCGCCGCCGAGCTCACGGCAGGCGCGGTGCAGCGCGCGCTGGAGGCCTGAGCCAGGGCCAAGCGCTCGCGGGCCCTAACGCGGGACGCGGCCGCCTTCGGCGCCGGGCTCGCTGGCCGGACCCCGGGGCGCCGCGATCCCCAGCACGCGCATCGCCTTGAGCCCCAGTGAGAGCTTCTCGCGCCCGTCGGTGGAGGACACGTCGAGTCCGGTCAGCTCGCGCACGCGCTCGAACCGATAGCGGATCGTGTGGCGATGGGTGATCAACCGGGCCGCGGTGGCGTTGACGTTGGCGTCGCAGTCCAGGAACGTCGACAGCGTCCCGAGCAGGTCGGTCTCGTACTGCTCGTCGTAGGAGACCAGTGGGCGGACCGTGTCCCGGTAAAAACGCTGGAGCTCGGCCGGGTCGCTCATGTAGGGCAACAACAGCTGGTAGGTGCCGGTCTGCTCGTAGGCCAGCTCGGATCGCTCGCCGTCACCCTCGGCTACGTTGAGAGCCAGCAGCGCCTCGTTGCGAGCTCGCTGGAGATCCAGCGGGTCCTCCACCCGGCGGCTGCGGCCGATGGTGATCGTGAAACCGGCCAGGCCCGACTCGAGCTCGCGCAGGACCGCCGAGGAGACGCGCTTGCCGGCTTCGCCGTCGGGATCGGGCACCAGGATCACCACCTCATTGGCATCGACCTCGGTCGGCGCGGAGATCGAGCCGGGAGCGATGGACCGGGCCCCACGGGAGGCCACCGCCAGCAGCCGCCGACGCCAGTCGTCCTCGGTCGTCTTGCGCGGGTGAGCCCGGACGACCGCCACGCTGCCTCCGGAGGCCAGGTCGGTGCCCAACTCCTTGCCGCGGGAGATCAACTCGTCGCGGTCGGCGATCCCGTGCTCCAGCACCGCGCGCTGGAAGCCGGTGGCGGCCTCCTCGGAGGCCCGCTCCGGCGCTCTGACCCGCTCGACCTCGGACGCGATCAGGGTCGTGACGAGCCGCAACAGCGCCCCATCGGGCGTGCTCTGGCGGGCTCGCATCCGCAACTGGCCGACCGGCGACTCCGCCACCCTCAGCTCCAACGTCGTCACGTCATCGCTGTCGCGCATCAGCGAGCGCTCATCGGCGGGCGAGCGGGCGGCGACGGCCAGCACCGCGGCCGAGCGATCGATCAGGATCAGGCTGGCGTCGAGCGCTCGGGAGGCCGCACGCAGGATCTCCGGCAGACCCGCGCCGGCCTCGACCGCGTCGGTGATCGCCGAGAAGGCACCGAAATCTGGCCCACTGCCCCCGCTCCGCGCGGAATTGTCAGCCACTTCGCTGAACCTCAGTCGGGAGCCAGGGGCGACGCGTGGTCAGAAGACCCGCGGCCACTCGAGCACGATCAGCGCGCCGGCCAGCACGCCGATGCCCACGAGCGCGGCCAGGACGTAAAACGACAGGATCACGACGGCGACCCGCTCCAGCGGGCGCCGATACGCGGTCACCGCAGGTACCAATACCAGCGCGCAGAACGCCGCCAGGCCCAACACGCCGGCACAGGCGCCGACCAGGTAGGTGACGGATTGGTTGCTCATCGACCGAACCATGAATTGTGCCGCACGGCGCCGATGACCGCCGCTCGGAGCTCATGAGACACGTAAATTGCAGCAAACGCTCACCCGTCCGCGGCGGGCGCCACCGCGCGCAGAACCGCGTTGACGGGCGTCGCTGCAGGGAACCGGCGGCGCAGCTGCTCGGCCGCAACGTGGGCGCGATGAAACCCGCCGGGCCCCCAGAACACGCCGATCACCGTCGGCCCCGAACCGCACACAAGCGCCTGTGCGGCGCCCGCTTCACGGGCCAACTCGAGTCCCGCGCCGATCTCTGGTGCCAGCGAGAGCGCCGCCGGCTGTAGGTCGTTGACGATCAGCCGCTCGGGCAGCGGCTGGGGCGGGTGCTCTGATGCCATGACGGTGCTCTCAAGGTCCGCCCGCAGCGACGCCAGCTCGCCGGTGGAACGCGCCAGGCCGAGCCGGTCGGCCTCGCGATAGACCTCGGCGGTCGAGAGCCCGAACGATTGGGGCAGAACCAGGACGCTGTGGTCGTCGATGTTGTCGACCGGCGCAACGACATCACCGGCGCCGGTCCCTAGGCTCGGTCCGGGATCGAGCTGGCTGGGGACGTCGGCGCCGAGGCGGGCGGCGATCGCCTCCAGCGCCGTCATCGGTACGGGACTGAGCCGGGGCGCGTAGCGCAGGATTGCCGCAGCGTCGGCCGACCCGCCCCCCATGCCGGCCGCGACCGGGATCCGCTTGTCGATTTCGACCCGGACCGGCGGCGCGCTCCAGCCCGCCGCTCGCAGGCCCGCCAGCGCGTCGGTGACCAGGTTCGGACCGCTGACACCGGGGCAGATGACCTCGTCGTGCCCCGATGGGCCCGGCGTGATCACCAGACAGTCGATCAGGTCGACCGACTCCAACAGCGTCACCAGCTCATGGCGCCCGTCGGCCCGCGGCTCACCCAAGAACAGGCACAGGTTGACCTTGGCGAATGCGTCCTCGCGGTCGCCCTTCACGCCGCAAGCCTCCGCGCCAGCTCGCAGAACTCATGGGGCGAGAGGCGCTCGGCGCGCTCGTCCGCCGGATGGCCAAGCTCCACCAGCGCCGCCCGGGCTCGCTCACGGATACCCGGCTGGGCGCGCGCAGACAGCGCGAGTGAACCGGCCAGCGCCTTTCGCCGGTGCGCGAAGGCATCGTGCACCAGTGCCCGGAGCTCATCACCCGCGGCCGGACCGCGGCGACGCAGGCCCAGCAGCACCGAATCCACGTTGGGCACCGGACGGAACACGTTGCGGCCGACCGGGCGTAGCAGCTTCACCTCGCAGGCAATCTGAGCCAGCACCGAGGGCACGCCGTAGGCGCCGCTGCCGCAGGACGCGGCAAACCGCTCGCCAACCTCACGCTGGACCATCACGACCCACTCACGGACCTCGGCAAGCTCCTCGATCGTCTTCAGGATCACCGTCGCGGCGATCCCGTAGGGCAAGTTGGCCACCACCTTGTCAGGGGGCGGGGTGAGACCTCGCAGGTCCAGCGCCAGAGCGTCGGCCATGTGCAGCGAGACGTTGGCGAACGGCCGCAAGGTCTCACTCAGGCGCGGCGCCAGCCGCCGATCGACCTCGACCACGTGGAGATGCGCCACCCGCGGCGCCAGGCGCTGAGACAGCACGCCGAGGCCGCCGCCGATCTCCAGCACCACCTCGTCGTCGCGCAGCTGCGCCAGCCGCTCGATCACGCCAAGCAAGTTGCGGTCGACGAGGAAGTTCTGTCCCAGCTCCCGCCCGCGCCTGGCGCCCGCTCGGCGTCCGCTCAAGCCTGCGGCCCGCTCGGCCGCGGGCTGGCCGCCGACTCGCCATCCGGGCTCGTCCGAATGGGCGGCCGCCGCGTCGTCCGGCTGCCTCGCCTCTTCCGGCCGCGCTTGAGTCTTCCGGCTACCTTCATGGGCGGCGCGCGGGTCGTCCGGCTGCCGGGCGCTCACCATCCGAACGCTGCCGCGGCGTTGCGCTCGATCGCGTCCTCGAGCGCGGCATAGGACACGCGGCGCTCGATCGCCAGCGCGCGGGCGGTGTAAACCACGTTGGCCGGCTGGTTGGGCTTGCCGCGAACGGCCTGCGGAGACAGGTAGGGCGCGTCGGTCTCCACCAAGAGGCGATCCAGCGGCACCCGCAGCGCGGCGGTGCGCAGGTCGTTCGCGCGGGGATACGTGGAGTTGCCGGCAAACGAGAACCACCAGTCCTTATGGGTCAGGCACTGCTCGACCCGGTCGGCCATCGAGAAGCAGTGCAGAATCACGTTGAGGCCGGCGGCCCGTTCGTCAAGCAGCGCCAGCGTGTCCTCATCGGCCGCGCGCGTATGGATCACCAGCGGCTTTCCCGTGCGCCGGGCCAGCTCGATCTGCGCCTCGAACGCGCGCCGCTGGTCAGAGGCCGGCGCGTAGTCACGGTAGTAGTCGAGTCCCGTCTCGCCGATCGCCACGCACTTCTCGTGCGACGCGAGCGCCTCCAGCTCGGCCAGGTCGGCATCGTCGAACCCGGTCGCCTCGTTGGGATGGCGGCCGATCGCCACGTAGACCTGGGGAAAGTCCTCGGCGGTGGCCAGCGCCGTCCGGCACGAGGCGCCGTCGGTCCCCACGGTCACGATCCGCGTGACTCCCGCGCGCTCGGCGGTGGCGACCAACTCGGCGTTGGGGGGCTCGCAGAAGTCCAGATGGGTGTGACTGTCGATCACTAGGCGCGCTTGGGGAACAGCGGCGCCAGATCGGTCACCACTCTGCCGCGGCCCTGCGGCGGGAACTCGGCATTGTCGAGCGTCAACTCGGAGCCTCCCAGTGCCTCGAGCAGCCGCTCGGTGCTGGAGGGCATGTACGGGTGCAGCAGGACGCTGAGGACCCGGATCCCTTCGGTCAGCGACGCGAGCGTCTGATCGAGGGCGCCCGCCAACTCCGGGTCCTTGGCCAGCTGCCACGGCGCGCGCTCCTCGACGTAGCGATTGAGCCGGCGGATGCGCTGCCAGATCAGCTCGAGCGCCTGAGTGGCCTCCGCCCGATCAAGCAGAGCGGCGACCTTCCCCGCCAGCCCGTCGAACTCGGCGGCCAGAGCCGGGTCGGTGGCGACCTCGGGCAGGATGCCACCGCGGTAGCGACGCACCATCGCGATCGTCCGGCTGGCCAGGTTGCCGTACTCGTTGGCCAGCTCTGAGTCATACCGGGCCCGCACGGAATCCATCCCGACGGCGCCGTCACTTCCGAACGCCACGTCGCGCATCAGATAGAAGCGCAACGCGTCGGTGCCGAATTCGTCCATCACCTCGAACGGGTCAAGCACGTTGCCCAGCGACTTGCTCATCTTCCGTCCGTCGGCGCCGAGCAGGAACCCGTGCACGAACACGTGACGGGGCACCGCCAGCTCGGCCGCCATCAGCAACGCAGGCCAGAACACGGTGTGGAACTTGAGGATGTCCTTGCCGATGACGTGGTAGTCGGCCGGCCAGAACCGGTCGGTCAGATCCTCGCCCGGCCGCGCGTAGCCGAGCGCGGTGTAGTAGTTCAGCAGCGCGTCGAACCAGACGTAGAACACGTGTCCCGGGTCCCAGGGCACCGGCACCCCCCACTGCAGTCGGGCCCGGGTGAGTGAGACGTCCTGCAGCCCGGAGGCGATGAACGATCGGGCCTCGTTGAAGTGGTGGCGGGGCATCACGAAGTCAGGTTGCTCGGCGTACAGGCGCTCGAGCGGCTCCTGGAAGGTCGATAGGCGGAAGAACCAGTTCTCCTCCTGCTGGCGTTCGAGCGGGATCTCGTGGATCGGGCAACGGTTGCCCTCGGCGATCTCGTTCTCGACCTTGAAGTCCGCGCAGCGGGGGCAGTACCAGCCCTCATACATGCCCTTGTAGGTGTGACCGTTGTCATGGACGCGCTGCAGCACCTGCTGGACGCGCGCCTTGTGCTGCTCGTCGGAGGTGCGGATGAAGAAGTCATTGGAACTCTCCAGCCGTGGCATCAGCGCCTTGAAGCGCTCGGCGTTGCGATCCGCCAGCTCTTGGGGCTCCAGTCCCTGCGCACGCGCCGCGTCGGCGACCGGCTCGCCGTGCTCGTCGGTGCCGGTGAGAAAGAACACGTCCTCCCCACGCTGGCGCATATGGCGCGCGAGCACGTCGACGGCGATCGTCGTGTAAGCGTGACCCAGGTGCGGCTGGGCGTTGACGTAGTAGATCGGCGTGGTTATGTAGAAGGACATCTCAAGCGGTGCCGGTGGATATCAAGGCTATCCGGCGGGCCCCGGGCGCTCCGTCCCGCGGCGGTCAGGCTTGGTTTCGCGCTCGGCCCGCCGTGCGAGTCTCGCGCTCGGCCCGTCGCGCGCGGTCAGGCTTGGCCCTTATCCTGGGCCATCAGCGCCTGGTAGAGCGCGTTGGCACTGACCCCGGTCAGCTCGGCCACCACGCCGGCGGCGGGCCTCGGCTTGGCCCCGGCGTCACGCAGACGTCCCAGGGCTCTCAGCGCGGGCCCCAGGTCGGCCTCGGGCGCAGTCGCCGCCCCCACCACGAGCACGATCTCGCCCTTGGGCGCATGCGTGGCGTAACGCTGCGCGAGCTGCGCGGCGGTGCCGCGCACCACCTCCTCGTGGACCTTGGTCAGCTCACGGCAGACGGCCACCGGACGCTCGGGATCCAGCTGCGCCAGGACCGCCAGCGTGGCCGCCACGCGCTTGGGCGACTCAAACGCCACCAGCGTGTCGGTCGAGCGCAGCACCAGCTCCAGCTCGGCGCGCTTGCGTGGCAGGAAGCCGGCAAAGCTCCATCGCTGCGAGGGCAGCGCGCTCGCCACCAGCGCGCTCAGGGCCGCCGATGGACCGGGCAGCACCTCGACGGCCAGGCCCGCCGCCACGCAGGCCCGCACCAACACGAAGCCGGGGTCAGAGACCAAGGGCATCCCGGCGTCGGACACCAACGCCACCACCGTCCCGGTGCGCATCCTCGCCACCAACTCGTCGGAGCGCTCGCGCTCGTTGTGCTCGTGATAGCTGACCAGACGGGCGTTGACCCCGTAGCGGTCGAGCAGCACGCGGGTGCGGCGCGTGTCCTCGCAGGCGACGAGGTCCGCCTCGCGCAAGGCCGCCAGGACGCGCAGCGTGATGTCCTGGAGATTGCCGATCGGCGTGGGACAGACGATCAACCGCCCGCCGACACCGGACTCGCCGCCCGCCGGCGAACCGAGGGGGACGCTCGGAAGCTCGCTCACCGACCCACCGCCCGGCCCTGGAGTCCGTCGAAGGCCAGCGCGGCGGCGCCGATCATGCCCGCCTCGACACCGAAGCGGGCCGACACGATCCGCACCTCGTCACGGGAGGGCCGCAAGGCTCGTTGCGCTACGACCTCCCGGGCGGGTCCCAGCAGCAGCTCGCCCGCCCCGATCACCCCGCCGCCGATCACCACAACCTGGGGGTTGAAGATGTTGACCAGACTGGCGATCGCCACTCCCAGTCGGGAGCCGATCAGCGCCAGCACCTCGATCGCCGCCGCGTCACCGTCGTGGGCCAGCTCGGTCACGATCGGACCGGCGAGCTCACGCCCGTGGCGCAGCGTGGCCGAAAGGGCGGAGTCAGGGCGCTCAGCGGCGATCCGTCGCGCCTCGCGCGCGAGCGCGGTGCCCGACGCCAGCGCCTCGACGCAGCCATGGTTGGGACAGTTGCCCTGGCAGGGCGGACCGTCCATGTCGATCACCAGGTGCCCGAGCTCGGCCCCAGCACCGATCCCGCCCCGATATGGCTCGCCGCGCAGGATCAGCCCCCCGCCGATTCCTGTGCCGATCGTCAGCATGACCACCTCGCTGGCGCCGCGGGCAGCCCCGGCGCGGTGCTCGGCCAGCGCCGCGACATTGCCGTCGTTGTCGACGAACACCGGCAATCCGAGCCGCTCGGCCATCACATCCGCGAACGCGATATCGGCCAGAGGGAGGTTCACGGCGATTACGGCGGTGCCCGAGCGCTGGTCGATCAGGCACGGGATCCCGAACCCCACTGCGTCGACCTCCCCACCCGCAGACTCACGTGCTTCGAGCACGGCGTCAACGGCCACATCGAGCAGTGCGGCCTGGTCTAAGCCCGTGACGGCGCGCTGCGTACGGTGATGGACTCCGAGCCCGGGATCCACTGCGCCCGCGAGCAGCTTGGTGCCGCCCAGGTCGACGCCGATGGTGCGTCGCGCCGGCATGTCGTCACTATATGCAGAGTTCGATGTCGAACGAACCCCGCAATCAGGGGCAGTCCGAAGATCCTCCCTACCGGGTTTACCGCGACGAGCCGCGTGCTCGATCCGGATCGGACGACCGCCCGTACACCACCTACCGCGCCGCGCCCCGCGGACTTCGGTCGCGCCTGCGCGGCGAGGAGGAGTCCGGGATCCCGGGTTCCGGTCGCCCAGGCGACGGCGGCCCAGGCGGCGATGGGCGCGACGGCTCTGGTGGTGGGCGCTTCGGCGGCCTGAAGCCAACCGGCCGGATCACACCGCGACGGGTGCTCAAGTACCTGGCGATCGCGATCGCGGCTTGGCTGGCGCTGTCGCTCGTGCTGTTCCTGGTCAGTGCCCAGATCCAGAGCGGCTCGATCCCCCAATCCGCCGAGGCGGCGCTCACCGGCGGCTCGAACATGATCACCTCGACCGACACCGTGCTGGTGATCGGCACCGATCAGCGCCCGCCCGGCTCCAAGGAGCCCGGTGCCTTCAGCGGCGGCGTCCGTTCGGACACGATCATGCTGTGGCGGATCGGCGGCGGCGTGTCCCGACGATTGTCGATCCCGCGTGACACGGCCGCGGCGATCCCCGGCCACGGAACCACCAAGATCAACGCCGCCTACGCCTACGGCGGCCCGGCGCTGGCGATCAAGACGATCGAGCAGTTCACCGGAATCAAGATCAACCACCTGATCATCGTCAACCTGGCCAACTTCCCCAAGTTCATCGACGCGATCGGCGGAGTCGACGTGACCACGGGACGGATCTGCTCGCAGATCAGCGGCGGCGTCCAGAACGGCGGCTTCACGCTGAACCTCGCTCCCGGCACCCACCACCTGGACGGCCGCGACGCGCTGACGTTGGCGCGAACCCGGGAGAACAAGTGCAACGCGGCCAGCAACGATCTCACTCGCGAGGGTTACCAGCAGAAGATCTTGAACGCGATCAAGTCGAAGCTGCTGTCACCGTCGACGTTCTTCCGGCTGCCGTGGGCATCCTGGTACGCGCCGAAGGCGGTCGCCACCGACATGGGCGGCCCGACGCTGCTGACTCTGTTCGCCGCCGCTGAGATCGGTGGCTCGGCGCCGACACAGATCCTCACGCCGACCGGATCGACGGTGCTACCCGACGGCGGGGACGCCCTGACGGTCACCCCCGCAGCGATCCACCGCGCCGTCTCCAGGCTGATGAACGGCTAGCCGGAAGTTTTTGAGGGTTTGAGGCCCGATCCCCAGTGTTTGTGGGGGTCGGGCCT
>CALAQT010000542.1 GCA_937888775.1 uncultured Actinomycetes bacterium | reverse complement strand
TTCGCGATCCCGACGCCGTGTTCGGCGCTGATCGTCCCGCCGCACTCCAAGACGAACTCGAGGACCGCGTCGTCGGCGCGCTCGTCGTTCGGGTCCGGGCCGAGGAGGTTCACGTGGACGTTGCCGTCACCGAGGTGGCCGAAGAGGATCGCGCGCGTGCCGGGGACGGCCTCCGCCGCGATGGTTGGCACAGCTTCGAGGAAGCGCTCGAGCTGCGCGAGCGGGATCCCTACGTCGAGCTTGTGGGGGACGCCCGCGGCGTTGATCGCCTCAGTGTGGCCCTCACGCAGGCGCCACAGCCCCTCGCGGCTGGTGGTGTCGTCGGCGATCAGGGCGTCGTCGATCCCGGCGCGTTCGAGTGCCGCGGCCAGCTCGTCGGTCGGGTCCGTCCGCGCGGCACACTCGGCGAGGACGTAGACCGGCGCGCGATCGCGCACCGGATTGGACCGCTGCTGGTACGCGACCACGAGCTCGAGCCCGTCGTCGAGGAAGAAGTCGCAGCTGTCGAGCGATGGCGCCTCGGCACGGAGCGCGGCGAGCAGCTCCGCGGCAGCGGTCACCGACGCCACGGGCACGAGCGCGGCGACGCGCGAGCCGAGCAGCGCGGTCGTGCGCCAGCGCACGGCGGTGATGACACCGAGCGTCCCCTCCGACCCGACGAGCAGCGCCGGCAGGTCGTAGCCGGCGTTGTCCTTCATCAGGCCCTGCAGGCGTGAGACGACCGAGCCGTCGGCGAGCACCGCCTCCAGCCCGACGACATGGGCGCGGGCGGTGCCGAGACGCAGAGCACGCGCGCCGCCCGCATCGCACGCGACGACGCCGCCGATCGTGCACGAGTCGCGCGCTGCGAAGTCCAGGCCGGCGTCCTTCCCGGCCGCCCTGCATGCCGCCTGCAACGCGGCGAGCGTCGCCCCGGCGCCGACCGTGACCTGGCCGAGCGCCTCGTCGACCTCGCCGATTGTGTCCAGCCGGGCCAACGACAGCAACACCTCGCCGCCGCGCGGTACGCTCGCGCCGACGAGGCCGGTGTTGCCGCCCTGCGGCACGACCGTCGTGCCGAGGTCGCCGCAGACGCGCAGGACCTCGGCGACCTCGGCGGTGTTGGCCGGGCGAACGACGACCGTGGCGGGAGCCCCGAAGCGGCCGGTCCAGTCGCGCTCGTACGGCGCGCGGAGCTCCGGGTCCTCGAGCGCATGGCGCTCGCCGACGACGTTCGCGAGCGCCTGTCGCAAGTCCATGATGCGGACGATGCTACATTGACCATCGTCCGGCCCGGTCCGCTGCCTGATGGATCGAGCTTCTGGGAGAATTGATCTGTCCCATTGCCGACCTGGAGGATCGTGATGGCCACTGATCACGAGACGATTTTCACGCTCGAGGCCACGCCAGTGAAGTTCGGCCCAGGCGCGTCCCAGGACGCCGGCTGGGAGCTCAAGCGCCTGGGTGTCAAGCGAGCCATGCTCGTGACCGACCCGGGCGTCGCCGCCCTGGGTCACCCGGAACGCATCAAGAAGCTGATCGAGGCCGAGGGCATCGACGTCGTCGTCTATGACCGCAGCCGCGTCGAGCCGACCATCGACTCGTTCCAGGACGCGTGCGACTTCGCGCTCGAGCACGAGGTAGACGGCTTCGTCTCGGTCGGTGGCGGCTCGAGCATGGACACCGCGAAGGTGGCGAACCTGATCCTGTCGCACCCCGCGCCCGTGATGGCCTACGTCAACCCACCGGTTGGCGAGGGCCGCAAGCCGCCGGGCCCGCTCAAGCCGCACCTCGCGATCCCGACCACCTCCGGCACCGGCTCGGAGGCGACCACGGTTGCAGTGCTCGACATCCCGGACCTCAAGCTCAAGACCGGCATCTCACACCGCTACATGCGTGCGTCGCAGGCGATCGTTGACCCCGAGCTCACGCGGACGCTCGGTCCCGAGGTGACATCGTCGGCGGGCCTGGACGTCGTCTGTCACGCCGCCGAGTCGTTCCTGTCCAGGCCGTACGACACGAGGCCCGCCCCGGACTCCCCCGACGACCGCCCGCCGTACCAAGGCTCGAACCCGGTCGCTGACGTCTGGTCGGCCAAGGCGCTGGAGCTCGGCGGCAAGTACCTGCGCCGCGCAGTTGAGGATCCGGACGACATCGAGGCGCGCGGCTACATGATGCTCGGTGCGACGATGGCGGGCGTGGGCTTCGGCTCGGCGGGCGTGCACATCCCGCACTCGATCGCGTACCCGGTCGCCGGCCTCAAGCATGAGTACCAGCCGGCGGGCTACCCGACCGACCACAAGTTCGTGCCGCACGGCCATTCGGTCATCGTGAGCGCGCCGGCATCGTTCCGTTTCACCTACGAGGCGATGCCCGAGCGCCACCACCACGTCGCCGAGCTGCTCGCCGGCGAGGCGATCCCCAACGCGGGCCCCGACACGCTACCCGACTTGCTGCGCCAACTGATGCAGGACGTCGGCGCGCCGCGCGGCATCGCCGAATTCGGCTACACGGAGGACGACGTGCCCGCACTCGTCGAGGGAGCGCTCAAGCAGCAGCGCCTGCTCGTGATCGCGCCACGCGAGCCGAGCGCGGACGACCTGCGCCACATCATCAACGCGTCCATGACGAACTGGTAGTCCCGGAGCAGAGGAGAGGGTCCCGACCATGTCTGCCCAGAACGACGTCGTGAAGCTCCACATGTTCGAGAGCGGCACGCTGAAGTGCCACGTCGAGAACATCAAAATGAACCAGGGTCTGGGCGAGGAGTACGAGATCCCGGTGCCGTGGTTCCTGATCGAGCACCCGCGCGGGCTCGTCGTGATCGACGGCGGAAACGCCGCCGAGTGCGCCGAGGACCCGGAGAAGCACTGGGGCGCCACCACCCAGGTCTACTGGCCGGTGATGCAGCCCGAGCAGGCGTGCGTGCCGGCGATCAAGGCGGCCGGCTTTGACCCGTCCGACGTGCGCTACGTGCTCAACTCCCACCTGCACCTCGACCACACCGGCGCGCTGGGCGTAATCGACCAGTTCCCGAACGCGGAGGTCATCGTCACGCGCACCGAGTACGAGTACGCTCACGCCCCGGATTGGTTCGCAGAGGGCGCCTACATCAAGGCCGACTACCAAAAGCCGGGCGTCCCGTGGGCCCTGCTGGAGGAGACCGAGGACGGGTACGACGTCTTCGGCGACGGGACGATCCGCTGCTGGCGCTCGCCGGGCCACGCGCCTGGGCACCAGTCGTTCGAGATCAAGCTGCCCAACAGCGGCACGTTCCTGCTGACGATCGACGCCGCGTACACCACCGACCATTGGGAGGAGAAGGCGCTGCCGGGGTTCCTCGCGTCGGCGGTCGATGCGGTTCGCTCGGTCCGCAAGCTGCACCACATCGCGCGCCGCAGCGATGCGACCGTCGTGACAGGTCACGATCCCGACGCCTGGCCGACGTTCAAGCACGCCCCGGAGTCCTACGACTGACCGACGCGCACGAGTCCGCGTCCAGCGGGCTTGGCCGCCTCGAGGGCGAGCGGTCAACACTCAACACGCGTTCGATCGAGCAGCCGCCGTTGCGCAGTTTGCTCGCCCGTCGCGTCGGCAGGCCCGAGATATCGCTCGAGCGACAAATGGTTATCGAAGATGACCTGATCGGTGGCGCGATGACCGCGTCCGCCGCTTTCGACGGTTCCACGGCGCTGGGCCGCTGCACCTGCTCGCATTGCTGGCCAGTTTTCGCGAGCTGCGATCGTGGGCTAGTTCGAGCGGCCCTCGGACGCAGAGCCGTGCTGCTGTAGGTCCCGAGACGCTTGTTGTTCACGACCTAGTCCTGCTGCCCCCGGACGAACAAGGCGGTCTCGATCGGCTGGGGCCAGAGTGCCGCTTCGGGCCAAACCAGAACAGTTGCCCGGCACGCTCGACGGCCGGGAGACGACCGCTTGCGCCTGGCACAGCGGTAGTACGCACGGCCCTCCACGAGACGCTCGCCTTGGGACGAAACGGAGAAGCCCGCCGGCGCCTGCGGCTGGCTGCCGCTCCGTGGCAAGAGCGGTCACGCGCGCGCCGTCGACCGGGTCGCTGCTCCTGGTGCAAACGAGCACTCCCGATCGCCACGAGCCGGAGCTCTGGATCCCGCTATCAGCGACACCGCGGATGGGCGCGACGGCGCCAGCTCCATGGCGTCGGTGCTAGCCGGCCGTCGCCCGTCCGGCTAGCGGCGCCGATTAGAAAGCGACAGTCCGGCGCCGATCTGCCGCCTTCTTCACGGAGTTGCGCTATCGCGTGATACCGGCGCTCGCCGCCGGCGCGACCGGGCAGATGCCCGCGCTTGTGCATTGCCACGCGAGCGATCCGATCGTCCCGGTCCGGACCCGCTTTGCTGTCCGAACGCGCCTGTCGGCGGAGAGACCGGGGCTCCCCCTATGCGCGGCAGGCGAGTCCGCCGCCGCAGCCGGCAAAGTCGTGACTGCTCGCAGGTTGGTGCTCGAGGAGGCGCGGCACCTCGGCGAGAACGCCACCCGGCGACGGTACCGTCGCGAGGATGGCGCCGAACGCTCATGTGCCGGTGGCGGATCGAGTCGTTGAGCGTCGCCGCGCTGTTGCGCTCGCTCGCCACTATCGGGAGGCCGAGGGCCTGTCGATCGCACAGATCGCCGAGCGCCTTGGCCGCTCGCCCGCCACGATCAAGGCGTACTTCTACGACCCGACCGGTGAGAAGGCTCGGGCGGTCAAGGCCCGCTACGTTGGCGTGTGCCGCGGCTGTGGCGCGTACACGCAGCCGCGGAACGGAAAGGGCGACGCGTACGCGTACTGCAAGGCGTGCCACCCCGGCGCGATCGAGCGCCGCTGGACGCACGACCGGGTGCTGGACGCCATGCGCGCGTGGCGCGCGCGGTACGGCCGGCTGCCATCGTCCTACGACTGGTCACGCACGCACGCGCGCCGACGTGGGGGAGAGGCACTCGAGCGACTCAGCGGAGGTGACTGGCCCTCGGCGAGCATCGTGACGCGCGTGTTCGGGACCTGGGTGGTGGCCCGCGCGGAGGCCGCAGCTCATGCGGATCGGGTCGAGGCCCGGCGGACCTCGGAGTCACGTGGCCGTCTCGCCGCGGGCCGAGCATGACCTCCCGGCGGGGCTGGGCCGGTAGGGCATCGCCAAATCGCGGTACACGCGGGCAGTCTCATCAGAACAGAGGCCCGAAGCGGCGCCGGCGGCCTGCGTGGGCGTATAAAGGAGCAATGCCCGCGGAGGACCTACCTTCCATCAAGCCAAGCAGCGCCGCGAAACGCCGGTACGGCACCGGCAGCATCTTCGAGAAGCGCAACGCGTGGTACGGCCAGTGGCGCGTCCGGAACCGTACGATCACTCGCAAGCTCGGACCGATCCGCAAGCCGGGAAGCCGGGACGGGCTGACCCGCAAGATGGCCGAGGCTCGCCTGCGCAAATTGATGGCGGAGGTGACGGTTACGCCGCTGTTCGAGCGGATGACGATCGAGGAGTCTGGCGCGCGGCTGATCCAGCATCTGGTCACCAAGGGCCGGAAGGCGTCGACCACCGTCGGCTACGAGAGCTACCTCCGCGTGCATGTGGTGCCCTTCTTCGGCGAGAAGCCGATCGGGGACATCACGAAGGAGGACATTGAGGAGTTCGTGGCGGTCTGCCTCGATAGCGACCAGTCGATCAAGAGCACGCGCAACTACCTGGGCTTCCTGCACGGCATCTTTGACTTCGCGCTGCGCAAGGGCTGGGTCATCGCAAACCCGTGCAAGTCGGTTGAGAAGCCCGAGGTCACTGACGAGGACCAGGACATCCGCTTCCTCGACCAGGCTGAGCTCGACGCCTTGCTGGCCGTGACGGGAGGCCCGCGCAGCCGTCGGAAGCCGGGTACGGCGGAGCGGGTCAGGCGCGTGCGGCGGCTCCGCGACGGCGACAGGATGCCGTGGAAGAGGATCGGGACGGAGCTGGGGATCGCGGAGTCGACGGCGATCTACCTGTACGGCCTCGATCTGGACGCCGCGAGGCCCGCCGACCCGATGAGCGAGGTCGAGCGGGTGCTGTACCTCACCGCGGCGATGACCGGGATGCGGCAGGGCGAGCTGCTCGCGCTGCGCTGGATGGACGTTGACTGGATGGCGCACCGGGTCCGGGTGCGGCGCAACTTCGTGCGCGGCAAATTCGGGACGCCGAAATCCAAGCGATCATCGCGGAGCATCCCGCTCGCAGACGAGGTCGCCCGCGAGCTCGAGCTGCAGTTCCAGCGCTCGATCTACCAGTCGGACGAGGATCTCGTCTTCGCGCATCCGCACACCGGCAAGCCCATGGACCGCTCGCAGCTCCTCAAGCGCTTCAAGTCTGCGCTGAAGCGCGCCGGCGTTCGCGAAGTCAGATTCCACGACTTGAGGCATACGTTCGGCACGAGAATGGCTGCCGCGGGCGTGCCGATGCGCACGCTCCAGGAGTGGATGGGGCACCGCGACTTCAAGACGACGCTGATCTACGCGGACTACGCGCCGGCCGCGAATGAAGCCGAGGTCGTCAACGCCGCCTTCGCCCGCGGGGTGTCCATCAATTTGTCCATCAATTTGAGCAAAACCGAGAGCAACTCAGACCAAGAATCCCCAGCAAATACGTGGGAGAGCAAGTAGGAGAAACCCCTGGAGTTCGGTTGTGGTCCAGGCGGTCGGGGGTTCGAGTCCCCTCGCTCACCCTCTCAGAAAAGCCCCAGATTAGCGGGGCTTTTTTGTTGGGCGAAGGGCGAGATTCGTGCCTTGGCCGTCGCCCTTGCACCACTTCGTTGTACCGCTCGGACCCGGCATGGCTCGGGTGGCGTCTGGCAGAAGGCGCTGGTGATCGCCTACGCGGTCCACGAAACCGGCGTCCGCGAGGTGCTCGGACTCGGCCAACCCAGCCTTGCTCGGCCAGATGACGCAGCAGCCGCGCCGCGCTGCGGGCGACGGTCATGTGTCCGGCCGCGACGAGAAGATGTTGCCGTGGTCGTCGTCCACGCCAACTGGTCGCGCGACTCGCAGCTCTGCGTCTAGGGAGAAGCGTCCGGTCTGCCGGCAGCTTTGGCTCAGTGCTATCTCGCAGTCTTGATGCTCGATCGCGGACGCGCCTGCGCTGCCGAGCGCGCGCGCGGTTTCGTCCGGTGGCGAGTGGCCAGCTTGTCGAGTGCCGCGACCTCGCGTTCGAAGTCGGCGATGATCGCCTCTGGGTCGGGGACGAGCCCGGCGTCGACCTGGAAGCCGACGGTCACACCGCCGTCATAGCTGAAGATGCTCATGCCCATCCCGATCGTCCCCGCCGCCGGCACCCATCCGATCACGCCGGCAAGCTTGGTGCCGGCGAAGTAGAGCGGCTCACGCGGGCCGGGGACGTTCGTCATCACCGCAGTCGTCTTCTGCGCAAAAATGTCGAGCAGCCGCTGCTCGATCTGCGGCGGCGTCAAGCCGAGCACCTCGAGGATGCCGTACGACAGGACGCTTTCGGGCGAGTGCTTGATCGCCTCCATCCGGCGATGCACCTCAGCCAGACGGCCGGCGGTATCGGCGATCCCGACGGGCAGCGTCAGGTAGACGAGCCCGAAGTGGTTGCCCAGCTCGCGCGGCAGCGGCTTATCGAGCTGCCGCAGGTTGAACGGGACCATCGTGCGGATCTCACCGACGAGGCTGTCACGACCGCTCAGGTAACGGTGCAGGGCGCCGGTCATCGACGCGACCAGAACGTCATTGACGGTCGTCCCGGTCGCATGGCCGATCGCCTTGATGTCCTCAAGCGGCATCCGCTCAGACCAGGTGACCCTGCGCGCGACGCCGAGCTTGCCACTGAAGACAGTTTTCGCGTCGGACGCGGTCAGCAGCAGCTTTGCGAGCGCACGTGCCTCGGCACTCCCGCTCGCGGCCAGCGCCGTCAGCTCAGCGGTCGGGTGCGCGAGGATCTCGATGCCCTCGTGGAGCCCCGCCTCGGCAAGCTGAACGCCGGCCTTGACCGGCGCGGCGATCGATCCGAGCAGGCCGCGCCCGACCGCGTCATCCCGCGGCGGCGCGATCCCGGCATCGGGCTGCGCGTCGGTAAGCGAGAACAGGACGCGCGACAGCGCGATCCCGTCTGCGATGCAGTGGTGAATGCGTGAGATCATCGCCATCCCGCTGCCGTAGCCGTCGACGAGGTAGGCATCCCACAACGGCTTGGACCGGTCGAGCGGTGTCACCATCAGGTCGCTGACGAGCTTCTCGAGCGCCGCCTTATCACCGGGCGCGGGTAGCGCGATGTGGTGGATGTGTCGGTCTAGGTCGAAGTTCGGGTCTTCCTCCCACGAGGGGACTCCGATCCCGAGACGCGGCTCCACGACCCGCTGATGAAAGCGCGGGAAGCGCTCGACGAGGCGCACGCGGAGGACCTCCCTGGAGCGCTCGAGATCGACGGGCTCGTCGAACCAGAGCACCGAGTTCACAACCATCAGGTTCGTCGGCCGGTCCATGTGCAGCCAGGCCGAGTCGGCATTCCTCATTCGCGCACTCATCACCCCTCCTGTCCTAACCCACCGTGTCAAGAATCGACGGTACTCCGGGCATTCCAGGTGCATATCCGAAAACTTCCCGCGTCATCGCCCGTAGGAAGCCCGGCCGGTGCAGCGCGGGCACCAGCCAACCGCTCGCACCCAGCCGGCGCCACCAACACGGCAAACGACGACCAGCCTACGACACGATCTTCTCTGCCAGGTCGTAGGGGTACACGTACATCGTGATTCTCCCCACGTGATAAACCGCGGCCGGTCGCCCCAGATCCGGCGTCGGCGCCCGCACGAGCGGTTGCGCGGGATCGATCAGCAGGAAGCTCCTGATACCGGGACGCGGCTTGTACCAACTGCTGATGAAGTGCAGGTCGAAGCGGCACAGATGCGCGTTCTGATCGCAAACCGACACGGGGAAGACCTTGACGCGCAGGTGCGTGGCCCACGTAATCGGGGACGCGTCCCAGTAGCCGGCGTAGCCGTATTTCAGGTGATGTGCTGCCGCGACCGACGCGATCTGGCGTGCAAGGCCAGCAGACGGGAACCGACTCGTATTGCGGGTGTAGACGCCCTGCGCCATTGACGTGAGCGCGCTCAGCGCGAAGATGCACGTGCCCAGCAACGCGGCGGCCTCGGTCAGCGGACGGCCGATCGCCAGCACCGGAATCATCGCGGCGGCCGCGTAGACCAAGCCGACCAGGTAACGATCCGCGTGGATGTCCAGGGGCAGTGCGCTGAGGAGAAACGCTGCGCTGAGCAGGATCGCCGAGGAACACCAGAAGACGACGAAAGCCAGCCGGGCCGGCCCGGCCGGCAAGCCTTTGCGGGCTGCGCGATGGCGCAGCTCGTGCCAGCCCAAGCGCGGCAGCAGGGCGACGGCGGCGATGCTCAACGCGGCGCAGGCGACCGCTAGGCCCGAGCTGAACGACGCAGCGCGGCCGAAGTAGTCGCCGTTGCCAAGGGCGGCAATCGAGTGCCACCACAACCTGAAATTGATGGCGATCTGACCGCCGGAGGCGAGTCTCGTGTTATCGGGGCCCGGCTCGGGAGCTACGTGCAACGCCGCCATGGCCGCATGGGTGATCGCCCCTGAGAGGCCGATGACCACGAGCATGACGAGGGTGACCTGTAATGCCCGGACGCTGTTCGGGTCCCGCGCAAGCGTGTAGCTGGCGAGGACCGCGAGTACGAACGGCGCCAGTCCGGCGATCGTCACCAGCACGTCCGAGGCAACGTTGACGCCGACGATCGTCCCCACGACCACGGTCAGCCCCACCAAGAGCAGCGGCCGGAGCTTGGATGCGCTTCGTTCCAGCAGCACCAGGAACGCGGCGAGCAGCGCACAGCAGAACCAGTCGGGTCCGTGCTGGGTCATCGAGAGCAGCGGGTGCAGCGTCTGCGGGGCGGCGCAAATCAGCAGCACCGCGGTGATGCCGGCGGCCCAGCGACCGGCGATCTGCCAAACGGACCAGGCGGCCAGCGCAGCGCCGGCCAGGGCCATCGCATACGGGGTGAGCTCCCATACCTGTCGGTGCAGAGGAAGCCATTTGGTAGCCAGCTCGAACAGCAGCGTCGAATACCAGCCAAACGTCCCGAGCACCACATTTGCGTGAGCACCGGCGCTTCCGAACAACTCTCCGATCACCGGCGCCGACACGGTGTCGGCATCCAGGTTGGTCGTTGCGATCACGCCGCGGAACTGCGCGGCTAAGAGCACGAGATACAGCACACCGAGCGGTAGCGCTGCCCATCGCCAGGACCTTCGGACTGGAGTTCCGGCGCGGATCAGCTGCCGTCCGGATAGCCGCCGCGGTGAAGCACCATCGGGTGATGCGGGAGCGCGTCGGGCCGTCTGACCGAGGCCCGCC
Organism: uncultured Actinomycetes bacterium; assembly: GCA_937888775.1. The sequence continues at coordinate 108,509 of CALAQT010000542.1, read as the reverse complement.
AGCCCTCAGGATGGGGCTCGAGCCCGGCCAACAATGGCGAGCGCTGTGCCGTGGGCTCGCCGACCAATCGCTCCAGTGACTGCCTCAGGTTGGCGATCTCGTCCTGGCCGAACCGCGCCCCCCAGCGCTTCTCGATCACTCCGAGCAGCTGGCCGTACGCGGCTTGCGCCGCGAGGCCCTTTCGGGTGAGACGCGCCAGCTTCCCCCGGCCGGCTGGATTGGGCTCGACCACCACATGATCGTGCTTTTGCAGGAAGCCGAGCGACATGCTGATCGCCTCGTTGGAGACGCCGGCCCGCTTCGGCAGATCACCGATCGGGATGCCTTGCGCTCCAAGGATCCGCAGGACGTTGGCGCCGATCGCCAGTGCCACTCCGGACTCACGTTCAAAGTCGATCGTGAACGCGAGCAGCACCTGGGACAGCAGCGCGGGCAGCGCCAGGCCTGGCCGAGCGCCATCTCCAATCGTCCCCGTCGCCGGCTCCCGGGCACCGGGAACCGTTGCCCAGAGCCCATATCCCGCCACCGGGAGGTACTCCGGCAGTCCGGGTGCCAGCCGCCCGGCCAGCGCCTGAAGCGATTCCCGCAGCTCGGCGACCGCCTCGGCGCCGAAGCGCTCCTGCCAGCGACGCTCGATTACCCCTAACAGAGCTGGCCACAGCGCTGCGGCCTGCCGGCCCTTGGCGGTGGCGCGGACCACCCAGTCGCGCTGAGGAGGCTTGGATCGGCCGTCAGCCGAATCGGGGGCGGCGACGACGTAGCCCCAGCGCTCCATCCCCGCCAGGTTGCCGCCCCCGTCCTGAAGCTCACCGACGCGCACGCCGTCGATACCAACGAATCGCATCAGGTTTGACCACATCACCAGCGACACCAGCCAGGGGCCACCGCGCGAGCCGCCCGGCGAGCGCCGGGTGGTCCGATGTGGCATCTGCTGCTCGAACTCGTTGTCGAGCTCGATCGTGAATGCCACCAGCACCTGGGAGAGCAGCGTCGGTAGGGGCAGACCGCCGGGCACGCCGACAATGATCCAGCATCCGGACCTCGCCTCAACCGGCCGCGCTGCGCGTGCCGGCGCCGACGAGCTTCAGGTCACGCGGCTCGCCGAGAACTGGGCCCCGGAGCGGTCGGTCCGCTCAGGTCAGCGTGCCTGTCGGAAGCACGTAACGGTGCGGCGCCCGCTGCTGGCCTCCGCCGCCATCGCTGATCCGCGGGCCGTGCAGGCCGCGGCCGGAGGCGACGGCAACCGTCGTCTCAGGTGCGCCGTCGTGCGCGGTGATCCATGCCAGAACCTCAGGGAAATCGGCGCCCTCGGCGAGGATGGCGGCACGCTCGATCACCTGTCCGCCGGATTTGTGAGGACGCGCCAGCCGCGAGAGCAGAGCGCGGATCGCCGGATCATCCATGCCCATACAGTAGACCCTCAGCGCGCGAGCCGAGTGCCGGGCTTCAGCAGCACGTTCAGGGCGAGGCTCACAGCAGGACGCGTCGCCTGAAGTTGCGCAGCCCCAGGCTCAGGAATACCGCGCAGAATCCGATCAGGACCGGATAGATGATGTACAGGTGCATGTGCGACGCCTGCGTCAGGCCCGCGCGCATGCCCTCGGTCACATAGATCAGCGGGTTGATCAGCACCAGGATCTGCAACCAGTGCACGCCGCCGACCTGGACCGGGGACAGCCGCGTCCATTGGTAGTAGGTGCCCCCGAGGAAGGTCAGCGGCAATACCACGAACCCGAACATCAGCCCGATGTTGCGCGGCTCGAAGGTGGTCCCCAGCAGCAGCCCCAATGAGGTCATGGCGACGCAGGCCAGCGGGATCAGCGTCAGCACCACGGCCCAGTGGACGCTCAGGTGAGCGGTCACGCCGCTGGCGTGCACAACGGCGGCGATCGGGAACACGATCACGGCGGCGATCAGGCCCTGGACCGCACCGGAGAGGACCTTGGCGATCGCCACCAGCCAGATCGGACACGGAGCCTGCACCCGGTCTTCGATCTCCCGCGTGTAGCCGAACTCGGTCGACATCTGCAGGGCCACCGCCTGGATGCCCTGGAACATGATCGAGATCGCCACGACTCCGGGCACGAGTACGGTCGCAAACCTCGACTCCGAGGCCGGGCCGTGCCCGCCGCCGACCCCCTGCCCGATGATCGGGAACACGTAAAGGAACACGAACACCAGCAAGAACGGCTGGATCAGAGTTCTGACCACGAACTCCCCGGCATGCTTGCGCAGCACGACCAGATCGCGCAGGATCAGCGCGCTCAGCGCCAGGCGACTGGCGGCCAGTGTCGAGCGGGTCGGCTGCGCCCGGATCTGTTGTCGCCGCGCGACATTGGTCTCGGTCGCTGTCATTCGCGCAGATCCTTACCGGTCAGATTGATGAACACCGTCTCGAGCGTCGGCTCCATGACCGACAGGTCCACGAGGTCATAGCCGCCGTGATCGGCGGCTGCGACGACGCGAGGCACGATTCGCTCCGAGCCCTTGACGAGCAGCTCCAGGCCGCCGTCGGTGAGGCGCGTCTTGGTTACGCCCTTCACCTCACGTCCGAGGTGGGCGGCGAGCGCCTCGGTGTCGCCTTCGGCCTTGATCGAGACGATCGTGTCGACGCCGACCGACTGCTTGAGGTCCGCCGGCGTGTCGAGCGCCAGGATCTTGCCGCGATCCATGATCGCCACCCGGCTGCACAGCCGGTCGGCCTCCTCCATGTAGTGCGTGAGCAGCATGATCGTCTGGCCGTCGTCGTGGAGCTGGCCGAGGATCTCCCACAGGGCAAGGCGGCTCTGGGGGTCCAGGCCGGCCGTGGGCTCGTCCAGGAACAGCACCGCGGGACGGTGGAAGATCGCCCGCGCGACCATCAGCCGCTGCGCCATCCCGCCGGACAGCGCGAACACCGACGCCTTCGCCCAGCGTGAAAGCTGGAACTGCTCCAGCAGCTCGTCGGCGATGCGCCGCGACTCCGGCCCCGGGATCCCGAACAACCGACCGTGAAAGTAGAGGTTCTCCCACACCGTCAGCTGGCGGTCCAGGGTGTTCTGCTGCGACACCACGCCGATCAGCTGCTTGGCCAGCGCCGGGTGGGCGATTACGTCGACGTGTCCGACCCGGGCGCTTCCCGAGGACGGGATTACCCTCGTGGTCAGCATTCCGGCGGTGGTCGTCTTGCCGGCGCCGTTGGGTCCCAGCAGGCCGAAGATCTCACCCGCCTCGATCGTCAGGTCCAGTCCGTCCACCGCGGCGAAGTCGGCGCCCGCGTAGGTCTTGGTCAGCCCCTCGGTGACGATGATCGCGTCCGGCTGGGCGGCGTTGGCGGTTGGCGCGGCCATCGCGGCAATCATCGCGCATCAAGTTCGCGGCGCTCGCCGGCCAGGCGCTTGAGCGCCCTCGGACCTCGGCGTCGCGAGCATCAGCAGCGGCATCGGTCCAGCGCCGGCACGGCCGCCATCGGCTAATGCCCCTTAAGCCCGAGGGTTCGCGCCGTGCCTGACTTGGGCACGTCGGTCTGCTCAGGCGAGGTACCGAGCAGCCGGTCGCCGACAGTCGAGGTGACCCCGAACCAGTAGTGCTCGTTCTTGTAATGGTGCAGCCGGTGGCCGCGCCAGGTCGAGCGGTAGTAGCGACCCCGGGGCCGGTAGGGCGTGTGAATCAGGAAGTGGCACCACTCGTAGGATCCGAGGACCAGATAGCCGATCAGCACTCCTGTCGACAAGTACGCGAGGCGGCTGCCGCCCAGCACCAGCGCGGCCGGGAACGACAGGACCCAGATCGTCACGGCGATCTGTGCGATGAAGATCAGCACGGCATAGGCCGGGATCAGCACCCCGTCGAGCACCGCTGGAGCCTCGTGGTGGGCGCGATGCTCGCGCGCTGCCAGCAGCTCGTGGCGCCGGCCGCGCCAGCGCAGCGGCGGTGCGTGCAGCAGGTAGACATGGATCGCCCACTCGACCACCGGCGTAGCGCCGATCAGGCCGGCTGTGACGACCAGATCGCGCCAGCCGAACTGTCCCAGCCAGACGCGCAACGCGGCCGCCGCCACGATCGCCGCCGCCAGCAGCGGGGGAGACGGACGGCGGATGAAGGACCACCAGCAATCGCGCAGGGTCAGGACACCGGGATCGCGTTGGGGCACGGCGTCGGCGGCGGCCGTCAATCGGTCCGGCTCGGTCATCACGCCCCATTCTCGCATCGCCAGAACGGCGTCACCGTTGCATGATCGCGCCCGGATCTGAAGATGGGCTGCGGCGGCTTGCCCGGCGGAGTAGGTTTGACTTCCGCAGCCCCATGCGAGCGTATGTGGAAGGCGGTGTCGAGATAACTGCAACGGAAGGGAATCTCGAGGCGGAGCTGATCGATGTGCTCCGCGCCCGCGTGCGTGAGTCGATACCGGGTCCGCAGGTGCCTGCATGCACCGAGTTCGTCCGCCAGTACTACCACTGGGTCCCGGCCGAGGACCTGGCCGACCGCAGCGAGGGCGATCTCTACGGTGCCGCCATATCGCACTGGACCGCGGCCCGGCGTCGTGGATCCGGACAGTCCAAGGTGCGCGTCTACAACCCGGACCCAGGGCGGGACGGGTGGCATTCGCCGCACACCGTGATCGAGATCGTCAGCGACGACATGCCGTTCATCGTCGACTCGGTGACGATGGAGCTCAGCCGGCAGGGATACGGCATCGAGCTGCTGATCCATCCGGTGATCCGGGTGCGACGCGACCACCTCGGGGAGCTGATCGGCCTGCTCGAGCCCGGTGCGCTCGGGTCGGACGCGATTACCGAATCGGTGATTCATGCCGAGGTGATGCGCGAGCGCGACCGGGACAGGCTCGCCGCACTGCTGGCCGCGATCGAGCGCGTGCTGGTGCAGGTACGCGCAGCGGTGCAGGACTGGGAGACGATGCGCGAGCGGGCTCGAGCACTGGCGCGGGAGCTCGCCGTCGGACCGCCGCCGGTCCAACGCGCCGAGCTGGAGGAGGCCCGGGCATTCCTGCAGTGGTTGTCCGGCGACAACTTCACCTTCCTGGGTTATCGCGAGTACGAGCTGACCTCCGATTCCGAGCATGCCGGCCTGAGGGCGTATCCGGGATCCGGCCTGGGCATCCTGCGTGAACGCGCCGCCAGCCCTTACACCGAGCTCCGTAACAAAGCGCTGGAGCTCGCGCGCGCCCCGCACCTGCTGGTGCTGACCAAGGCCAACTCGCGCTCGACGGTGCATCGTCCCGCCTACCTGGACTACATCGGTGTCAAGCGGTTCGACCAGGACGGCCAGGTCACCGGGGAACGCCGCTTCCTCGGCCTCTACACGACGGCCGCCTACAAGGCGAGCCCGCGGGAGATCCCGCTACTGCGGGGAAAGGTGGCGGCCGTGATGGAGCGTGCCGGGTTCCCGCCCGACAGCCATCACGCCAAGGCCCTGACCGACATCCTGGAGTCCTTCCCCCGTGACTCGCTGTTCCAGATCGAGGTCGACGACCTGTTCGAGATATCGATTGGGGTGTTGGGGTTGGGCGAACGCCAGCGCGTGCGGCTGTTCGTCCGCCGCGATCAGCTCGACCGGTTCATGTCCTGCCTGCTGTGCATCCCCCGTGATCGGTTCAACACCGAGAACCGGGAGCGCGCCGGCCGAATCCTCGCCGATGCGTTCGGTGGCAGCCATGTGGACTGGAGCCTGCAGCTGTCCGAATCGGTGATCGTCCGGGTCAACTACATCGTGCACTGCCCCGATGGTGTGCCCGGCGATTATGACGTGGGGGAGATCGAGGGCCGGATCGTGGAGGCGACCAGGGCCTGGACGGATGACCTGCGCGCCGCGCTGATCGACGAGCACGGGGAGGAACAGGGGCTGCTCCTCTACGCCCGCTACGGGTCGGCATTTCCGACCGCCTACCGGGCCGACTGGGATGCGGTATCGGCAGTGGCGGACGTGGAGCGGATCAGGCAGCTGGCGGGCGCCCAGACGCCGCTGATCTCGCTCTATCGACCAGGCGGTGCGGGGCCGGAGGTGATTCGCTGCAAGCTGCTCAGTGCGTCCGGAGTGTCGCTCTCCGATGTGCTGCCCACGTTCGAACACATGGATGTGCGCGTGGTAGACGAGCGACCCTACGAAGTCTTGCCCACGGACTCTGAATCGGTGTGGATCTACGACTTCGGTCTGCGCTGCGGGGCGGCCGATTTGGAGCAGGTGCGGGGTGCGTTCGCCGACGTGTTCCTCGGCGTCTGGCGCGGCGAGCTGGAGGACGACGGCCTCAACGGTCTCGTACTCGCGGCCGGACTGACGGCCCCTCAGATCGCGCTGATCCGCGCGGTCGCCCGCTACGTGCGCCAGGCGGGAATCCCCTTCTCGGACTCCTACCTGCAGCGAACGCTGGTCGGCCATCCGGAGGTCGTGCTCCTCCTGGTGAGGCTCTTCCGGGCTCGCTTTGACCCTGACCAGCGTGATCACGCCGAGGCCGAGCAGATCGACCGCCAGGCCGAGCAGCTGATCGACGCAGTGCAGAGTCTCGACCAGGACCGGATCCTGCGCAGCTTCCTGTCGGTCGTCCGCGCAATGCTGCGCACCAACTACTACCGGGTGGGTGACGACGGGAGGTCACGGCCCTATCTGTCGTTCAAGCTCGATCCTCAGCAGCTGTCGATGTTGCCGTTGCCCCGCCCCCGGTTTGAGATCTTCGTCTACTCGCCGGCCGTGGAGGGGATCCATCTGCGCGGCGGCAAGGTGGCCCGCGGTGGCCTGCGGTGGTCAGATCGCCGTGAGGACTTCCGGACCGAGGTGCTGGGATTGATGAAGGCGCAGATGGTCAAGAACGCGCTGATCGTCCCGGTCGGATCCAAGGGCGGGTTCGTAGTCAAGCGCCCGCCCGCCGGGGGCGGTCGTGAGGCGCAGACCGAAGAGGCGCTGCGCTGCTATGAGATCTTCCTCTGCGGTCTGCTGGATCTGACCGACAACATCGTCGGGGGCGAAGTGGTCGCCCCCGATCGCGTGGTTCGCTACGACGACGACGATCCCTACCTCGTGGTGGCGGCCGACAAGGGGACGGCGACGTTCTCCGATCACGCCAACCGGGTCTCCGCCCGCTACGGCTTCTGGCTCGGCGACGCGTTCGCCTCGGGTGGCTCACACGGCTATGACCACAAGCAGATGGGCATCACCGCCCGAGGGACCTGGGAATCGGTCAAGCGCCATTTCCGTGAGGGCGGGATCGACATCCAGCAGACGGACTTCACCGTGGTGGGGATCGGTGACATGTCCGGCGACGTGTTCGGCAACGGGATGCTGCTCTCGCCTCATATCAGGCTGCTCGCCGCGTTCAACCACCTCCACGTGTTCTTGGACCCCGACCCGGATCCTGAGGCCAGCTTCGCCGAGCGCCGCCGGCTGTTTGCGCTGGCTCGGTCTTCATGGAGCGACTACGACACGTCGCTGATCTCCGACGGGGGCGGCGTGTTCTCGCGCGCTGCCAAATCGATCCCGATCTCGGCCGAGGTCAAGCGCGCGCTCGGGATCGACGCCGACGCGATGGCGCCGACCGACCTGATCCGGGAGCTCCTGTGCGCGCCCGTCGACCTGCTGTTCAACGGCGGAATCGGGACCTACGTGAAGGCCGCCGACGAAGCCCACGTCGACGCCGGCGACAAGGCAAACGACGCCGTGCGCGTCGACGGGCCCCGGCTTCGCTGCCGGGTCGTGGGCGAGGGGGGCAACCTGGGCTTCACCCAGCGCGGACGGATCGAATACGCGCTGCGGGGCGGCCCGCAAGGCCGCGGCGGTCAGATCAACACCGACGCGATCGACAACGTCGCCGGGGTCAACTGCTCAGACCACGAGGTCAACATAAAGATCCTGCTCGACGCGCTGGTCGCCGCCGGCGAGATGACCGAACCGCAGCGCAACGACCTGCTGGTGGAGATGACCGACGCGGTCGCCGCTCAGGTCCTCGCCGGCAGTTACGCCCAGACCCAGGCGATGAGCCTGGCGTTGCGCCAGTCGGTCTCGATGGTCGAAGTGCACGCGCGGCTTATACGGGCGCTGGAGCGGGAGGCGGCGCTCAATCGAGAGCTGGAGTATCTGCCCAGCGAGAAGACGATCGCGGCGCGCCGTTCAGAGCACCGGGGTCTGGTCGCGCCCGAGCTCGCCGTCGTGATGGCCTATTGCAAGATCCACCTCTACGTCGAGCTGCTCGAGTCCGATCTGCCCGACGATCCCTACCTGGCTCACGATCTGGAGCGCTACTTCCCGCCACCCTTGGGCCCGGGCTCCGCTCGGGATCCAGCCTCGCCTGATCAGACCCCGCCCAAGTCATCCGGCTCGGAGCGCTACGCCAAGCAGATGCGCGGCCACCGGCTGCGTCGCGAGATCATCGCCACGATCGTGGCCAACCAGCTCGTGGACCGTGCTGGGACCACGTTCGCCTTCCGCCTGGGGGAGGAGACTGGGGCGCCAGTGTCGCAGCTGGCGCGGGCGTTCGCGGTGGCGCGCGAGGTGTTCGACATGCGCTCGTTCTGGTCGGCTGTACAGGCGCTGGACAACCAGATCGAAGCCGGCACCCAGCTCTCGATGCTGCTGGAGGCCCGGCGGCTGCTCGAGCGCGCGTCGCGCTGGCTGGTGCGGGCCAACGCGCACGCGATCGACATCGCGCGGTTGACCCGGCGCTACCAGTCCGGGGTTGAGTTGCTCGCCGATGCCTTGCCCGAAGTGCTGAGCGGGGCCGACCGCGCCGCGTTCGGCGAGCGACTCGGCGAGCTCGAAGCCGCTGGAGTGCCCCGCGAACTGGCCGCGCGCGTCGCCAGCATGCAGGCGCTGCTGTCGGTGTTCGACATCGTCGAGGACGCAACGGCCAGCGGTCGGGATCAGCAGGCGGTCACCGCGATCTACTTCACGATCGGCTCGCGACTGGAGCTCGACTGGTTGCGTGACCGGATCCTGGAGCTCCCCCGCGCCGACCGCTGGCAGGCGCTGGCGCGAGCCGCGCTACGCGACGACCTCTACAGCCTGCATCGCTCGCTGACCCACGAGGTGCTCCGAGTCGGCGGACCTGAGGCCGCCGGCGATCAGGCGATCGACCTGTGGTGGCAGCACACCGCTGCGGCGATCGAGCGCTTCCTGGGCCTGATCGCCGACATCCGGGCATCACACAGCTACGACACGACCACGCTGCCGGTCGCGCTGCGGGAGGTTCGCAACCTGATCCTCGACGCGACTCAGCCCTCCTGATCGCGCGCCCCGCGCGGCGGCTCAGGGCTCGCGACCACCCGCCCGGTGACCCGCAGCGAGCTTGGTGGCACCCACCGAAGCACGATCCCATTCGAGCGTAGTTACGCCGGGAAGCAGGTGCTTACCGGCGCAAGCACGATCCCATTCGAGCGTATTTACGGCGGGAAGCAGGTGCTTACCGGCGCAAGCACGATCCCATTCGAGCGTATTTACGCCGGGAAGCACTGAGGGCAAAGGCGAGCAGATCGATCACGCCAGCGGTCAGAAAGGCCAGCGGCCCGGTGACGATTCGCGCTGCGATTCTCCAGAGCACCCCGCCAAGCTATCGTCTGCGCACCATGTCTTCAGTCAAGACAAGCGTCACCGAGCTGCCCGAGTCCCGCGTCCGCGTACAGGCCGAGGTCGCCGCCGATGAGGTCGAGCGCCGCGTTCAGCAGGCTGCCAAGGAGCTCGGGCGACAGATGCGGATCCCAGGCTTTCGCAAGGGCAAGGTGCCGCCGCCGGTCGTGATCCGCAGGCTGGGGCGCGAGGCCGTACTCGACGAGGCGCTGCGCAGCTCGCTGGGCAACTGGTACGTCGACGCGATCGACGGGGCGGGCATCGCCCCGATTGGCGAGCCCGAGCTCGACGTCGGCGACCTCCCGGGCCAGGGAGAGCCGCTGGCGTTCTCGATCGAGATCGGCGTGCGTCCGCAGGCCAAGCTCGGCGAATACAAGGGCCTGGAGGTCGGGCGGCGTGAGCCCCAGGTGCAGGAAGCGCAGATCGCCGAGGAGCTGGAGCGACTGCGCGACCGCGTCGCCACGCTGGAGACGGTGCAGCGCGATGCAGCGGAGGGCGACCATGTGGTGATCGACTACCTGGGCAAGCTCGGTGACGAGCCATTTGCCGGGGGAGAAGGCCGCGATCAGCTGATCGAGCTGGGCTCAGGCCGCCTGGTGCCCGGCTTTGAGGAGCAGCTGCTGGGCGCCAAAGCCGGCGACGAGCGGACGATCTCGCTCACCTTCCCCGAGGATTATCCCGGCGACCTCGGCGGCAAGGAGGCCTCCTTCGACGTCTCGGTGAGCGAGGTGAAGGCGAAACGGTTGCCGGAGCTCGATAACGACTTCGCCTCCGAGGCCGGCGGCTTTGACTCGCTGGAGGAGCTGCGTCAGGACATCTCGACGCGGATCGCGGACGCCGACGCGCGCGCGATCGAGCGCGAATTTGAGCAGGCGGTGGTTGAAGCGGCTGCGGCCCAGGCAGAGATCGACCTGCCCGACAAGCTCGTCCACGCCCGCGCGCACGAGTTGTTGGAGCAGACGCTGTCGGCCCTGGCGCGCCAGGGCGTCTCCAAGGATGCCTACCTGCGGATTGCGGGCAAGGACGAGGAGACGCTGGCCCACGAGGCCGAGCCCGACGCCGCCAACGCGCTGCGCCAGGAGGCGGTGCTCGCCGCGATCGTGGCCGCCGAGCAGATCGTGCCCAGCGACGCAGAAGTTGCGCAGGCCCTGAGGCCGGCGGCCGAGCGCGACGGCACCGAGCCGGCGGACCTCGTGGAGCAGCTGCGCAAGAACGGTCGTCTGGAGTCCCTACGCGAGGATGTCGCCAACCGCCAGGCCGTCGAGTTGCTCGTGCGCGAGGCGAAGCCGATCAGCGTCGAACAGGCCCAGGCGCGAGAGAAGATCTGGACACCCGGTAAGGATGAGCAGGAGAGCGGCCCGGGCCAGATCTGGACGCCGGGAAGCTGACATGCGGCGCTGTGCGGCAGGCCACCGCTGGTCCTCACTGGCCCCAACAGGGGGATTGCTAGAGTCGGCAGGAATCCGGAGCAGGACGCGAAAGAAGCGAGGACCATGAGCCCACTGGTACCGATGGTCGTCGAGCAGACTTCCCGGGGGGAGCGCGCATTCGACATCTACAGCCGCCTGCTCAATGAGCGGATCATCTTCCTTGGCACCCCGGTCGACGATCAGATCGCAAACCTGATCGTCGCGCAGCTGCTGCACCTGGAGTCCGAGGACCCCGATAAGGACATCTCCATCTACGTCAACACACCGGGCGGCTCGGTCTACGCCGGTCTGGCGATCTACGACACGATGCAGTTCATCAAGCCCGACGTTTCGACGATCTGCGTGGGCATCGCGATGTCGATGGGCGCATTGCTGCTGGCGGGCGGCGCGGCCGGCAAGCGCATGGCGCTGCCCAACGCCAAGATCCTGATTCACCAGGTTTCCTCAAGCTTTCAGGGGCAGGCGACCGATATCGAGATTCACGCCAGAGAAATCATCGACGTGCGGCGCCGCTTGGACGAGATCATCGCCAAGCACACCGGGCAGGAGCTCGACAAAGTACGCCGCGACACCGAGCGTGACTACTTCATGAGCTCTGAGGAGGCCAAGGAGTACGGAATCATCGATCGCGTGATCTCGGAGCACTAGACGCTCTAGTCTTAGAGCTCGAGATCGGCGATCGAGTCGAACTCCGGGAGGGGATTCATGGCACGTCCAACCGACTCCAACGAACAGCTTCTCTGCAGCTTCTGCGGTAAGTCCCAGCGGCAGGTCAAGAAGCTGATCGCCGGGCCCGGCGTTTACATCTGCGATGAGTGCATCGATCTCTGCAACGAGATCATCGACGAGGAGCTCACCGCTCCCCCCAGCTTCGACATCGAGAGCCTCCCCAAGCCGCGGGAGATCTACGGCGTCCTGAACGAGTACGTGGTCGGCCAGGAACAGGCCAAGCGGTCGCTGTCGGTGGCGGTCTACAACCACTACAAGCGCGTTCAGATGATGCAATCCGATGAGAACGACATCGAGCTGCAGAAGTCCAACATCCTGCTGCTCGGCCCGACGGGCTGCGGCAAGACGCTGCTGGCCCAAACCCTGGCCAAGATCCTCAATGTCCCGTTCGCGATCGCCGACGCCACGGCGCTGACCGAGGCCGGCTACGTCGGCGAGGACGTCGAGAACATCCTGCTGAAGCTGATCCAGGCGGCCGACTACGACGTCAAGAAGGCCGAGACGGGGATCATCTACATCGACGAGGTCGACAAGATCGCGCGTAAGGCCGACAACCCGTCGATCACCCGCGACGTGTCCGGCGAGGGAGTGCAGCAGGCGTTGCTGAAGATCCTGGAGGGCACGACGGCGTCGGTTCCACCGCAGGGTGGCCGCAAGCATCCCCACCAGGAGTTCCTCTCTATCGACACCACCAACGTGTTGTTCATCTGCGGCGGGGCGTTCGCCAACCTCGACCGCGTGATCGAGCGCCGGATCGGCCATCAGGGCGTCGGCTTCGGCGCCGCGATCCAGTCCAAGGAGCAGCGCGACACCGGCGAGATATTCGAGCACTGCTTGCCCGAGGACCTGATCCAGTACGGCCTGATTCCCGAGTTCATCGGCCGCCTGCCCGTGATGTCGGCAATCCACCAGCTCTCGCGCGACGAGTTGATGCAGATCCTCACCGAGCCCCGCAACGCCCTGGTCAAGCAGTTTCATCGCTTCTTCCAGTTCGACGGGATCGAGCTCGTGTTCGCCGACGAGGCGCTGTCCTCGATCGCCGATAAGGCGCTCGAGCGTGAAACGGGCGCCCGCGGCCTGCGGTCGATCATCGAAGAGGTCCTGCTCGAGGTCCAGTTCGAGCTCCCCTCCCGGCGCGACGTGCGCAAGTGCGTGGTAACGCGGGAGACGATCGACAAGGGCGTCTCGCCGACACTCGTCACCGTCGCTACGCCCGACGCCGACGAAGCCGCGGCCTAGGGCCGAGCCGTCGGCGGCGTCGACGGGAGGCACCTACACTGCCGGGCTCGATGTCGGACCTGGAGTCAAACACCCGCTATGACCCGACCGAGGTCGAGCCGCGGATCGTCGGCCGTTGGCTTGATTCCGGTCTGTTTCACCCGGCGCCCGAGGGCGATCCGCAGGACAACTACTCCGTCGCAATCCCGCCCCCCAATGTCACCGGGGTGTTGCACATGGGGCATGCGCTCAACAACTCCGTCCAGGATTGCCTGGCGCGCCTGCACAGGATGCGGGGCCAGAGGACGAAGTGGATCCTGGGCACCGACCACGCGGGGATCGCCACCCAGACGCAGGTCGAGCGCGCGCTGGTGGCGGAGGGGACCAGTCGCGAGCAGCTGGGCCGCCAGGAGTTTGTGGCGCGCGTCTGGCGCTGGCGCGAGCAGTACGGCGGAGCGATCATCGAGCAGCTCAAGCGGCTGGGGGCCTCCTGCGACTACGACGAGGAGCGCTTCACGCTCGACGACGCCTACGCTCAGGCCGTGCTGGAGGTGTTCGTCTCGCTCTACAAGCGTGGCTTCATCTACCGAGACCGCTACATGGTCAACTGGGATCCGGGCAGCGGTTCGGCGATCTCCGACCTGGAGGTCGAGGACCGTGTAGTCACCGACACGCTCTACTACATCGACTACCCGCTCGCCTCCGGCGGCGGGGCGGTCACCGTGGCCACGGTGCGACCCGAGACGATGCTCGCCGACACGGCGATCGCGGTCCATCCCGACGACGAGCGCTACCGGCGTCTGGTCGGCGAGAAGGCGATCCTGCCGCTGGTGGGGCGCAAGCTGAAGATCATCGCCGACGAGTACGTCAAGCCCGAGTTCGGGACCGGCGCGCTCAAGATCACGCCTGCCCATGACCCCAACGACTTTGAGATCGGGCGCCGGCATGGCCTCGGGCAGCCGTCGGTGATCGGCGAGGACGGCCGGATCACCGACGAGGCGCCCGAGCGCTTCGTCGGCCTGTCGGTGCTCGACGCCCAGCGCGCCGTCGTAGCCGAGCTGCGCGAGGAGGGTCTGATCGCGCGCACCGAGGCCTACGAGCACACGGTCCCGTACTCGCACCGCTCCGGAGAGCGGATCGAGCCGCTGATCTCGTTGCAGTGGTTCATGCGCATGGACGAGCTGGCCGCTCCGGCGATCGAGGCGATCACCAGCGGGCGGGTGAGCTTTCACCCTCAGCGCTGGGCCCGGGTGTACCTCGACTGGATGGAGAACATCCGCCCGTGGTGCATCTCGCGCCAGCTGTGGTGGGGCCACCAGATTCCCGTGTGGTACCGCGGCGAGGAGACCTACGTCGGCGTGACGGCCCCCGACGGGGAGGGATGGGAGCGCGATCCCGACGTGCTGGACACCTGGTTCTCCAGCGCCCTGTGGCCGTTCGCCACGCTCGGCTGGCCGGAGCAGACGCCGCAGCTGCGGGCGTTCTACCCGACCGATGTGCTGGTCACCGGCCGCGACATCATCTTCCTGTGGGTGGCGCGGATGATGATGATGGGGCTTCAGTTCACGGGCGAGGTCCCGTTCTCCGACGTCCACATCACCACGATCATCCAGGCGCCCGACGGCCGTCGCATGTCCAAGTCGCTCGGTACCGGGATCGACCCACTGGATTTGATTAATGGTGGGCTCCGCCCACCTGTGTTTGGAGATGGATCCCACCCACCCGGCGAGTTTCCGGCCTACGGGGCTGACGCCGTGCGCTGGGGGTTGCTGGCGATGTCCTCCGGTCAGGACGTCCGCTTCAGCGAGGACAAGGTCGCCCAGGGCCAGCAGCTGACCAACAAGCTCTGGAACGCGTCGCGGCTGATCCTGCTCGGTGTGGGATCGATTTCGTCCATTCCATTGGGGGATCCGGTGGAATCGACGGCGGCGATTGGGGATTCTGTGGATTCGCCTGCGTCGATTCCATTGGCGGCGAGTCCCCCGGGGGAGCAGGCTCCCCGCGAGCTCGCCGACATCAAGGCGACCACCGTCGAGGACCGGTGGATCCTCTCGCGGTTGGGACGCGCCACAGTTGAGATCCATGCGCGGATCGACGGCTATGACTTCTCACACGCCGCGCTGGCGCTCTATGACTTCGTCTACGGCGAGCTGTGCGACTGGTATCTGGAGCTGGTCAAGCCGCGGCTGCGCGCCGGCGAGCCGGAGCTCGCCGCGACGCTCTTGCACGTGCTGACCGAGACGCTGGCGCTGGCCCACCCGATCATCCCGTTCGTCACCGAGGAGATCTATGCCCACGTGCCGGGCGTGGAGGGGTTGCTGGCGGCGCGGGTCCAGAGCGATCCACCCCGAGCCATCGACGAGGGCGCCGAGGCGGCGATTGGAGACCTGACCGAGGCGATCCAGGCGCTGCGGGCGTGGCGCGATTCGGCCGGCGTCAAGGCTCGGGCGATCGTCCCCGTGCGCCTCCGGGCCGACGGCTACGAGCAGACCGCCGAGCACCTCGCCCGCCTGGCCCGCGTGGCACCAACTGCCTCGACGCGTTTGGGGGATTTGGCAGAGCCAAATCCCCCAATTGCGTCTGTGCCGATCCCGGGTGGTGTCGTGGAGATCCTGGCCAGTGAGCACGTGGACCTCGGCGAGGCGGTGCGCAAGCTCGACGCCCGGCGGGAGAAGCTGGCCGCCGAGATCGAGCGCGCCGAACGCAAGCTCGCCAACCAAGGCTTCGTCGCCAAGGCCCCGCCGGAGGTCGTGGCGGGTGAACGTGAGAAGCTGGCGCGCCTGAAGGCCGAGCTGGAGGCAGGGTGAACGGCGAATCGCCCAGGGGGCGATTCGCTGGGGGCAATCGCCTGGCGGCGATTGCGCCGGAGGTCTGAATGACCCCACAGGAGGCCGAGCGCTACCTGCTCTCGCTGGAGCTGTTCGGGATGCGGTTCGGTCTTGACCGGATGCGCCGGCTGATGACCGCGCTGGGGCACCCAGAGCGAAGCTTTGGCTCGATCCACGTGGTCGGCACCAACGGCAAGTCCTCGACCGCGCGGATGATCGCCGCGATCCTCTCACGCCACAGTCTGCGCACCGGGGCCTATCTCTCGCCTCATCTCGTGTCATTCGTCGAGCGGATCCGGATCGCTGACACCGACGTGGAACCGGACGAGTTCGCCGCCGCCGTGGCGCGCGCGGCGCGCGCCGCAGAGCTGGTCGACCACTCGCTGGACGGCGATGACCGCGTGACTCAGTTCGAAGCGCTGACTGCGGCCGCGTATTCCGAGCTCGCGCGGCGCGAGGTGGAGGTGGCGGTGATCGAGGCCGGTCTCGGAGGCCGCTATGACGCCACCAGCGTGATTCCGTCACAGGTCCAGGTGCTCACGAGCGTCGGCCTGGAGCACACGCGCTGGCTGGGGCCGACGATCGCCGACATCGCGCGTGAGAAGCTGGCGGTTGTGCAGGAGGGCGCCACGCTCGTCCTGGGCGCCGGCCTACCGCCGGAGGCCCTCCAGGTCGCCGACGAGATCGCCACGCAGCGCGGGACCAAGACGATCCGGGCCGGCGCCGACCCCGGCGTCGAGGTCGGGGCCCAGGGCGGGTTTCAGCGGCGCAACTTCGCGCTGGCGCAGGCCGCGGCGCAGGCGTATCTGGGCGAGCTGGACCCGGGCGCGGTCACGATCGCGGCCGCCGAGATCCGCGTTCCAGGGCGCCTGCAGCCCGTCGACGAGGATCCGCTTACCCTGCTCGACGGCGCCCACAACCCGGATGGCTGCAGGGCGCTGGCCGAGTCGCTACCGGAGATCGCCCGCGGCCACGACCGGGTGGTGGCGGTCATATCGATCCTTGACGACAAGGACGCCGCGGGAATGCTCGCGGCGCTGCTGCCGGCCTGCGATGCTCTCGTCCTGACGAGCAGTCAGAATCCGCGGGCATTGCCGCCGCCGACGCTCCAATCACTGGCCCGACAGCTTGACGGGCCGCCGTCGGTTCTTGTGCGCGAGCCGCGCGCGGCGCTGGCCCGCGGGCGCGAGCTCGCGGGCCCCAACGGAGTTGTGCTGGCGACCGGCTCGATCTACCTCGTCGCTGACCTGCTGGCCCCGGCCGGCCACCGGCGCGCCTCGATCCTGTGAACGATCCCGACGATCAGCCCGGCTTTCTGACGATGATCGGGCTCGTGGCCCTGATCGTCGCGGTGGTGATCCTGGTTTTCTTCGGGATCGGTTACCTGTTCGGGCGGGTGTTCCTCTAGCCGAACTTCAACCGCGGCAAGCAAGGATCCCCAGGGTCGACGGCGTATTTGTATAGGCGCCGCGCCCTGCATCCTGCGCCCTTCGACTCCTGCTCCCACTACACTCGCCTCTTTAAATGCCGTCTGCAGCCCTCTTTGGAATCACCAACAGCGCGCTCAAACTGGCCGTAGAGCTGGTGCTCCTGTTCCTGGTGGTGATCTGGCTCGCCCTGGTCTACTGGACCTGGGCCGACGCCCGCCGGCGAATCGCCGACCCGTTGCTGGTCGGATGCGCGACCGCCGCCTCGCTGTTTCCGTTCGTGGGCACGATCGTTTACATGATCGTCCGCCCGCCTGAGTATCTGGACGACGTGCGCGAGCGTGAGCTCGAGATGCAGGCCGCCGAGGCGCGCTTGGCCGAACTCGGCTACCACCTCTGCCCGCATTGCGACTACGAGGTCGAGAAGGACTTCCTGCGGTGCCCCAACTGCATGCGCAAGCTCAAGGATCCGTGCCAGACCTGTGGCCGCCCGCTTGACCCGACCTGGAAGGTCTGCCCATTCTGTGAGGCCGAGATCGGAGCCGCCGCACCCGTTCCGCGTCGGTCGCGGCGTCGGCGGGAGGGCGGCGCCGAGCTCGAGCAGCCGGCCGCCGAGCAGTCTTCCACCACCACCTGACCCAGCCCCAGACCCCGTCTCACCCACCCACCCCACCGCCGCCCATGGAGCGCACGCTCATCCTCGTCAAGCCCGATGCCTTCGCTCGCAACCTGACCGGGGAGATCATCTCCCGCTTCGAGCGCAAGGGGCTGTCGCTGGCTGCCCTACAGCTGATGACGATCACCCGTGACCTGGCCCGGCGCCATTACGCCGAGCATGAGGGCAAGCCATTCTTCGGTGAGCTGGTCGACTTCATCACCTCCGGGCCGCTGGTGGCGATGGTGCTGGAGGGCGAGCAGGCGATCGTGGCCGCCCGTCAGGTGATCGGCGCCACCAACCCGCTGGAGGCCGCCACCGGCTCGATCCGCGGCGATTACGCGGTCGCCGTGGGTCAGAACATGGTCCACGGGTCCGACTCGCCTGAGTCCTCCGCCCGGGAAGTTGCGCTGTTCTTCCCAAATCTGCAGTAGCACGCGCTGCCGGGTGATCACCTGATCCTGGCGTCGCGATCGCCACAGCGACGCGCAATCCTGGAGCAGCTCGGGATCGCGTTCGAGGTGCGTGTGCGCGACGTGGAGGAGCTGGAGTCAGGCCCGGCGCACGAGGTCGCCGTGGAGAACGCTTACCGCAAGGCGACGGCGGTGGCGCGCGACGCGGGCGATTCGGTCGTGCTGGGGGTGGACACGGTGGTGAGCGTGGGGCCGCGGATCCACGGCAAGCCGGCCGATGCAGCAGACGCCCGAGAGATGCTGGTGGCGCTCAGCGGGCGAAGGCACGCCGTGATCAGTGGTGTCTGCCTGGTGACGCCGGGCGGGACGAAAACGGCAGCCGCCACCACGCTGGTGGACTTCCGGGCGCTCGACGACCGCCTGATCGACTGGTACCTGGAGACCAAGGAGTGGTGCGAACGGGCCGGCGGCTATGCGATCCAGGGACGCGGCGCAGCGCTGGTGGCCGGGATCGAGGGCGACTACTCAAACGTGGTCGGGCTGCCCGTGACGACCCTGTTGGAGCTGATGCCCGGGCTGCTAACCGGAACCTGAATCAGCGGCGAGCGCGCATCGAATGTCGTCTCGGATGAGCTCCCGACCCCCGCACGCGGTCCCATGCGCTGCAACTTAACTGGCGTTTAGGCAATTTCCAGCGGTTTTGCGTTTCGGGCTAGTCGACCGGTATGCGGCCGGTCGCCAGGTGTTCGATACACTCAGCCTCGGACGGAGCTAGCACCCCCGCGCGGCCTCCCGGTCATTCGCAGTCCCGTTCACCGCTTCGAGCTACCTGGATACTGCATGGGCTTTTTCACGTACCTGACCGGTTTCGGCGGCCGCGACATGGCGGTCGATCTCGGCACCGCAAATACGCTCGTATATGTGCGCGGGCGGGGAATCGTGCTGTCCGAGCCGAGCGTCGTGGCGGTCGATTCACGCACCGGCGAGGTGCATGCGGTTGGGATCGAGGCCAAGCGGATGCTCGGACGCACTCCGGGGACGATCTCCGCGATTCGTCCGCTGAAGGACGGCGTGATCGCCGACTTTGAGGTGACCGAGCAGATGCTGCGGCATTTCATCCAGAAGGTGCACCAGAATCGCTGGGCTCACCCGCGGGTTGTGGTCTGCGTGCCCAGTGGCGTGACCGGGGTCGAGAAGCGCGCCGTCGAGGAGGCCTGCCTGTCGGCCGGCGCCCGTCAGGCCTACCTGATTGAGGAACCGATGGCCGCGGCCATCGGCGCCGGGCTGCCGGTGGGCGAACCGACCGGCTCGATGGTCGTCGACATCGGGGGCGGGACCAGCGAGGTCGCGGTGATCTCGCTCGGCGGGATCGTCGTGTCGCAGTCGATTCGCGTCGGCGGCGACGAGCTCGACGAGGCGATCATCAGCTACGTCAAGCGGGAGTACAAGCTGCTGATCGGGCAGCAGACCGCCGAAGAGGTCAAGCTGGAGATCGGGTCGGCGTACGAGATGCCCGAAGAGGTGCAGGCCGAAATCCGAGGCCGCGATATGGTGTCTGGGCTGCCCAAGACCGTGATCCTGACCAGCGAGGAGATCCGCGGAGCGCTGGAGGAGCCGGTCTCCCAGATCATTGACGCGGTCAAGGAGACGCTGGACCGGACGCCACCGGAGCTGGCATCGGACATCATGGATCGTGGCATCATGCTGGCCGGAGGGGGCTCGTTGCTACAGGGAATAGAGGAGCGCCTGCGTCACGAGACGCAGATGCCCGCTCACCTGGCGGAGTCCCCGCTCACGTGCGTCGCCGTCGGATCGGGAAGGTCCTTGGAGGAGTTCGAGGCGATCCACCGTTCAAGCAAGAATTCACGCAGCCGGCGTCGGCGGTACTAGGTTGAAATCCGGTGTCCGACGCGTTCGGAGCGCAACTTTGGAGAAACGCAGCTCGTGCATGACAAACAGGTTCGGCGACGGCGCGCAGTGCTTGCGCTGCTCGTCGGCGTTTCCCTGATTCTGCTGACCGCCTATTTCGGCGAGTCGCCCACCAGTCCGCTGCATTCGGTGCAGCGGGGGATTGTCGAGGTCCTGTCCCCCGTCCAGGAAGGCGCCAGCAAGGTGCTCTCGCCGGTCCGCGACGTGGCCGGATGGGTCTCGGACACGCTGCGCGCCAAGTCGCGGGTGGACCGGCTGCAGAAGGAGGTGGACACGCTGCAAGCCAAGAATGACGCCCTGCGCCTGGAACAGATCCAGAATCAGGAGCTCAGCCAGGAGGTGGGGCTCGACAACAGCATCGGCGTGAACAGCTATCACCCCGTCGCCGCGTCCGTGATCGGTCGCGATCCCACGCTCTGGTATCAGACGATCCAGGTTGACAAGGGCTCGGTCGACGGCGTCGAACTCAACGATCCGGTGATCGGATACGGCGCGCTGGTGGGCAAGGTGACGACGCTGGACGCCAACGTCTCGGTCGTCACGCTGATCACCGACCACTCCTACGCGGTCGCGGCGCAGGTGCTCGATTTGCGCGGGGGCGGCGACACCGGCGTACTGGTTCCGGCCGTCGGCAACCCCAATCAGATGCTGCTGCAGGACCTGCCCAACCATGCCCCGATCGCGGCCGGTCAGCAGGTCGTGACCGCCGGTTTTGCGGATCCGTCAAATCCAGCGGTCGACTCGCTGTACCCGCCGGGGATTCCGATCGGACACGTCTCCAGCGCCAGTCAGAACGAGCTGCTCAACAGCGGCCAGGTCCAGGTGTCGCCCGGGGGGAATCTGAGGCATCTGTCGTTCGTCCAGATCCTCACCCGGCCTCACCCAGGCAGCCAGCGGGCCCAGCTTCCGTGAAGGCTTCGCTGCGTCTCGCGATCCGGCTGGTGGTGCTCGGGTTCTTGACCGTCCTGGTCCAGCAGGCCGCCGTCTCGCAGATCTCGATCTTCGGTGTCAGCGCCGACCTCTCGCCGCTGGTGGTGATGTCGGTCGGTCTGCTGGCCGGATCGATGCCCGGCGCGATCATGGGCTTTGGCACCGGGCTGCTCGTCGACACGATCCTGGTGCAGACGCTCGGGGTGACGTCGCTGCTCTACATCGCGATCGGCTACTGGGCCGGCCGGCTGCGCGAGCTGCGTGATCCGGCCCACGGGCTCGTCCCACTCGCCGCGGGAGCGGCCGCCACGGCGGTCGCCGGCGTGGGGATGACCCTGATCCAGTTCCTGCTGGGCGTCGACGCGCCCGTCAGCTTGCTGCTGTTGCAGCAGATCTTCATCACGGTGCTGGTCAACACGCTGCTAGCGCTGCCGGTTTACGCGCTCGTGCGCCGGATCGTCACCCCGGCGCTGCCCGATGACCCGCGGCGCCGGCGCCGGCGCGCCTACACGACCGGTGGTCTGAGCCCGCTGCACAGTCCTTCGCAGCGACTCGGGCAGATCCCCCGCTCCTGACGATGATCCAGCTTCCCGAAGATCGCCGCCCCCCGCTGACGCCGGAGCTCGCGCTGCGTGTGGCGGTCGTCGGCAGCCTGGCGCTGGCGATGTTCGCGATCGTCTTCTTCCGCCTGTGGTTCCTGCAGGTCCTGTCCGGCGACCAATACCTCAACGAGGCGAAGGTCAACCGCGTGCGGGACATCGCCATCGCCGCCCCCCGCGGCGAGATCCTGGACCGCACCGGCCAGATCCTGGTGGACAGCACAAAGGCGCTGGCGGTCCAGATATCGCCGCCTGACCTGCCCAACTCTCCCGAGGCGCAGCGTGCGCTCTACCGCCGGCTAGGCAAGGTCCTTGGGATGTCGAACAAGCGCATCGATTGCAAGGTCGAGACGGTGAAGGGGGGGGTGCATCCGCATCGGGTCACGATCCATCTGCATCTGGCCACGATCCCGTGCGATGTCCAGCAGCAGCTGGCGCTGCTGCCCTACGCCAACGTGACGGTCAAGACCGATGTCTCTAAGGACATCCAGTACTACCTGGCCGAGCGCCAGGAGCAGTTCCCGTCGGTCTCGGTAGCGCAGGTGTATCTCCCCAGCTACCCGATGCACACGCTCGCGGCGCAGCTGCTGGGGACCGTCGGGCCGATCAACTCGACCGAGGTCAAGCAGCGGGCCTACCGGGGCGTGTCGCAGAACGCGATCATCGGACAGTCTGGCCTGGAGGGCTACTACGACAACTTCCTGCGCGGAACCGACGGCGTCGAGCACGTGGAGGTCAACGCGTTCGGAGAGCCGACCGGCGTCCTGTCCGAGACGCCTCCGATTACCGGCCATAACCTGGCGCTGTCGCTGGATGCCAACCTCCAGCGCGTCGGCGAGCAGGCGCTGGCAACGTCGATCGCCAGCAACCCGGGCGCGACCGGCGGAGCCTTCGTCGCGATGGACCCGATCAACGGCGAGGTCTACGCGATGGGGTCCAACCCGACCTTTGACCCCACCCTGTTCACTAAGTCGCTGTCGGAGGCCACCTACAAAAAGCTGACCAACGCGAATAGCGGCGATCCGCTGCTCAACCGCGCGACTCAGAGCGCGGGGCCAACCGGCTCGGCGTTCAAGCCGATCACGGGGACGGCCGCGCTCGAGAGTGGTGTCTGGAGCATCGGAGACGAATACGACGACACCGGGTCGTTCTGCTTTGCAAACACCACCGACTGCCTGCACAACGCCGGTCACGCGGTCGACGGCACGCTTGACATCGTCAACGCGCTGCGCGTCTCATCCGACGATTTCTTCTACAACCTCGGCGCCAAGACCAACGCCGACCCCACCACCCACCCCGACGGCGGCCCGCTGGACCAGTGGGCCCGCGCGTTCGGGATCGGCCAGCCGACCGGGATCGACCTCGGCGGTGAGCTGTCGGGCACGCTTCCGACGCCGCGCTGGCGCGCCAACCGCGACAAGCTCGAGCTCGAGTGCGAGCAGGCCACGGGACAGTTCAAAGGCCACCCGAAGCATCCGGCGTCGGCGGGTGGGTGCGGGATCGCCGACGGGAACCTGTGGACGATCGGCGACAACGTCAACCTCGCCGTCGGCCAGGGCGACGTCCAGGTCACGCCGCTGCAGCTGGCGGTCGTGTACGCAGCGCTGGCCAACGGCGGCACGATCGTGCGCCCGCACCTTGGTCTCGACGTGCAGAATGCCGACGGCACCGTGCTGCAGAACATCAATCCAGCCGCGCCACGGCACATCAACATCAACCCGCTGTACCTGGAAACGATCCGCACGGGCCTGCGAGACGCCGCCTCGCAGCCGGGCGGAACCTCGGACGACGTGTTCGGCAACTTCCCTGAGCAGGTGTACGGCAAGACCGGCACCGCGCAGTACGTCTCAAACGGGGTCGAACAGGACTACGCCTGGTATGCCTGCTTCGTGCCCGCCACCGCCACCACTAAGCCGATCGTGGTTGTGGTCCACGTCGAGCGGGGCGGCTTTGGCGACGTGGCGGCCGCCCCGGTGGCCAGGCAGATCCTGTCGCAGTGGTTCTTCGGCAAGCCGGGCAGCTATAAGTCCGGGAGCTCGGCGACCTTATGAGCGCGACTCCGATCCAGGTCTCCGACGAGGCCGCGATCCCGCGCCCGCGCCTGCTGCCGATGTTCGATCCGCTGCTGCTGCTCGGCGCCGTGGGCCTGATCGCCTGCTCGCTCGTGACGCTCAAGGGCGCCACCAGCCAGAAAGTACCCGGCCACCCGCTCTACTACGTCGAGCGTCAGGCGATCTTCGCCGGCATCGGGCTGGCGCTGGCGCTGGCGCTGAGCCGGATCGACTACTCGCGGCTGCGGGAGTACAAGTGGGGGCTGTTCGCGGTCATGATCGGCCTGAACCTGGTGGTCTACGGGATGCCGCCGATTCAGGGTGCCCGGCGGTGGATCCCGCTGCCCTTCCTGAATTTCCAGTCCTCGGAGTTCGGCAAGCTGTTGATCATCGTGGCGCTGTCGGGATTCGCCGTCGACCGCTCCCGCCGGCTGCACGAATGGCGTACGACCGCGCGGATCATGCTGCTGGCGCTGATCGCGGCATTGCTGGTCATCCCACAGCCCGACCTCGGCACCGGGATGGTCTACGTGGCTGTCGGCTTCAGCCTGCTGTTCTTTGCCGGCACCTCATGGAAGCAGCTGACGGCGCTGGTCACGATGTTCATCGCCTCGATCGCGATCGTCCTGGCCGGCGCCCCGGCGCTCGGCGTGCACCTGCTCAAGCCCTACCAGGTCCAGCGTCTGACCGGCTTCTTGAACCCGTCAAGCGATCCGCAGAACCAGACTTACAACATCCATGAGTCGTTGATCGCGATCGGCTCTGGGCAGAAGACCGGGCGCGGCGCGAACGCGACCCAGACGAAGCTCAGCTTCCTGCCGGCCAACGACACCGACTTCGTATTCGCGGCCGTGGGGGAGACCTACGGCTTCGTCGGTGCCGCGGTCGTGCTCTCGCTGTACGCGCTGCTGATCTGGCGCACGCTGCGAATCCTCACGATGTCCAAGAACCTGTTCGGAACGCTGATCGCCGGGGGCATCCTGGCGATGCTCATGTTCCAGGTCTTCGTGAACGTGGGCATGACGATCGGGATCATGCCCATCACCGGTGTCCCGCTGCCCTTGCTCAGCTACGGCGGATCGTCGGTGATCGTCACATTCCTCGCCATCGGGCTCCTGCAGTCGATCTACGTCCAGGCACGGATGACTTCGGCTTCCAAGAGCCGGGCGCTACTTTCATAGGCTGCCGCTGCTTTGCGTTGCGCGCGCGGCCGAAACTTTCACCAAAGGACTGAATGACAATTGAAGAAGCAAGTGCTGGTCAGCGTGGATCGTGGGGAGACCCGGGTTGCGCTGCTGGAAGCAACCGGAACCCCGACTCCGCGTAAGGCGGGTTCGGCGCCGCTACGGCGGCGGCGCAAGGGGTTGAGCCCCGCAGACGGCTACCACGTGGCCGAGCTGTACCTGGAGCGTCGCGGAGCGCGCTCGATCGTGGGCAACATCTACAAGGGACAGGTCGACAACGTCCTAGCCGGGCTCGAGGCGGCATTCGTCGACATCGGGCTGGAGAAGAACGGCTTCCTGCACGTCGACGAGATCGTGCTGCCCGGCGTGGAGGCGCCACGGCGCGGCCGGGGCGGAAGCCGGGACGGACGCAACATCACCGACATGCTCAAGCCCGGCCAGGAGATCGTGGTGCAGGTCGTCAAGGATCCGCTCAAGACCAAGGGCGCGCGACTGTCGATGGATCTCACCATCGCCGGGCGCTACATGGTCTATGCCCCCTACGGCGAGGGCGTGGGGGTCTCGCGCCGGCTAGATGAGAAGGAGCGCGAGCGCCTGCGCAAGGAGGCCGCCAAGCTCGAGCTCAAAGGCGCCGGGGCGATCATCCGCACCGCGGCGCAGGGCGCCAAGCGCGCCGATCTGGAGCGCGAGCTGGTGTACCTGTTCAAGCTCGGCGAGGTGCTGCAGAAGCGCGTCGCCGAGACGCCGGCGCCCGCGCTCGTATTCCAGGAGGCCGACCTCTCGGTTCGAGTCGTGCGCGACATCTTCTCCGCCGACTTCGAGCGGGCGATCGTCGACGACCGCAAGCAACATCACCGGCTGCTGTCGTTCTTCTCCCGGACCGCACCCGAGCTCGTCGAGCACGTCGACCTGTGGGAGGAGCCCGAGCCGCTGTTCGAGGCCTTCGGCGTCGAGGACGTGCTCGCCTCCACGCTGTCGCGACGCGTCGACCTGCCCAGCGGCGGGTATCTGATGATCGACTACGCCGAGGCGCTGACGGTGATCGACGTCAACTCGGGCTCGTTCATCGGCCGCGGCAAGGGGGCCAGGCTCGAGGACACGATCACCAAGACCAATCTCGAGGCCGCCGAGGAGGTGGTGCGCCAGCTGCGCCTGCGGGATATCGGCGGGATCATCGTGATCGACTTCATCGATATGGCGCGGGCCCGCAACCGCGAAGCCGTGCTCAAGACGCTGCGCAAGTCGCTCGACGAGGACCGGACCAAGACCTTCGTGGTGGAGATCTCCCCGTTGGGGCTGGTCGAGATGACCCGCCAAAACGTCACCGACGGCGTCCGGGAGATCATGACCCGGCCGTGCCCCACCTGCGACGGCGAAGGCGTGATCAAGTCCGAGGAGACGATCGCGATCGAGTTCGAGCGCCAGATGCGCGACCTGGCCAAGGAGACCTCGGCGGAAGCGCTGCTGGTCCAGATGAATCCGCGCGTCAGCGCGGAGTTCACCGGCAACGACGCACGCGTGCTGCACGCGATCGAAGAGGAGACCGGCAAGTGGTTTCACTTCGAGGGTTCGGAGGGTCTGCCCTTGGAGCACTTCAACGTGCTGCTGGAAGGAGATCGAGAGCAGGTGCTGGAGCGCGCGCTGCCGTTCCGAGAGGGCGAGGAGGTCCACGTCGAGATCATCGAGCCGCACATGTACAGCCCCGGCGACGCAGTGGCCAAGATCGATGGCTACATAATCTCGATCCGCGGCGGCACCCGCTACGTGGGCGAGAAGCACATGGTGCGGATCGAGGAGGTGGGTCGCACGGCGGCCGTGGCCTCGCTGGTTGACGTCAAGGGTCCCAGCGATCAGGCGGGGTCCGATGACGACGGCGATGACGTAGAATCGAACTCTCGGCGTCGTGGCCGCAGAGGCGGGCGGCGCCGTTCGGGCGCCAAGGCCGGGTCGGCCCCGGCAATCACCCCTTCGGAGTAGTCATGTACGCAATCGTCAAAACAGGTGGAAAGCAGTACCGCGTTGAGCAGGGTCAGTCTCTGCTCGTCGAACGCCTGCCCGTGGACGACGGGGCCACCGTCTCACTGCGGCCGCTGCTGTACGTTGACGGCTCGGAGGTGGTGGACGGCGCCGACCTGGAATCGGTGACCGTCGAGGCTCGGGTGCTCGCTCACGAGCGGGGCCCGAAGCTCAGGATCGTCAAGTTCAAGCCCAAGCGTGGCTACAAGCGCCGCAACGGCCACCGTCAGGAGCTGACCCGCATCGAGGTGACCTCGCTGAAGGTCGGCGGACGGGGCAGCGCGGCCGGCTCGGCCGAGCGCCAGGCGCCCGCGACTTCGGCCCCAAAGCCGGTGGCCGCCGAGCCGGTGGCCGCAGATCAAGCAGCGGAGGCGGCAGATGGCTCATAAGAAGGGTCTTGGTTCAAGCCGTAACGGCCGTGATTCCAACGCCAAGCGCCTCGGCGTCAAGGTGTTCGCTGGCCAGACGGTGACCGGTGGCGAGATCATCGTGCGCCAGCGCGGCACTCGGTTCCATCCCGGCGACGGCGTCGGAATCGGCAGAGACCACACGATCTTCGCCCGCGCGGCCGGCAAGGTGGAGTTCACGGCTGGGCGGCGTGGACGCATGATCTCCGTGATCCCGCAGCCCGCGGGCGAGCCGCAGCCCTCAGCCGCGGGCGAATAGCGCTATCGCTGACAGTCGGCTCAGCGCGCCCGCGGGCCGACGCTCCGCGCCAAAGCTCTGGCGGACGTTTGCCTAAACGGTGTCCGCCAGCTGCACCGTGCACAGCGGGCAGCGGCGGGCCTTGAGCGGGATCGCGCTCGTGCACTCCGGGCATTCTTTGGTGTCCGGATCTTCCCGGGCGCGGCGCGCCATCAGCGTATTGACCGGCGTGACGACGAAGAAGTACACCGCCGCGGCGACCGACACGAAGGCGATCAGGGCGTTGAGGAAGTCGCCGTAGAGAAAACGGCTGTCGTTGATCGTGAACGCGCGTCGCCTGACCTCGCACGGCCAGGACTGCAGGATTTTGATGCAGCGTCGTCACCGATTTGACGCAAATCGGTCTGGTTCCTTTACACCTTGCCCGTCAACGTGGCGCGTATGCCCGAACTTTGGAGATCTGCGACCGAGGGGTGGTCGGAGAACGCCAAAGTTCACGTGAGCCGGCTTGCGGCCCGTCAATTTGGACGAGTGAGCCGACCGCAGCTGGAGCATCTAGGTATCGGAAACGCGCGCATCGGGCGAGCGGTGCGAGAGGGCTATCTGCTCCGGGTCCTCCCTGGCGTCTACGCGGTCGGGCACTGTGCACCGACACTCGGGGGGGACTTGTCTGCGGCGCTGCTGTACGCGGGGCCAGGGGCCGCGCTGAGCAACGCCACCGCCCTTTAGTGGCGGGGTCTGATCGAGTCACCACCGCGCCCGATAATGGTCAGCACGCCGCGCCGGCGTGCTTCGCTGGCCGGCCTGCACGTCCAAGGCCGCCGCTGGCACGGACGCGTCTGGCATCGTGGGCTCCCAGCAGTGCCGCTCGCGCTGGCGTTGCGTGACTACGCCACCACCGCCTCCCAGGACCGTCTGCGTCGGGTCGTAGCCGAAGCCGAGTACCGCCGTGTGCTCGACGTCGAAGCGGTGCGGGCGGTAATCGGTAGAGGTCTTCCCGGCAGCGCCAGGCTGCGTCAGGCCCTCGAGCGCTATCAACCGATGCTCGCGCTCACCCGCGGCGTGCTCGAGGAGCGGTTTCTAGCGCTGTGCGAGTCCGCGGCCCTACCGCTGCCCGAGTGCAACTCCACGATCGACGGTTTGATGGTCGACATGCTCTGGCGTGCGCAGCACCTGATCGTGGAGCTCGACGGGTACGCGGCCCACGGCACCCGCGCGCAGCTCGAGCGCGATCGGGCCCGGGAGCTGAGGCTGCGCGCGGCTGGCTTCCGCGTACTGCGGTACACGTGGCGGCAGATCACGACGCAGCCGGCGCTTGTCATCGCCGACCTCAGCGCCGCGCTGGCCGGTGCCAACGTCACGTAGCGCGCCCTCGAGCCCCGGCCCCACGACTCGCGACGCCCGCGCGCTGACCGGGCCTAGCAAACGCCGAGCGCACCCACCTCAGCCGCTCTGGGCCGTGGGCCTGATCAGGATCTCGTTGACGTCCACGTGGGCGGGCTGTGATACCGCGAACATCACCGCTCGCGCGACGTCCTGCGGCTGCAGTGCGCCGGTCACCGGGTTCTCGAAGAACGGCGTGTCGACCATTCCCGGCTCGATCACCGTCACCCTTACGCCCGTGTCGTTGAGCTCCTGGCGTGCGGACTCGCCCATCGCGGTGACGGCCCACTTGGTGGCCGAGTACAGCGATCCGGGCAGCGCGCGGCGGCCCGCCACCGAGCCGGTCAGCAGCAGATGCCCGCGGGACTGTTTGAGCGCGGTGATCGTCGCACGGATCGTCAGCGCCGCGCCGTAGACGTTGGTCAGCACCATCGAGCGCCAGTGCTCGGGCGACTCGTTCAGGAATCCCCGCCTGGCACCGAACCCGGCGTTGGCGAACGCCACATCAAGCTGGCCAAAGTGCTCCAGCGCCCTGGCCACGAGCTGCTCCTGCTGATCCCACTCGGTGACGTCGCAGCCCACCACCAGCGCCCGTTGCTCCCCGCCGAGGTCGGCCGCGAGCGTCTGCAAACGGTCAATTGAACGGGCCGCCAGGACGAGCCGGTAGCCCGCTCGGGAGGCGGCGTGCGCGGTCTCGGCGCCGATACCGCTCGAGGCTCCGGTGATCAAAAAGACGGGATCGGCCATATTGAGAGGATGCACGATCGCGCGCGGATCCACGTTCAGGCAGGTGCGGGCGGCGACGGATGCCTCAGCTTCCGCCGCGAAGCCCATGTTCCCAAGGGCGGTCCCGACGGCGGCGACGGGGGGAATGGCGGCGACGTGGTGCTCATCTGCGACGACTCGCTGCGAGATCTGGAGAGCTTCCGGCGGCGCTCGCATTTCAAGGCCGGCCGGGGCGGTCACGGGCAGGGTTCGCTGCGCCATGGCGCCGATGGGGAGACGCTTGAGCTGCTCGTGCCACCCGGTACGCAGGCCGTGGTCGAGCTCGACGGCACGCGCCACGATCTGGTGCGCGTGGGCCAGCGTGCGGTGATCGCATCCGGGGGAAGCGGCGGCCGGGGCAACAAGCGCTTTGCCGGGCCCACCCACCAGACGCCGCGATTTGCCCAGCGCGGCCTGGCGGGCGAGGAGACTTGGGTGGACCTGGCCTTGAAGCTGCTGGCCGACGTGGGCTTGGTCGGCCTTCCGAATGCCGGCAAGTCCTCGCTGCTGGCCCGCCTGACGCGCGCGCATCCCAAGGTGGCCGACTATCCGTTTACGACCCTTTCGCCGGTGCTCGGGACGCTCCAGACCGAAACCCGTCAGCTGGTGATCGCCGACATCCCCGGGCTGATCGAGGGCGCCGGCGCCGGTGCCGGGCTCGGACACGAGTTCCTGGCCCACGTGGAGCGCACGCAGTTGCTCGTCCACGTACTCGATCTCAATCCGCTCGACGGGTCTGATCCGCTCGCCAACCACGAAACCGTCGAGCACGAACTGGCCGAGCACGATCCGCGCTTGGCGGCCCTGCCTCGGGTGCTGGCGCTCTCCAAGGCCGACCTGGTCGATGCCGAGCATGGCGAACGCGCGCGCTCGCAATGGCAGGCACGGCTGGGGGAGGGGGTGCCGGTGATCCTGACCTCGTCGGTCACGCGTGCCGGCCTGGATCTGCTCGCCACCGAGCTGATCCGCCGGGTCCCGCCCGCGGTGGCGGCGGCGGACGCAGACGCGATGCCCGTCGGGGCGGTCGGTGAACTCGCCGAGCATCGGGTGTTTCGTCCTGCCGCTGGGCGGGCGTTCAGCGTTGCGCGCACCGGTGACGGCAGCTTCAGCGTCACCGGGGCCGGGATCGAGCGGCTCGTCGCTCGCTATGACCTTGACAACGAGGACGCGCTCGCGCACCTGGAGCGCCGGCTGCGCGGGATCGGCGTGCTCCGCGCGCTGGAGGCCGAGGGATTCCAGGCGGGGAACGACGTCGAGATCGCCGGGGTCGCGTTCGATCTCGATCCGGATGTTTAGGAAATGTGTAGGATCGCCCGGTCCCGGCCGGCCAACCCGTCTGTCTAAGAGGAGATCCATGCGTCGCCGTATTGCAGTGCTCACACTCGGTGTCGTGCTGTCGCTGAGTGGCGCCGCAGGCGCGAAGGTCCTCAGGGTCGGTTCCTACCACGGCATTCGCGGCCAGTTCAGCTCGATTCAGGCGGCCGTCAACGCGGCCAAGCCCGGCGATTGGATCCTGGTCGGACCCGGCGACTACAAGACCAGCTCCAGTCGCGCTCCCAAGGGTGGCTCCGATTTTCCGGCCGGCGTGCTGATGACCACGCGGGACGTGTATCTGCGTGGCATGAACCGCAACACGGTGATCGTGGACGGGACCAAGCCGGGCTCGGCGCGCTGCAGCAGCCAGGAGTCCGCACAGAACTTCGGCCCCAAGAGCTCAAAGGGGGCCAAGGGTCTCAACGGGATCATGGTCTGGAAGGCGGCCAACGTCTGGGTGCAGAACCTGACCGCCTGCAACTTCCTCGGCGGCTCCGGCGATGCCGGTAACGGAATCTGGTGGAACGGCGGCGCCAACAGCGGCAAGGTCGGCGGACACGGCTTCTACGGCTCGTATCTGACTGCCACCAGCACCTACTACGGCGGCGAGAAGACCGCGGCCACGTACGGGATCTTCTCCAGCAACTGGAGCGGCGGGACCTGGGATCAGACCTACGCCAGCAACTTCAACGATTCCGGCTACTACATCGGCGCCTGCTCGCAGATCTGCGACCAGACCATGAACCACGCGTGGGGTGAGTTCAACGCGCTCGGCTACTCGGGCTCCAACTCGGGCGGCAAGCTCCTGATCGAGAACTCGCAGTTCGACAACAACAAAGACGGGTTTGACACCAACAGCCAGAACGGCGACGAGCCATCGCCCCAGAACGGGGCCTGCCCTGGCAACGCCGTTAGCCCGATCACCCACACGCACTCCTGCTGGGTGTTCATGCACAACTACGTGCACGACAACAACAACCCCAACGTTCCGGCGGCGGGCATCGCCAGCGCCGGACCCGTGGGCACCGGGATGTCGGTCTCCGGGGGGCGCAACGACACGATCATGGACAACCGGTTCGTCAACAACGACGCCTGGGGCGTGATCTTCGTGGCGTTCCCGGATCAGGGTCCGCCGTGCAAGGGAGGCACGTTGAACTTCCCGCTGCTCGGCGCCGGGGGCTGCCTGTACGACGAGTGGGGCGATGCCCTGGTCAACAACGTGTTCAGCCACAACGGCTCATTCGGCAACCCCACCAACGGCGACTTCGGCCAGCTCAACCTCGAGGCCGGGCACGCGACCGACTGCTACAGCGGCAACACCGAGCAGGGTGGAGGCGCGCCGACGAGCTCGCCCGCCAACCTCCAGCAGACCAATCCGAAGTGCGACGGCAGCGTGGTGCCGGCGAACGACAATCTGCCCTTCCTCGGCGAGGTGTACTGCGACTCGCAGCTCGACCTCTCGTTGTGCCAGCCGACCGATCACTACCCGCGGGTGACCAAGATCGTGATGCACCCGTTGCCCAAGAACCTGCCGACGATGCCCAAGCCGTGCGCGGGCGTTCCGGCCAACCCATGGTGCCAGGCGGGTAGCAAGCACAGCGGCTACAAGCTGTAGCCCCAAAACCCGGCGTGGCGCCGCCGCCGCCGCACGGCAGCTTGCCGGCGGCGGCCGCGCCGGCCTCCGGGCCCGATTTGGAACGCCTACCCTCTGAACGCAGATGAGCTGCGTGGTGGTGAAACTCGGATCGAGCCTGGTCGCCGACGAGCGCGGGAACGTGCGCGCCGACGTGCTCGGCCGGATCTGTGACGAGCTGAGCGAACTTCACCACGACGGGCGGGCGGTGGTCGTGGTGACCAGCGGCGCGATCGCGCGGGGGATGGGGGTGATGTCGCTGGCCATGCGCCCGCGGGCGATCGACGAGCTACAGGCCGCCAGCGCGGTCGGGCAGGGGAAGCTCTACCAGGTGTACGACGAGCTGCTGCGCGCCCGCGGCGTGCCGACCGCACAGGTGCTGCTGACGTTCTTCGACATGAGCGCGCGCACCCACTACCTCAATGCCCGCCAGACGCTGCGCAAGCTGCTCGAGTGGCGCGTCGTGCCGGTGATCAACGAGAACGACACCACGACCACCGACGAGATCTCGTTCGGCAACAACGACTTTCTGGCGGCGCAGGTGGCGATCCTCCTGGGGGCGGACCTGCTGCTGCTGCTGACCGACGCCGCCGGCGTGTTCACCGCAGATCCGCGCGCCCATCCCGACGCGCAGCTGGTGGCGGAGGTGGGCAGGTTCGAGGAGCTCGACGGTCTCGACATCGGACATTCGACCTCTCCGCTGGGATCGGGTGGCATGCGATCCAAGGTGGTCGCCGCCGAGATGGCGACCGCCGCCGGGATATCGACGGTGATCGCCGGTGGGCTGGACGCCGGCACGGTTCTCGCCGCCGCTTCGGCGCAACCGGTCGGCACAAGGTTCGCCGCGCAAGCAGGCCGTTACTCGAGCTTCAAGCTGTGGCTGAAGTACGCCAAGCCGGTCCGCGGCCATGTGCTGGTGGACGCCGGCGCCGCCCGGGCGCTGCGTGAGGGAGGAACGAGCCTGCTCCCGGTCGGGGTGGTCGAGGTCGGCGGCGAGTTTGATGCCGGTGACGCCGTCGAGGTGTCACACGCCGATCAGCTGGTCGGCAAGGGGATCTGCAACTACTCGTCTGCCGAGCTGCGCCGGGTCTGCGGCCTAAAGTCCGCCGAGGTCCGCGCGCTGCTGCCCCGCGCCAGCGACGAGGCGGTTCACCGCGACTATTTCGTGCTGGCGTAACCTGTGTGCCGATGGCGAGCACCACAGTATCGATAGCCGACACCTGCCTGGCGGCCAGGCGCGCCTCGCGGTCAATGGCCACGCTCGGCGCCGAGGTCAAGAATTCCGCGCTTGACGCGATTGCGGCCGCACTGGAGGCGCGCACGCCGGAGATCCTCGACGCCAACGCCCGCGATCTGGAACGGGGCGAGCAGACCGGGCTCTCCGCGGCGCTGCTGGATCGCCTCGCCCTCAGCGAGCAGCGGGTGGCGGATATGGCGACGGGTGTGAGACGGATCGCCGGGCTGCCCGATCCGGTCGGCGAAGTGATCGACGGCTGCACGCTGCCCAATGGACTGGCGCTGCGCAAGGTGCGCGTGCCGCTGGGGGTGATCGCGGTGGTCTACGAGGCCCGGCCCAACGTCACGATCGACTCCACCGCGCTGTGCCTGAAATCGGGCAACGCGGTCCTGCTGCGGGGCTCGAGCTCGGCCGAGCACTCCAACGCCGTGCTGGCGGGCGTCGCTTCGCAGGCCGCCGCGCAGGCCGGCCTGCCGGAGGGCGCGATGGCGCTGATCGCCGGCGGCGGACGCGAGGAGCTGGCCGAGCTCGCGACCCAGTCCGGTGTCGTGGACCTGATCATCCCGCGCGGCGGCGAGGGGCTCAAGGCGGCGCTGAAGGGCGTCGCCACGGTTCCGGTGATCTACGCGGCCTCTGGCAACTGCCACATCTTCGTCGACGCCAGCGCTGACCTGGAATCGGCGCTGGCGATCGTGCTCAACGCCAAGCTGCAACGGCCCGGCGTCTGCAACGCGGCCGAGAAGCTGCTCGTCCACGCGGACGTCGCCGAGGACTTCCTGCCGGTCGCGCTGAGCGCGCTCAGCGACGCCGGCGTCACGCTGCACGGCGACGAGCGCGCCCGTGCGGCGGCTCCCGGCATCGCGGTGGGCGTCGCCACCGATGCCGACTGGGACACCGAGTACCTGGCGCTGGAGATGGGCGTCGGCGTGGTCGACAGCGCGCAGGATGCGATCGCGCACATCAACGCGCACGGCAGCGGGCATTCAGAGGCGATCGTGACCCGCGATACGGTCTCGGCGCACGGCTTCGGACTCGGAGTCGACGCCGCGTGCGTGTACGTCAACGCCTCCACCCGGTTCACCGACGGCGGTGAGTTCGGGATGGGGGCCGAGATCGGCAACTCGACGCAGAAGCTGCACGTCCGGGGGCCGATCGGCCTGCGCGAGCTCTGCACGTTCAAGTACCTGATCGAGGGTACCGGCCAGATCCGGCCCTAAGTGCGCATCGGGATCCTGGGTGGGACCTTCAACCCGCCACATCTCGGTCACCTGGTCTGTGCGCAGGAGGCCTACGTCCAGCTGGGCCTTGACCGGGTGCTGCTGATGCCCGCGTCCGTACCGCCGCACAAGCCGACCGAGGACGACCCGGGCGCCGAGCACCGCTTCGAGCTGTGCCGGCTGGCCGTGGACGGGGACGAGCGCTTCGACGTCTCGGATCTGGAGCTGCGGCGTGACGGCCCGTCTTACACGGTCGATACTCTTCAGATGCTGAGCTCGCAATCGCCCCAAGACGACCTGACCCTGATCCTCGGCGGCGACGTCGCGGCCGGGTTGCCCCGATGGCGTGAGCCCGAGCGTGTGCTTGAGCTGGCCGGCTTGGCGATCGCCAAGCGGCGGGGCACGGCGCGCGAGTCCGTGGAGACGGCACTCGAGCAGCTGCGGGGCGGCGACCGGGCCCGGTTCTTCTGGATGCCGCGGATCGGCGTGTCCTCGACGATGGTGCGCCGCCGCGTGCGCGAATCGCAGCCGGTCCGCTATCTGGTGCCGGATCAGGTCGCCGGCTACATCCAGGCCAACGGACTCTACGGAGGTTTCACCACCACATGACGCCCGAACAGCTCGCGTCCACGATCATCGAACTGGCCGAAGACCGAAAGGCACTGGAGATCGTGCAGCTCGATGTCCGCGAGCTGCTCGGCTATACCGACTACTTCGTTATCTGCACCGGCCGCACCGATCGCCAGGTCAAGGCGATCCACGCCGGAATCCACGCGGGCATGAAGTCCCGGTTCGGACTGCTGCCGCGGCGCGCAGAGGGCCTGACCCAGGCCCACTGGATCCTGATGGACTACCTCGACGTCGTGGTGCACGTGTTCACGCCGGAGACCCGGGAGTACTACCGGCTGGAGCAGCTCTGGGGCGAGGCCCCCGCCCGGGCGGTCGGCGCCGCCTCGGTCGCCGGCTAGGGCTAGAAGCCCGACATCAGCTTCGGCGCCACTTCCTTCTTGCGGCTCATCACGCCGGGCAGCTCGATCAGGCTGTCCTTCGCCGTCGTGCCGAAGCTGCGCGCCACGGCCGCCGTGTCACCCGCCACGAGCATGTCGGTGCCCTTGCTCAGCACGTCGGTGACCATCAGCGCGTAGAGCTGGAGCTCCTTGGCGTCGCGCTCGTGGTGCATCGCCGACAACAGCTCATCCTTTCGCTCCAGCAGCGCCTTGCCAACGACCTCGATCTGGGCGATGCAGATCTCCTGGTCGCCCGTGACCTGATAGCGCTTGGCATCACGGGTGACGATCTCCTCGGCGCTGACCTGCGAGACGTCAGCGGTCGCCTCGAACATCTCACGTCCCAGCGCGCTGGCGTCGAGGGCCAGCACCCGCTCCAGATACTCAACCACCGAGTGGTCACGGGAGGTCGTGGTCGGCGAGTTCAGGATCACGGTGTCCGAGAGCACCGCACCGAGCAGCGCGATGGCGGTGGACCGACTCGGCTCCATCCCGTTCTGGCGGAAGCGTTCGACCACCAGCGTGGCGGTCGAGCCGACCGGGTCGAAGGTGGCAGTCACCGGCACGCGCGTCTCGATCGAACCGATGTGGTGGTGATCCAGGATCTCGACGATCTCGGCATGCTCGATCCCCGGCACGCTCTGCGCCTGCTCGGCGTGATCGACCAGCACCACCCGGCGTCTGGACGGGCCCACCAGATCCGAGCGGGTGACCAGGCCCACCGGATGGCGCTGGGCATCCACCACGACCGCGGCGCCGTAATGACTATCCTTGACCTGCTCTGAGACGTCGGCGACCAGGTAGTCGGGGGCGACGGTCAGCGGGTCCTTCTCCATAAACGCCTGGCAGGGGGCGGCCAGCGTGATCATCCGGCCCGACACATAGGTGTCAAGGGGTGAGACGACGATCGTGGTTCCCTGCTTGCGCGCCAGCGCCAGCACCTCGTCGGATGGAACCGACGAGTTGGAGGTCACGATCAGGGCGGCGCCCAGCTCGATCGCCAGTCGCTGGGCGTCGGATCGATTGCCGATCACCGCGACGTCGCCCTCGGAGATGCCGCTGGGAGTGGTGACGTCCATCGAATGCACCCAGACGCGCCCCGACAGCTGCCGGTCCTCGCCGGCAACGAGCTCGCCCTCGAGCACGGCGACCACCGCGTGGACGTAGGTTGGCGCCTCCTGCAACGTCGACGTGCGCCGTGATTCGCGGATGTATCGCCGGGCCAGCGCCCGCTCGGTCAGGACGCCGGTCAGGGCGCCGTCCTCGTCGACGATCGGCACGAGCTCCAGATCGGCCGCGGCCATCGCCAGGCCGGCTTCACGGATCGGCTCGTCCTGGCCCGTGACGGGAAAGCTCGTCTGCATCACGTCGCAGGCCCGCAGCATCACATGCGGCAGTAGCTCGGGCTCGGGCGCGCCACTGCGCTCCAGCACCCATCGGGTCTGAGAGTTGATGTCCCCGAGTCGCACCGGGACGTAGTCATTGTTGGGGTCCAGGCGACGCCTGAGCTCGGCATAGCCGATCGCCGATGCGATCGAGTCGGTGTCCGGATTGCGGTGACCGGTGACGTAGATCGGGGGCATCTCAGGCCGATTATCGTCACATCGCCCAGGTGACGGGCACCCAATCGCTCAGAGGGTGGCCCGGACCATCTGTCCACGGCACTAGCACCCCGCCGACGAGCGCGATACGGTGACGGCTCCAGACCGGGGGCGGCGGACGTTGGCTGGCCTCCAAAACTGTGAAGAACGGAGACATCGTGCCCACCGCGCCCCAGATCCTGCCCACCCAGATCACCCAGGGCACGGCGCCCGGTTTGAACTACCGCCTTGAGGGCGAGCTTGTGCCGGTGCTGCACATGGCGCTCGACGGGCAGGTCCCGGTCTACTTCGAGCATCACGTGCTGCTGTGGAAGTACCCGAACATGCAGATCGGGCTGCATCCGCTCAAGAAGGGGCTCAAGCGGCGGGTGTTCGGCGGGATGCCGTTGCTGCTGCTGGAAGCGCAGTCGGCTGGGGAGATCGCGTTCAGTCGCGACTCGCCGGGCCACGTCGCGGCGCTGCACCTCCCGGCGGGCCAGGGCTTGGTCGTCCGCGAGCACCAGTTCCTGGCCGCCACCGGCAACGTCCAGTACGACTACAGCCGGATCAAGGGCTTCGCGAACATGATGTACGGCGGCGGCTTCTTCATCGACGAGTTCTTCGCCGCCGACCATGAGGGAGTCGTGTGGGTCCACGGCTACGGGAACGTGTTCGAGAAGCAGCTCGATCCCGGCGAGACGATCGACATCGAGCCGGGTGGCTGGGTCTACCGCGACCACTCCGTGCAGATGTCGCAGGAGGTCTACGGGTTCAAGACGGGGTTTCTGGGCGGCGGCGGTGGCAATCTGGTCTTTAACCGCTTCACCGGCCCCGGCCGCGTCGGGCTCCAGAGCGCGTACTTCCATCCGCCGGTCCAAGAGGGCGCCGGGGGCAACTCGCAGCAGGGCGGTAGCGGCAGGCTCGGCAGCATCGTCGGCGGGCTGCTGGACAACTGAAGCTCTGCCCACCGATGAGTCATCCACCGGGATATCTGGCCGAGCACCCCGTCCCGCCCGGCATCGTCGGCGCGCTGGGACTCGGCGGCTACCAGCTGCTGGCCGACCTGGCGGGCGTCGGGGCGGGACGGCTCGGGTCCCAAGCATTCCTGCTCGTGGCCCCCGATCCGGACCCGTCCCTGCCCGACGCGGGCACTCAGCTGTCGCTTCACCATGCGCGCGTGCGGGAGGAGACCGAGGTTGCGGCGTTCATCCAGCTCGCCGCCCAGCTTGGCTACCTGCGACTGTCGGGCTACCGTCTGGCGCTGGAGCGCTCGGGGCTGCGCAGCAAGATCAACGTCGTCAACCCGGCCACGGGTGCGGTCGTAGCCACGATCCCCGACCGTCATGCGGGGCGGCTCTCGCTGGGCGGGGGTGCGACCGCGTCGCGGTTGCTGGCAGGGGTGCGGGGCCTGGCCCCGGCCGGGGCGCCGCCTGACCTCCAGGATCCCGAGCTGATGCGCCAGGTGCTGCTGGCCCTGGCGCTGGGCGACGATTCGGTTGGCGGTGCGCAGGCGGCCGAGCTCGCCGACCGCGCGCTGGAGCTGGTGCGCGGTGACAGCGCGCTGGATCCGCCCGCGGCGCTGGAGGCGGCCAAGCAGCAGCCGGCCTGACCGCCGCCCTGTCCTAGGACGACGCCAGCGGGCCCAGGCGGGGCTTACGGCCGTAGAGCGAGAACGCCCGGAACCGTGAGAACAGCCGGTGCTCAGGCCCGTGGAAATCCGAGGAGCCGGTGGTCAGCAGCCCAAGCCGCTCGCAGGCGTCGGCCACCAGCAGCGTCTGCTCGCGATCGTGGGTGATGTAGAACGCCTCGACGCCGTCGAGTCCCAGCGCCCTGAAGCGCTCGATCGTGGACAGTACCTCGGCGGGATCGGCGAGGTCCCAGAACGGATGTGCCCAGACGGCCTGGCCGCCGGCGGTATGGATCGCGGCGATCGCCTGCTCCACGGTCGGGATCGTGCGCCCCCGGAAGGCCGGCTTGCCGGGCAGCAGATAGGCCTGGAGGACCGCGGTCGGATCCTGCAGGCCCTCCCG
This sequence comes from uncultured Actinomycetes bacterium, assembly GCA_937888775.1. The sequence continues at coordinate 68,740 of CALAQT010000542.1, read as the reverse complement.
CGCCAGGCGCGGTCCGTTGCGCGGGTCCTCGGACACCGCCCGCGCCAGATGCGGACGGCCGATCGAGCGACCGCTGCGTGCGCGCTCGGCGAGCAGCCCATCGTCGAGCTCAAAGCCCAGCTCGCGGAACGCCAGGGCCATCTTCTGCGAGCGCGCCTCACGATCGGCGCGGAAGCGCACCAGCGTCTCCAGCAGCTCGGCGTTGTGATGGTCGATGCCGTAGCCGAGCACGTGCAGATCCTCGTGCGATCCCTGTACCGCCGAGATCTCCACCGCGGTCAGCAGCCGGATGCCGATCGTGGCGGCGCAGTCCAGCGCCTCCTGGACCCCACCCACCGTGTCGTGGTCGCTGAGCGCCAGCAGTTCCACGCCCGCGGCGTGCGCCGCCGTGACCACCTGCGCGGGCGTGAGCGCGCCGTCGGAACGGTCGGAGTGTGACTGCAGATCGAAGCTCGGAGCCGCGGCGGCGGTCATCGCGGCCGGCACACCTCGTCAAAGCACTCGGCGTGCCAATCAACCAGGTCCATCTCGTTCACGCACACTACGACATGACGGATCCTCGGCAGGCGACGTCGATCGTGCAAGGAGGATTCGTAATGGAGCTAGTCGGGCTCGAACCGACGACCTCTGCCATGCCATGGCAGCGCTCTCCCAGCTGAGCTATAGCCCCGTCGAGGTCTGGCCCGCCAAGATTAGTACATGTGAAATTCGGCCGAGCGTGTGAAATCCGGCAGGCCTGTACAATTCGCGTGGCCGAATTTGATTGGAGGATTTGGCAGACCCAAATCCTCCGGAGGCACCTAGTCTAGGCTGGCGGGATGAACTCGGGCACGTCCAGCTCGTCCTCGACGCTGCGCGAGGCGCGGGCGCTGCTCCGCGGGGCGGTAAGCGAAGAGGTCGACAAGGATCTGGACGATCGACCGCCGTCCCGGCTGGACGAGCCCCGACGCGGTGCCGAGGCGCCGGCGGCATCATCGAGCGTGGCGACCATGCGGGTGTGGATCAGCTGCACGTCTCGCAGCAGGCGCTCGGCGTTGGAGCGCAGCGAGTCCCCCATCTGACGCAGGTTGGCCACCAGCTCCAGACCCTCGGCGCGGACGCCGTCGGCGGCGGCGTGGGCGTCGAGCACCAGCTCCCGGGAACGCTTTTCGGACTCGTGGCGACTGGCCTGCGCCGCCTCGGCGGCCTGCTTGACAACCGCGTCGGCCTGCTCCTGGGCGCTGGCGAGGATCGTCAGGGCCTCGCTGGTGGCGGTGGTCTTGGCCTGCTCGAACTCGGCCTGGCTGTCTCGCCGCAGCCGCGCCCCCTCGGCCTGTGCCGTCTTGAGGATCTCGGCCGCCTCGTCGTCGGCGGCCTGCACCCGATACTGCGCCGCGCGCTCGCCCTCGGCGATCCGCCGGTTGACCTGTTCCTCGGCCTCATTGTGGATCGCCCGCGCCGCGTCCTCGGCGGCCTGGATGATCGTCGCGACCTGCCGCGCGGTGGCACCTGCGCGTGATCTGCCTGGGGATGAGTTCTCGGCCACGGCGCGGATGGTAGAGCGCGGCCGTCAAACAGGCCGCAAGAATTGCGTCGCTTGCCGCCGGTTAGCGATGCCAGGGCGAGCCTAAGTAACCTCAGTGCGGCGATGTCCGAACGCCGCTACGAACCGAGGCAGATCGAGCCCAAATGGCAGGAGCTGTGGGCCCGTGAGCGCACGTGGGAGGTGTCCAACGGGCCGGATGGCCCCGCCGGACAGGGGTTGGAGAAGTCCTATGTGCTGGAGATGTTGCCCTACCCCAGCGGCGAGCCGCACATCGGGCACCTCAAGAACTACGCCCTGGGAGATGCGATCGCGCACTTTCATCGCCGCACCGGTCACCGCGTCCTGCATCCGATGGGCTACGACGCGTTCGGGCTGCCCGCGGAGAACAACGCGATCAAGACCGGGGTGCATCCCCGCGTGGCGACCGACCGTTCGATCGCCTCCTACCGCCATTGGTTTCACCGCTGGGGGATATCGATCGACTGGTCACGGGAGCTGGGCACCCACGAGCCGAGTTACTACCGCTGGACGCAGTGGATCTTCCTGCAGCTGTTCGAGCGCGGGCTCGCCTACCGTAAGGAGGCCGCCGTCAAGTGGTGTCCCAACGACGCGACCGTGCTGGCCAATGAGCAGGTGATCGACGGTCACTGCGAGCGCTGCGGGGCCCGGGTGGAGGCACGCCAGCTGGAGCAGTGGTTCTTCCGGATCACCGAATATGCGGACCGGCTGCTGAATGACCTCGACGCGATCCAGTGGCCTGAGCACGTCAAGGCGATGCAGCGCAACTGGATCGGTCGCAGCGAGGGAGCTGAGGTCACATTCCGCTGCGAGGAGCTCGGCATCGACTACTCGGTGTTCACCACACGCCCGGACACGCTGTTCGGGGCGACATTCTTCGTGATGGCCCCTGAGCATCCCGACGTGGTCCGGCTGGCCGCGGGCACCGAGCACGAGCAACCGGTTCGCGACTACGTCAACCGTGCCCTGTCGGAGCCGGTCGAGCTGCGCGGCGACGCCGATAAGCCCAAGACCGGCGCGCGCTTGGGCCGGACCGTGACCAACCCCGTCAACGGCGAGCAGATCCCGATGTTCGTCGCCGACTACGTGTTGATGGAGTACGGCACCGGCGCGGTGATGGGCGTCCCAGCCCACGATCAGCGCGACTACGACTTTGCGGTCGCGTTCGAGCTGCCAATCCGCCCGGTCGTGGCGCCGGCCGTCGTATCGGACGCCGGGGACGCCGGGGACGCCGGGGAAGCCGGGGACGCCGGGGATGCCGGGAACGCCGAGGGCGCCGCGTTCGTGGCGCACTCGGAGCGCGAGCAGCTGATCAATTCCGGCGATTTCACCGGCATGAACACCGTCGAGGGCACGCAGGCGATCGTCGATTGGCTGGACCGGGCGGGGATGGGACACGCCTCGGTCAACTTCCGCCTGCGCGACTGGCTGGTCTCCCGCCAGCGATATTGGGGCTGCCCGATTCCGGTCGTCTATTGCTCTGAATGCGGTCTGGTCCCCGTCCCCGAGGACCAGTTGCCCGTCAAGCTGCCGGAGATCGAGGACTACAAGCCGCGCGGTCGCTCGCCGCTGGCGGCCGCCGAGGACTGGGTCAACACCAGCTGCCCGCGCTGCGGGGGGCCCGCCCGGCGGGAGACCGACACGATGGACACGTTCGTCGACTCCAGCTGGTACTTCTTGCGCTATTGCGACGCCCGCAATGACGACGCGGCGTGGGACAAGTCGGTGCTCAACGGCTGGATGCCCGTCGACCAGTACATCGGCGGCGTCGAGCACGCGATCCTGCATCTGATGTACGCGCGCTTCTTCGTCAAGGCGCTGGCCGACATCGGGCTGCTCGAGGTGCAGGAGCCCTTCAAGGCGCTGTTCACCCAGGGAATGATCCTCGGCCCCGACGGCTACAAGATGTCGAGCTCCAAGGGTAACGTCGTCGTCCCCAGCGAGATCGTCGAACGGGTCGGCGCCGACGCGGCGCGCTGCTACGTTCTGTTCGTCGGCCCGCCCGATCAGGACGCGGCCTGGTCTGAGACCGGCGTCGACGGCGTGTACCGCTTCCTCGCCCGGCTCTGGCGCCTGGGGGACGCGCTGGCCACCGACGCCGGGCCAGCGGTCGCCGAGCAGCCGCCTGAGTCGCAGGGAGACGCCCTGACGCTGGTCCGCAAGGCCCACTGGGCGATCGACAAGGTGACCGGCGACATGGCCGGGAGGTTCGCCTTCAACACCGCTATCTCGGCGATCATGGAGCTGGTCAACGAGATCTACCGCCATCCCGACGCCGACCTGCAGGCGCGCCGGTTCGCCACCGCCACGGCCGCCTCGCTGCTGTTCCCGTTCGCGCCGCATCTCGGGTCAGAGGTCTACGAGCTGCTGACCCGGCAACGCATCTGGGAGCAGCCCTGGCCGGTCTCCGATCCCGCGCTGCTGGTGACCGAAACCTTCGAGCTCGTCTGTCAGGTCAACGGTAAGGTTCGTGATCGGCTCAGCGCTCCCACCGGCGCGCCGCGCGATGAGCTCGAGCGCCTGTGCCTGGCGTCGCGCGGCGTCAGCGCGCACGTCGATGGCCACGAGGTCACGAAGGTGATCGTCGTGCCCGACAAGCTGGTCAACGTGGTCGTTCGCTAGCCGCGCGACTCACTGCCAGAACGTCGGTGGCGGGCCTAGACTGCTCCTCTTGGCCGCCTTCAAGCCCGCGTATCTGATTCACGGCGACGACCACGGACGGATCGCCGAGCGTCGCGCGCGCCTGCGCGGGATCGCGGAGGCGCAGAGCGGGGTCGAGGGATTGGAGCTGTTTGAGGGAGATGACGCGACCCCGGACGCGGTCGCCTCCGCGCTGAGCGCAATGACGCTGGTGATCGGACGGCGGTTCATCATCGTCGACGGAGTCGAGCGCTGGAAGGACAAGGAGATCGCGCGGCTGGAGGCCGCGCTCAAGGGGATGCCGCCGGATACCACCCTGGCCCTGTTCGCGCGGGAGGACGGGCGCGCCAAGGCGCCGGCTCGGCTGCATGAAGCGGTCCGCCGGGCCGGCGGAGACGTCAGCGCCGAGGACAGCCTCAAACCCTGGGAGCTGCCCAAATGGGCGATTGCGCGGGCTCGCGAGCTTGGCCTGGGGCTCGATCCCGACGCGGCGCGGGCGCTCGTGCGACACGTAGGAGATCGCCAGCAGCGACTGCTGCGGGAGCTCGAGAAGCTGGCGCTGGGCGCGGATCAGGGCGCGACCATCGATGCCGATCAGATCGAGGAGTTGACCGCCGCGTCAGCCGAGCGCAGGGCGTGGACGGTTGCGGATGCGCTCGTCGCCGGCGACGCGAAGGCGGCGACGCGCGCCTACCTGGAGCTTCGCGCCCAGGGCGAGCGCGTCCCCGGGCTGCTGTACTGGATCGTCCAGCGCGTGCGGGTCGCCCACGGCGTGGCCTCGGCGCTCGACGCCGGCGAGGCGCCGGCCCAGATCAAGCGCAGGCTGCGCATGCCGTCGCGGGCCGCCGACCGGCTGATCTCCGATGCCCGCGCCACCGGATCGGACGCACTGCGCCGCGCCACCTGCGAGATCGCGGAGCTGGAGCTCGCTTCCCGGGGCGGGGGACGCGGCGCGCTCGCCGAGGACACCGCCGCGCTGATCGCGATTACTCGGATCGCCGCTTAACTAAGTACTCCCCGGCCGGCCGGCCCGGCCGGGCGGCAGAGTCCGGGTCAGGCGGTCTTGCGCAGCCGCGCCGCGCGCGACTTCTTGCGAGCGCCGGTGTTGCGGTGCAGCGCCCCGCGCTTGACGGCCTTGTCGATCGTCTTGACCAACTCGCGATGCTCGCGCTCGGCAACCTCGGCGTCGTCGCCGGCGATCGCAGCTTCCAGCCGCCGGAAGTAGGTCTTGATCGTCGAGGTGTAGCGGCGATTCTCAAGCCGCTCACGCTCGGCGCGCAGGATCCGCTTCTTCTGTGAGTGGATGTTGGCCATAACGTAAAAGCAGCCGCGGTTGGCCGCGGCAAGGGCGCGTACTATAGCGCGCTCGTGTCCGTCGAGAGCAACGCAACGGGGGAGTCGACCAGGTCGCCCCCGCCGCCGCCGCGCCGCCGGATCGCGCTCAGCACGGCGATCTTCGCACTCGCCACGGCATTGTCTCGAATCGCCGGGCTCGGACGCGAGGTCGTGCAGGCGGGCTTCTTCGCCACCTCGGCCGCCGCTTCTGCATTTACGGTCGCCTCCCAGGTCCCCAACCTGTTCAGCAATCTGTTCTCGCAGGCGGCACTGTCGGCCGCGTTCGTGCCGGTGTTCACGGAGCTCATGCAGGACGGGCGCAAGCGGGAGGCGTTTCGGCTCGCCTCCGAGCTGTTCTGGCTGATCCTCGTCATGCTGGGCGCGTTGACGCTGGTGTGGATGGGGGTGGCGGGGGTGATCATGCCGCTGTTCACCGGCACGTTCAGCGCCTCGGCGACCGCGCTCACGGTCGGGCTCTCGCGCGTCCTGTTCCCGGTAGTGCTGCTGCTGAGCCTGACCGGCCTGCTGGTGGGGATCCTGCAGTCCTACGACGAGTTCTCGATCCCGGCGCTGGCCCCCGCGGTCTGGAACGTCGTGATCATCGTGCTCCTGGTGGGCCTGCACGGCCGCTTTCACGGGCCGAACGCCGTCTACGCGTACGCGATCGCCTGGCTGGTCGCGACCGTCGTGCAGCTGCTGCTGATCGCCTCGGCGCTGCGCCGGATCGACTTTCGCCTGTCGTTCACGCTGAATTGGCGCGACGCGCGCATCCGGCAGGTGCTGATCCTGTTCCTGCCGGTGACGATGAGCATCGGGATCATCAACCTCGATGTGTTCCTCAACGCCGGACTGGGCACGCTCGTCTCCTCCCACGCACCGGCCGCGATCAACGACGCCTTCCGGATCTACATGCTGCCCCAGGGCGTGTTCAGCGTTGCGGTGGCGACGGTCCTGTTTCCGACGCTCAGCCGCCTGGCCCACCGGCGGGAAGTCGTGGGCATGCGCCAGACCCTTGGCAACGGCATCCGCCAGATCAACCTGCTGCTGATCCCGTCGGCGGCGCTGATGGCGGTGCTGGCGACGCCGATCACCCGGCTGGTCTACCAACACGGCGTGTTTCACTCGTTCTCCACCCACCTGGTCTCCACGGCGCTGTTCTGGTTTGCCTTCAGCCTTCCGTTCGCGGGGGTCAACCTGCTTCTGAGCCGGACGTTCTTCGCCCTCAGGCGACCGTGGATCCCGACCGGGCTGGCGGCGATGAACATGGTCGTGGACATCATCGTCTCGCTGGCGCTCTACAAGCCGCTGGGCATCCCGGGCCTCGTGATCGGCACGGTGTCGGCCAACATCGTCATGACCGCCCTGCAGCTGCGCCGGCTGCGGGTCGGCTTCAACGGCCGCCTGGAGGGCGCTCAGACGACGATGATCACGGTGCGCATCGTGATCGCCACGGCGATCATCACCGCGGTCGGATACCTGCTCTGGAAGGGGCTCGACAGCCTCCTGGGCCTGTCACTGATCGCCCAGATCCTGTCGATCGGGATCGCGCTGACGGTCGCCGTGGCCCTCTACGCCCGGCTCGTGCTGTTGATGCGGATCCCGGAGGCGCGCCAGATCGAGTCGCTGATCCTTGGACGCCTGCGCGGCCGCGTAGCATCCTGAACGTGCAGCTCAGGGGCCTCTACGCGCGCCACCTCACCGAACCTCGCAAGGAGCGCGCGTTCCTGAGCGCGGTCGGCTTCACGACGGCGTTCGCGGTCGCCCGCGGGGTCACCCACGCGATCCGGGCCAACGTCGGCCCGTTCAGGAACATCAGCGCCGGCGGGCGTCACATCCACCACAGCACGTTCGGGATCTTCGGCCTGCTCGGCGTCGGCTACCTATGGACCTATCGGTTCGGGCTGGGTATGAGGTCGCCCGAGTGGGCCTCGCGCATCACCGCGACCACCTACGGCATCGCCTCGGCGCTGACGCTCGACGAGTTTGCGCTGTGGCTCGACCTGCAGGACGACTACTGGGACAAGCAAGGGCGCAAGTCGATCGATGCCGTCGCCATCTTCGCGGGCGTGCTCACGATGGGCGTCGCCGGTCGCGGAGCGCTGGACGAGCTGGGCCTGCTGCCGCAATTCATCAGCCGCCGGGTGCACCACGAGCACGAGCATCACCACGGCGCCGCCGGCGCGGGCCCTCGGTAGCGGCCACCAACGCTCGCACCCGCGTCGGGGGGCCTACCCTAGATGGCAGATGGCCGACCAGGCTCACATCCGCAACTTCTCGATCATCGCCCATATCGACCACGGCAAGTCGACGCTGGCCGATCGCATCCTGGAGCTGACCCACACTGTGGACCCGCGGGCGATGCGCGCGCAGCTGCTCGATTCGATGGACCTCGAACGCGAGCGGGGGATCACGATCAAGGCGCAGGCTGTCCGCGTCTACTACGAGTCGGCTCACGATGGCCAGACCTACCAGCTGCAGTTGATCGACACCCCCGGGCACGTGGACTTCACCTATGAGGTCTCACGGTCGCTGGCGGCGTGCGAGGGGGCGCTGCTGGTCGTAGACGCCTCGCAGGGAGTCGAGGCTCAGACGGTGGCCAACACCTACCTGGCGGTCGAGGCCGGACTCGAGCTGATCCCATGCCTGAACAAGGTCGATCTGCCCGGCGCCGAGCCCGAGCGGGTGGCCGAGGAGGTGGCCGACCTGCTGGGAGAGCCGGCGGCCCAGGTCAGGCGGATCAGCGCGAAGACCGGCGAGGGCGTCACCGAGGTGCTCGACGAGCTGATCGCGCGCGTTCCGCCGCCCAGCGGTGACCTCGCGGCCCCGCCCCGCGCGCTGATCTTCGACTCCGAGTACGACCAGTATCGCGGCGTGATCGCCTACATCCGCGTCGTCGACGGCACCTTCACCAAGGGTGAGGGAATCCGCGCGATGCAGGCGGGGACCGAGGCCGAGATCGACGACATCGGCTTCTTCACGCCCCAGATGATCTCAGCCAAGGCGCTCAGCGCCGGCGAGGTCGGCTTTCTGATCACCGGGATCAAGGACGTCACTCGGCTGCGCGTGGGCGACACGCTGACCAGCAAGGTCAGACCGGCCACCGAGCCGCTGCCCGGCTACCGGGAGGTCAAGCCGATGGTCTTCTGCGGCCTGTTCCCGATCGATTCCGACGCCTATCCGGATCTGCGCGACGCGCTGGAGAAGCTGACCCTCAACGACGCGGCGCTGAGCTGGGAGCCTGAAACGTCCGAGGCGCTGGGGTTTGGCTTTCGCTGCGGTTTTCTCGGCCTGCTGCACATGGACATCGTGCGTGAGCGCCTGGAGCGCGAGTACGACCTGGAGTTGATGGCCACGATGCCGTCGGTCGAGTACGAGGTGACGCTCACCGACGGCAGCGTCGTGCCCGTCCACAGCCCCAACGACATGCCCGATCCCTCCCGCGTGGCCGAGGTCCGTGAGCCGTTCATCCGCGCCTCGATCCTGTCCCCCAAGGAGTTCGTCGGTCAGATCATGGAGCTCTGCCAGGAGCGCCGCGGCGAGCACTCCGGCATGCACTTCCTCTCGCCTGAGCGCGTGCAGATGACCTACGACCTGCCGCTGGCCGAGATCGTGCTGGACTTCTTCGACCAGCTGAAGTCCCGCACGCGCGGCTACGCCTCGCTGGACTACGACCTGATCGGCCTGCGTGAGTCAGATCTGGTCAAGCTCGACATCCTGCTGGCCGGCGACCCGATCGACGCCCTGTCAATGCTCGTACACCGCTCCAAGGCCCAGGAGGCCGGCCGGACGCTGACCGAGAAGCTCCGCCAGAAGATCCCGCGCCAGCAGTACGACGTGCCGATCCAGGCGGCGATCGGCTCGCGGATCGTGGCCCGGGAGACGATCAAGGCCTACCGTAAGGACGTGATCGCCAAGTGCTACGGCGGTGACATCTCGCGCAAGCGCAAGCTGCTGGAGGCGCAGAAGAAGGGCAAGCAGCGGATGAAGCAGGTGGGCCGGATCGAGGTTCCCCAGGAGGCGTTCCTGGCGGTGCTGGAGCTCGGCGAGAAGGGGTGATCGGGTGATCGCCCAGGGGGCGATCCCTTGTGGCAATCGCCCGGGGGGCGATTGCCACGGCAATGTCCGTCCCGCGCCCTGCGGGCGATTGCCACGGGGGTGAGGCCTTGACGACCACGGAGGGGCGCCCCTTCACGGTCGAGATCCCGCCCCAGGCGGACCCTCAGATCGGACGCGAGCGGATCCTCGTGCATTTCGACGACGGCCGCACCGAGGAGCTGTGCCTGCACGACTACGACCGTGTCTACGCCCTTCCCGGCTTGTACGAGGAGGTCGTCCAGCGCCGCCTGGGCTGCCGCTCGCCGGAGGAGAGCGGGTCGATGCTGGCCGGTGCCACGGACAGCCTCGGCTGGGAGCGCTCGCAGGTTCGGGTGCTCGACATCGGCGCGGGCAACGGAATCTCCGGCGGGCCTGGCCGCGCTGGGGATGCGCCCGGTGATCGCCACCGACCTGGAACCGGCCGCCCGCGAGGCCGCGCTGCGCGATCGACCGGACGTCTATGACGCCTATCTGATCACCGATCTGGTCGACCTCTCACCAACCAGGAGCGCACGATCGCCGAGCTGGCGCCCAACGCCCTCACCTGCGTGGCCCCGGTCGGGGTCGGTCCCCAGCACATTCCACCGGCCGCGCTGATCACCGCCATGAGGCGGCTGGCGCCCGACGCGGTGATCGCCTACATGCGTGACGCCACCGCGCAGCCGGACCTCGTGACCGAACAGACGTGGCTAGGCGAACTGGGCGTCACCCGGGCGCAGGAGCTCACGCGCCGCCGCTACCGGCACCGCTACACGGTCAACCGCCGGGCGATGCTGATGGAGGGCGTGGTCTGGCGGGTCAGTCGTCGGGCCGAGTAGCGGCGGCGCCGGGGGTCAGTCGTCAGGCCGAGTAGCCGCGGCGCCGGCCCGGCCCACGTGACGCCCCGAAGCGCCCGGCGGTCGCTCCGTAACGTCCCGCCGGCGGTGTGAAGCGTTCCCGGGATCCGTAATTCCACGGTCCGCGGTACATGTGGCCCCGGTGCCCGAGGGTGAACATCGCCACCATCACCAGCGCCCAGATCGTCGTCAGCGCAATCAGCGTCGCGGCCACGACCATCCCCACCGGGATCGCCAGCAGCAGCAGGGCAGGATGCGCGCGCACGGTAGAGACTGCCCAGCCGGCGGCCGACGGTCCCGTCATCCGGCCGGCGCCGGGCAGATCGGAAACCGTCGCCTCGAGTTCGGCGTAGGTGCGGGCTCGCAGCGCCGTGGTCACCCGAGTCTCAAGCTCGTGGGCGGCGAGCCGTCCCTCGGCCGACGCCATCCGCAGCCGATCGACGATCTGATCTCGATCGGCGTCTGATGCTCTCAGGCTGCCGTGCTTGGCCACGTAACGGAGGCTAGCGCGCGGGCGGGACGGGCGCAATGGCTCGATCCGGCCATCCACGACTCAACGCAACGGCTCGATCGCGGCTGGGTTATCGCGTTCCTGTGCTCGGAGGCGGCCGCGAATGTCTCGGGCGCGGCCTGGTCGGTCGACGGCGGCTCGGTGCCGGTGATCATCTGACTTGGTGCTCCACTTAGACTGCCGCTTCGTGTCGATCAACACCGCTGCTGTCGGAAAGCGCTACCCGTCCGAGGTCTATGCCGTCGGGCGCGAGAAGATCAAGGAGTACGCGCATGCCGTCGGCGAAACCAACCCGCTTCACATCGACCACGAGGCCGCACGCGCAGCCGGCCACGCCGACGTCGTCGCGCCGCCCATGTTCGCCGTCGTGTACGCCGGACGCGCGGTCGCGCCGCTGCTGTTTGACCCCGAGGTCGGGATCAACTTCGCGATGATGGTCCATGGCGGCCAGGAGTTTCACTGGGGACCGCTGGTGATCGCCGGCGATGAGGTCACCACCACCACGAGCGTCAAGGAGATCGCCGAGCGCGGGGGGATGGGCTTTTACGTGTTCGAGTCGGTGTCGGTCAACCAGCGGGGCGAGACGGTCTGCACGGGAACCTGGACGAACATCGTCAGGGGGACCTCGTGAGCGTCGAGCCTGGCGAGCAGTTCACGCTCAAGGTGACCCCCGATAAGTATGTGACGATCCGCTACGCCGGCGCTTCTGGGGACTTCAACCCGATCCACATCGACGAGCAGTTCGCTCAGCAGGTCGGCCTGCCCGGCAAGATCCTGCACGGGCTGTGGATGATGGCGCAGGTCGCCCGCGCGCACACCGAGCACTTCGGCGGACCCGACACCCTGCGGCGCCTGTCGGTGCAGTTCCGCGGCATGGGCGTGCTGGAGCAGGAGATCACCGTCACCGGCACCGTGCGTGAGGTCGCCGACGGCGTCGCGGTCGTCGATTCCGAGGCCCAGCAGGCCGGCAAGCGGATCATCCGCAACGGCCAGGCCGAGATCGTCGTGGACTAGGGCCCGCGACAGCTCCGCGGCTCTGGCCCCGCCCACCACGCCGGCGCGCCGGGCGAATCACGCCACCGCCCTACCTACAATCTCAAGCCGTGCTGAGCGACCGTCAGGAACTGCTGCTGCGAAAGGTCGTCGAGGAATACCTCGAAGTCGGATCGCCCGTGGGCTCCAAGTCCCTCTCCACCGGCGTCGAGTGGGGTCCCTCGACGATCCGCCACGAGCTCGCGAGCCTGGAGGAGCTGGGGCTGCTCGCCCATCCCTACACCTCGGCCGGCCGCGTGCCCACCGAAGCCGGCTACCGCTATTTCGTCGACCGGCTGCTCCCTGACGAGCCCACCGGACCCGTGTTCTCGCTGTCGCTGGTGCGCCGCGAGCTCGACGAGGCGATGCGGGTGACCACCGAGACCCTGTCCCAGGTCACCAACCTGCTGGCGATCGTCACCGCCCCGCCAATCGAGACCTCGACGGTCCGCCACATCGAGGTGCTGGCGCTTCAGCCCCAGGTGCTGATGGTCGTGGTGATCACCTCCACCGGCGGCGTCACCAAACGGCTGTTCACCTTCCCCCGGCCCGTCGACACGGGCCTGTCGGATTGGGCTGCCAGCTACCTCAACGAGCGTCTCGTCGGCCTGGGCCTGGGGGCGCGGATGCTCCATCAGCGCCTCCATGATCCGTCCCTGTCCAACACCGAGCTGGCCTTCCTGAACGCGCTGGCTCCGGTCTTCACCGAGCTCGAGGAGGTCTCGCAGGCGACTCTGTACATCGAGGGGACGGCCCGGCTGCTGCGGATGGAGCGGATCGGCGACGTGTCCGAGATCAACTCGCTGATGGCGATGCTCGAGCACCGCGTGCAGATGCTGGCGGTGCTGCGCTCGGCGCTGGCCCAGCGCGACGTGCTGGTGCGGATCGGCGCGGAGAACGCCGCGCCGGAACTGCGCTCGCTGGCGCTCGTGACCGCCAGCTACGGGCTGCCCCAGCGCAGCCTGGGGGCGGTGTCGGTGATCGGCCCGCTGCGGATGGACTACGGCGGTGCGATCCGCTCGGTCCGTGCGGCCGCCGCGCAGCTGTCGCGGTTCGTCTCGGAGATCTACGACGAACGATGAGCGCTTCACAGATGCCACGGGACTACTACGAGGTGCTCGGCGTCTCCCGCTCCGCCAGCGACGCTGAGATCAAGAAGGCGTTTCGCCGCCTGGCGCGCGAGCTGCATCCCGACGTCAACAGCCACGACCCCAAGGCCGAGGACAAGTTCAAGGAGGCGGCCGAGGCCTACGAGGTCCTGTCGGACTCCGAGCGCCGTGCCACCTATGACCGCTATGGCCACGAGGGGCTGCGCAGCGGCGGCTACGCCCCCAACTTCGAGAGCTTTGGCTCGGTCGCCGACATCTTCGAGGCGTTCTTCGGTGGCGGCGGCTTCGGTGGCACGTTCGGGGGTGGGCGCTCGGGCGGCCCGGTCCAGGGCGGCGACGTCGGCGTCAGCGCCGAGATCGACCTCAAGCAGGCGGCCCAGGGCGCCGCGGTCGAGGTCTCCTACGAGGCGGTTTCCCGCTGTGAGAACTGCAACGGCAACGGCGCTGAGCCGGGCACGCCGATCGAGACCTGCCCCAAGTGCGGCGGCTCAGGCGAGCTGCGCGCGGTGACCCGCACCCCGTTCGGGCAGGTCGTCCGCGCCGCCGCCTGCGATCGGTGCGGTGGCGACGGCCGGGTGGCCAAGCAGCCCTGCCACGTCTGTCACGGCCGCGGGCGCAAGTCCGAGCGCGTCAAGGTGTCGGTCGACGTGCCCGCCGGAATCGACGACGGGCAGCGGATGCGAATCACCGGCCGCGGGCATGCGGGCGACCGCGGCGGCCCGGCCGGGGACCTGTACGTCCAGGTCAAGGTGCGCGAGGATCCGCGCTTCGTGCGCGACCAGAACGACCTCGTGACGGTCGTCGACGTGGCGGCCCCGCTGGCGGCGCTCGGCACGAAGGTCTCGGTGCCGACGATCGACGGTGAGGTGGAGCTCGAGATCCCCGCCGGCACCCAGCCCAATGAGACCCTCGTTGTCCGTGGTGAGGGGATGCCCTCGTTGCGCGGCCGTCATCGCGGCGACCTGCGCGCGGTGATCAACGTTGTCATCCCGCGCCACCTCAAACATGACCAGCGCGAGCTTCTGGAGCGCCTGTCGGAGAGCCTGACCGACCATAACCTGCGCACCGACGAGAGCGTGTTCGGCAAGCTCAGGCGCGCGTTTGGCAACTGATCGCCCCCCGGCGATGCTGCGCCTGGCGGTCCGGGTGCAGCGCGAGCAGTCAGAGCTGGTACTCGCCGAACTGCTCGAACTCGCTCCCAGCGGCGTGGAGGAGGTGGATCTCGGCGAGCGGGGCGTGGAGTACGCCGTTTATGGCGCGCCCGGCGAATTGCCGTCGCTGCCGGACCTGGAGGCCGCGGCCGGCGGGGCGCTGGTGCAGGTCAGCACCGAGGAGATCGCCGCCGACTGGTCAGAGCGCTGGCGCAGCTTTCACCGGCCGCTGGTGATCGAGGGGCGCCTGACCGTTCGCCCGCCGTGGGAACCGCGCGGCACGACGCCGATCGACGTCGTGATGGATCCCGGACAGGCGTTCGGGACCGGAGCTCACGCCACGACGCGGCTGTGCCTGGAGCTGATGCTCGACCACGCCGCGCCAGGATCGTTCGTGGACCTCGGCTGCGGCTCGGGCGTGCTGGCGATCGTCGCGGCAAAGCTCGGCCATCGCCCGGTGATCGCACTCGACTACGACCCGGTCAGCGTCAGCACCGCAAAGCAGAACGCCAGCGCCAACGACGTCGAGCTCGACGTTTCGCTTTTCGACCTACGCCTTCAGCCCGTCCCGGCAGCAGATTTGGTGGCGGCAAACGTACTCGCCGGCCCACTGCGTACTTGGGCCGCGTCCCAGCCGACAATGCCACCAACGCTCATCCTCAGCGGCCTCCTGACCCACGAGGCCGACCAGGTCTCCCAGGCATTCGCCACCCGCGGCCTGCACGAGCAGGAAAGAAGAAAACAAGGCGACTGGGCTGCGCTATTGATGAGCAAGAGCGCGGCCACGCGCTAACCGGCCACAACCGCCACGTAGCGCGTGGACAACGCCACCACAGGAAATCTTGGACACCGGGCCGATGCCGCATTGCGATGTCTGGCGCATCCTGTCCGAGATGCTTCTGATCCAGGTACTTCGGAAGGAGGTGCACAGTTGCCAAACCCACTCTCAATCGGCATGACGCTCGGTGGCCTGCTCCTCGGCGCCGTCGTTCCGCGGCCCAAGCCTCGGGCTGGAGTTGCGCTAGAGCCCTCTCTCCTCTCTGCGAATTCCGCCCCGAGGACACCCCGGAAGACGACGGCGATCGTTGGGTACGAAAGTCCGTCGGTCGTGAGTGGATGGGGAATCGGCTAGCGCCGATTCCCTTGGGACATTCGGCAGAGCCGAATCTCCCGAATGGAATCCGCTAGCCGATTCCATTGGGATGTTCGGCAGAGCCGGATATCCGTGTGCAGCTAAAGAAATCGGCTGATCTAGGGGATTGGTCAGGCCGAATCCCGCGATCGAGGCCGCGCGCGCTACCGTCTCGCGTGCGTGGCCTCGTTCGCGGTCAAGTTCCTAGGGTGCAAGGTGTCTCAGGCGGATGCGATGCTTGCTCGCCGTGCGCTGCTCGACGCCGGCCACACCGAAGTCCCGGAGGGCGACGCCGACCTGCACGTGATCAACACCTGCTGCATCACCAGCGAGGCCGAGTCCAAGTCACGCCAGTCGGTCAGGCGGTCGCTGCGAACCGCTGGCGAGGTCCACGTCGCCGGCTGCGCGGTCAACCTCAATCCGCGGCAGTTCGAAGAGATCGACGTGCGCGTGAGGGCGTTTGTCGGCACCGCCGACGACGTGGCGGCAGCGATCGGTGGGTGGGTGGGCGCCGATCAAGGCCTGGGCTGCGCCGACACCGAGCACGACGTGCTCGTCCGCAGGTGCACCCGCCGCCCGGCCGGGCCTGACCGTCGCACCGGCCAGCCATCCGGGCCCGACGGCCGTACGCGCGGCTTCGTCAAGGTCCAGGACGGCTGCGACTGTCACTGCGCGTACTGCATCATTCCGACCGTTCGCGGCGCTGCACGCTCGCGGCCGGTCGGAGCGGTCCTGCAAGAGGTGCGCCGGCGGGTCGCCGGCGGCCAGCCGGAGATGGTGATGACCGGCATCAGCGTCGGCGACTACCGTGATCCGGAGCGCGGTCTGGAGTTGGGCGAGCTGATGGTGGAGGTCGCGCGGGTGCCCGGCGTGGAGCGCGTACGGCTGTCGAGCGTCGAGGTGATCCACGTCAAGGACTCGCTGCTGGCCGCGATCGCCTGCGAGGCGAAGATCTGCCCGCACCTGCACGTGCCGCTGCAGTCCGGCGACGATCGGGTGCTGGCGGCGATGGGCCGCCACTACACCGTCGGGGAGTATCTGCGCCAGATCGATGCCCTGCGCCAGGCCGCTCCCCAGGTCAACGTCACCACCGATGTGATCGTCGGCTTCCCGACCGAGGACGAGGCCGCCTTCCAGCGCACCCTGGAGGCGGTGGACGCCGCCGGGATCACGCGTGTGCACGTGTTTCCGTACTCGCCTCGTCCCGGGACGGCGGCTGCGCAGCTCGGCGACCGGGTGCCGGCGGAGGAGAAGAAGCGACGCTCGCACGCGCTTAGGGCCCGCTCGGATGTCCGCTCGCGCCACCACCGGCACGCCAAGCTCGGCGGCCCCGAGCGGGTGCTCGTCGACAAGGTCGCCGACAGCCGCTGTGCGGGCTACAGCGGCGACTACACCCGCTGCTATCTGCCCGCCGGCGCGGCGGGCCGAGGCGGGCTCGTCGAGGTCACATGCGTGGAGTTGGAGGCGGACGGGATCAGCTGCTCGGTTACGGGGGCCCCGGGGGCTATCCTGATTGAAGAGATGACGGTCACAGAACAGGTCCACACCGACATGACCACTGCCATGAAGGCGGGCGAGAAGGATCGCGTCGGTGCGTTGCGGCTGGTGCTCAGCGAGCTGCAGAAGGCCGCCAAGGAGGGCGGCGCCGATGAGCTCGGCGTGCTGCGGCGTGAGCGCAAGCGCAGGCTGGAAGCGGCGACTCAGTTCCGGGACGGAGGCCGGCCCGAGCTGGCCGATCAGGAGGAATCCGAGGCGAGGCTGATCGAGGGCTACCTCCCGGCCGAGCTTGATGACTCCGAGCTCGACGCGATCGTCGCCTCGGCGATCGCCGAGACCGGCGCCAGCAGCCAACGGGAGATGGGCGCGGTGATGAAGGTGGTCATGGCCAAGTCCGGCGCGCGCGCCGACGGCAAGCGCGCCTCTGCGCGGGTGCGCGAGGCGCTCTCGTAGGCGACAGCGTGCGTAAGGCGCTCGAGCTCGACAACGCCGTCGCCGCAGAGCTTGCGGGCAGCCAGGACGCGGTCCTGCGCACGCTTGAGGGACACCTGGACTGTGACGTCTTCCTCCGCGGCAACGTGCTGACGCTGGAGGGCGACGACGCCTCGGTGACTTCGGCCGCGGCGGTCGTCCGGGAGCTATCCGAGCTGATCCAGCAGGGCCATGAGATCGGGACCGGGACGATCGAGGCGGTCAGCCGGGCGCTGGACGCCCACGAGTCGCCCTCGCAGATCCTGGAGGACGTGGTCTGGCGCCATCGCACCACCAAGGTCGCCCCCAAGACGGTCAACCAGAAGCGCTACGTGGACTCGATCCGCCAGAACACGATCACCTTCGGAGTCGGGCCGGCGGGCACCGGCAAGACGTTCCTGGCCGTCGCCCTGGCCGCGGCGGCACTGAGCCGGCGTGAGGTCAACCGGATCATCCTCACGCGTCCCGCGGTAGAGGCCGGCGAGCGGCTCGGCTTCCTGCCCGGCGACCTGATGGCCAAGGTCGACCCGTATCTGCGGCCGCTGTTCGACGCCCTGCACGACATGCTCGATCCCGAACGCGTCTCCCAGCACCTGGAGCGGGGCGTGATCGAGGTGGCGCCGCTGGCGTTCATGCGCGGACGCACGCTCAACGACAGCTTCATCATCCTCGACGAGGCTCAGAACACCAGCCCTGAGCAGATGAAGATGTTCCTCACCCGGCTTGGTTTCAACTCCAAAATGGTCGTGACCGGCGACATCACGCAGATCGACCTTCCCCGTGAACAGGGCTCCGGCCTTGTCGTGGTGTCCGAAATCCTGAACGACGTCGAGGGAATCGACTTCGTCCGCTTCGGCGAGGAGGACGTGGTGCGCCACAAGCTCGTCCGGCGGATCGTCGCGGCCTATACCGACCACGCCCAGCGCCAGGCGCCGGAACTGCGTGCTCGTAAGCGGGCCTAGCCGCGCGCCGCGTGCTTGACGTAGAGGTGATCGGGATCGATGTCATGTCCGGCGAGGGCCCGACCGCGGTCGAGGTCGAGGAGCTGTGCGCGCTGGCCCTGTCCTCGGCAGGGATCGAGGAGGGACACCTGGCGATCGAGTTCGTCGACGAGGACCGGATCCGCGAGCTCAACCGTGAGCACCGGCGCCGCGACGAGGCGACCGACGTGCTCTCGTTCGGGGTCGACGAGGGCGGGGCCAGCGCGGGCCCCCGCGAGCTCGGCGACATCGTGATCTGCCCCGGCCATACCGAGGATCTGCGCGAGGCGATCGTCCACGGCGCGCTGCACGTCAGCGGGATGGACCACGAGACCGACGACGGCGAGATGCTCGCGCTGCAGGCCGAGCTGATGCGCTGGGTGACTTGACCCAGTGGTGCGCTAGCGCGTGACTGAGTCCCCGGTCATCGGCGAGACCCGCTCGGGCTTCATCGCGCTGGCGGGTAGGCCGAACGTCGGCAAGTCGACGCTTGCCAACGCGATCGTTGGCGCCAAGGTGGCGATCGTCTCCGACAAGCCCCAGACCACGCGGCGGGCGATCCGCGGTGTGGCCACCGGTGCCGACTGGCAGCTGGTGCTGGTCGATCTCCCCGGTGTGCAGCGCCCCCGCGACGCGCTCACCGAGCGGATGCAGCGCCGCGTCGAGCGTGAGCTCGCCGACGCCGACGGCTGCCTACTGGTGATCAACGGCGAGCAGGGCATCGGACCGGGCGACCGCTTCATCGCCGGGCTGCTGCGCTCCGCGCCGGTGCCCACGACGATCGCCGTCAACAAGCTCGACCGCTGCGATCTGGCCAAGACTGCAGCCACGCTGCACGACGCCGAGGCGCTGGACCTGGCTCAGGAGATCTTCCCCGTCAGCGCCCGCACGGGCTCAGGCGTGCCCGCCCTGGTGGAGCACCTGGTGGCTGCGCTGCCGCCGGGACCGTTCTACTTCTCCGCCGGCGACCACTCCGATCAGCCTGAGGCGGTCGTGCTCGGCGAGCTGGTTCGTGAGCAGATTCTGGCACGCACTCGCGCCGAGGTGCCTCATGCCGTCGAGGTCGAGGTCGGCGAGGTATCGCAGACGCGTCCCGGGCTGATCCGGATCGAGGCGGTCGTCCTGACCGAGACCGAGTCCCAGAAGGGAATCCTGATCGGCTCTCAAGGAAGGATGATCAAGTCGATCGGCGTCGCTGCCCGCCGCGCGATCGAGCGCGAGCTGGGGACTCAGGTGCACCTCGCGCTGTCGGTCCGGGTGCGCCGCCACTGGCGTGCGGACGAGCGGTTGCTGGACCGCCTAGGCATCGAATAGAGTTCTGGCCAAGACGTCTCCCTAGAATCCGCTCCGGTGGACGACTCCGAGATCGCATTCGACGAGCGGGGGCTGGTGCCGTGCGTCGTGCAGGACTGGCGCAGCGGCGAGGTCCTGACGCTCGCCTACATGAACGCCGAGGCGCTGGCCCGCACACGTGAAACCGGCAAGATGCACTTCTTCAGCCGCTCGCGCCAAGAGCTCTGGCACAAGGGCGCGACCAGTGGCAACACCCAGGCCCTGAAGGCGATCCGCTATGACTGCGACGGCGATGCGCTGCTGGCGCTGGTCGATCCGGCGGGGCCCGCCTGCCACACTGGCGAGCGCACCTGCTTTCACCGCGGTGAGCTGGAGGCCGCCCTGCCATGCGAATCGCTTCCGACGCTCGAGCGGACGATCGCCGCGCGGGCGGCACAACGCACCGAGGGCTCCTACACCGCCGCCCTGCTGGGCGACCCCGCGCTGGTGGGGGCAAAGGTGCAGGAGGAGGCCGAGGAGGTGGTCAGGGCGGCGCGTGAGGAATCCGATCAGCGCGTGGCCGAGGAGGCGGCGGACGTGATCTACCACCTGGCCGTAATGCTGGCCGGGCGCGGGCTGTCGCTGGCCGACGCCGAGCGGGTGCTCGATGACCGTCGCCAGCGCTGAGGGGCAGGCCGCGGGGGGCACGCCCTCGCTGGCGCAGGTGCGAGAGCTGGCCCGCGAACACAACCTGATCCCGCTGCACGACACGTTCATCGACGACTGCCAGACGCCGGTTTCAGCGTTCCTGAAGCTGCGAGACCAGGGTCCGGCCTTCCTGCTCGAATCCGCCGAGCAGGGCCGGGTGGGCCGGTACTCCTTCATCGGCTTTGCGCCGCGCAAGGTGCTGCGTTGGTCGCTGGGCGATCCCGGTGACCCCTACGCATTGGCGGCCGCGGAGCTCAAGCGCTTTGACCCCGCCCATCTGCCTGATCTGCCCCCGTTCGCCGGCGGCGCCGTGGGGGTGTTCGCCTATGACCTGGTGCGAACGGTCGAGCCGCTGGGGGAGCCCAACCCCGATCCCGTGGGGGTGCCGGACCTGGCGCTGATGCTGACCGATGCGCTGGTCGTCTTCGATCACCTCAAGCACACGGTCACGGTGCTGGCCAACGTGTACCCCGACGAAGGTCTGGAGGAGTCCTTCGAGCGGGCCGTGCAGACGATCGCCGACGTCCGCTGGCGGCTGGCCGGACCGGTGCCCCATCCGGCGCGCCCCCCGGCGCGTGACCGCGTCGCGCCGCGCTTTGAGCCCAACATGACGCGCGAGCGCTTTGAGTCCAATGTCGCTCGCATCATCGAGTACATCCGCGCCGGGGACGCTTACCAGGTGGTGCCCTCCCAGCGCTGGTCGGCGCCGGTCCCGGTGGAGGCGTTCTCGATCTACCGTGGGCTGCGCGCGATCAACCCCAGTCCGTACATGTACTTCCTGGACTTCGGCGACTTCGAGGTGGCCGGGGCCAGCCCGGAGCCGCTGATCACCGTTGCCGGCTCAAAGGTGTCCACGCGCCCGATCGCCGGCACCCGGCCTCGCGGCGCCAGCGCCGAGGAGGATCGCCAGCTGGCCGAGGACCTGCTGGCCGATCCCAAGGAGCGCGCCGAGCATGTGATGCTCGTCGATCTCGGCCGCAACGATCTCGGCCGGGTGTGCGAATACGGCAGCGTCCAGGTGGAGCACTTCATGGCGGTCGAGAACTACAGCCATGTGATGCACATCGTCTCCAGCGTGATCGGAAACCTACGTCCGGGCGTCGGTGCGCTCGACGCGCTGCGCTCGGTGCTGCCGGCCGGCACGCTGTCGGGCGCTCCCAAGGTGCGGGCGATGCAGATCATCGACGAGCTGGAGCCGGTCAAGCGCGGCGGTTACGGCGGCGCGATCGGCTACGCCAGCTACACCGGCGAGCTCGACACCTGCATCCACATCCGCACCGTCGTGGTCAAGGACGGCGTCGCCCACGTGCAGGCGGGCGGCGGCACCGTCGCCGACGCCCAGCCCGACTACGAATACCGCGAGTCGGTGGCCAAGGCCCGAGCGGCGCTGCAGGCCGTGGAGCTGGCCGTGGCCCAGCCCGACTGGCCCTAGTGCACCGTTCTCGAAATCCCTTCGCGCTCTGGCGGCGTTTGGACGCACCAGGATCCAACGAGCACGACAGCCCCTGATTACCTTTGTCAGATGAGAGTCCTGGTCCTCGACAACTACGACAGCTTCACCTACAACCTGGTTCAGTATCTCGGCGAGCTGGGTGCCGAGATCGAGGTTGTCCGCAACGATCACGCCACCGTGGACGAGCTGCTGGTGCGCGGCTATGACCGCGTGATCGTCTCGCCCGGCCCGTGCACTCCCAATGAAGCGGGGATCTCGCTCGAGGCGGTGCGCCGCTTCCCGCTGGCCAAGATCCCGACGCTCGGCGTCTGCCTTGGACATCAGGCGCTGGTGCAGGCTTGGGGCGGCCGGGTGATCCAGCACGAGCCGATCCACGGCAAGACGACCCGGATCCAGCACGACGGCCGGACGATCTTCCGCGGCCTGCGCGAGCCGCTGGAGGTGGGGCGCTACCACTCGCTGATCGCCGACCCGGAGCTTCCCAAGGTGCTGGAGCGCAGCGCATTCGCCGGAGATGTGGTGATGGCGGTACGCCATCGCGAGCTGCCCGCCGAGGGCGTGCAGTTCCACCCGGAATCGGTGCTCACCGAGCAGGGTCGCGAGCTGCTGGAGAACTTCCTGGCGCCGGCCCGATGAGCCCCGGCCCCGACCTGCTGACGCGCTCGATCGACACGCTCGCCGGCGGGCACGGTCTGAGCCTCGACGCTGCCGCCGCGGTGCTGCGGGAGATCATGTCCGGCAACGCTTCGGAGATCCAGATCGCTGCGTTCCTGATCGCCCTGCGGACCAAGGGGGAGACAGTCGAGGAGCTGGCCGGGCTGGCGCGCACCATGCGTGAGTTCGCCGCGCCGGTGCGCGTGGCGCGCGCTGACCTGCTTGACACCGCAGGTACCGGCGGCGGACGGCGGACGTTCAACGTCTCGACCACCGCGGCCCTGATCGCCGCCGGCGCGGGCTGCACGGTGGCCAAGCATGGCAATCGCTCCGCCACCGGCCTGTCAGGCTCGGCCGACGTGCTGGAGGCCCTCGGCGCGCGGATCGATCTGACCCCCGACGCGGTGGCCCGGTGCATCGAGCAGGTGGGGTTCGGCTTCATGTTCGCGCCCGCCCATCACCAGGCCACCCGTCACGTGATGGCAGTGCGCCGTGAGCTGGCCATCCGCACGATCTTCAACTTCTTGGGGCCGTTGACCAACCCGGCCGGCGCGACGCGGCAGCTGATCGGGGTGTCGGACTCCAGCTATCTGGAGACGATGGCCGGCGCGCTGATGCTGCTCGGCACCGAGCACGCCCTGCTGGTCTCCAGCGAGGACGGGCTCGACGAGCTCAGCATCGCGGCCCCGACGATGGTCGTAGAGGTGATCGACGGGGAGCTGCGGCGCTACACGGTCACCCCTGAGGAGGTCTCGCTGACGCGGGCTGCGGGCGAGGCGGTGCCCGGCGGTGATCCGGCCGCCAACGCCGAGATCGCCCGGCGCGTGTTCGCCGCAGAGCACGGCGTTGCGCGCGACATCTCGGTGCTGAACGCCGGAGCCGCGATCTACGCCGGTGGTCGGGCGTCATCGCTGGAGTCCGGCGTGCGCCGCGCCGAGCGGTCGATCGACTCCGGTGCGGCGGCACAGGCGCTGGAGCGCTTCTGTGCGGCCACCTGGGAGCTGGCGCCGGCGGGGACCGGGCGGCGATGAACGCGCTGGAGCGAATCGTGGCCACCACGCGGGTGGAGGTGGCGCGGCGTCGCGATGCCGTCCCGATCGGCGATCTGGAGCGCGCGGCGGCGCAGCGCTCGGCCGACGATCCGCCGCGGGCGTTCACCGACAGCCTGGCCCGTCCGGGACTGTCGCTGATCGCCGAGCACAAGCGCCGCTCGCCGTCGGCGGGCCTGATCCGCGACGAGCTCGCACTCCAGGACGTCGTCGGCAGCTACGAGCGCGGCGGGGCGGCGGCGCTCTCGATCCTGACCGAGGGCCCGAGCTTCGGTGGGTCACTGGATGACCTCCGCAGCGCCCGGGCCGTGGCCTCGCTGCCGATCCTGCGAAAGGACTTCGTCGTCGATCACTATCAAGTGCCCGAAGCGCGGGCGGCCGGCGCCGACGCGATTCTGCTGATTGTCGCGGCGCTGGCGCGCGACGAGCTCGTCCGGCTGCACGCCGACGCCGAAGCGCACGGACTGGCGGCGCTGGTCGAGGTCCACGACGCCCGCGAGCTCGAGCTGGCGATCGAGTTGGGCGCGCAGCTGATCGGGATCAACAATCGCAATCTCGCCACGCTGGCCGTCGACACCTCCACGACCTTCACGCTGGCGCCGAGCATCCCCGCCGATCGGGTGATCGTGGCCGAGTCGGGCTTTCGCAGCCGCTCCGAGCTCGACGAGCTGGCCGGCGCGGGCGTGGACGCCGTGCTGGTGGGCGAGGCGCTGATGCGCTCGCCGGACATCGAGGCGGCGTGCCGCGCGCTCGTCGGCAACATCGACGGCCGTCCGACCAGCCGCCACAGCTAGCCGCTTTAGCTGCACTTCAGCGCACGGCCGAAACTTGGACCTCGCATGAGATCACTCATCCGCTCGCACTTCATCTCCGGGGTGATCGGTGGCCTGGTGGTCGCGGGAGCTTCCTGGCGCTGGGAATAACCGGTCGCCGGACCACCCAGGAGATCGTGGCGGAGGGGCCGGTGGCGGCCCAGCCGGCGTCCAGCGGTAACACTGGGCTCACGCCGCACGGGATCTACGAGCGCGACGCCCCCGGGGTGGTCTTCGTCCGGGCCAGGGTGGTGGAGCAGGTCCAGAACCCGTTTGACTTCTTCCCCCAGCAGCAGAGCAGCTCCTCGACCGGTTCGGGCTTCCTGGTTGACAGCTCCGGCGACATCCTGACCAACTATCACGTGATCCAGGGCGCTAACCGAACTTCGGGCGTATCGGTCCAGTTCGAGGACAACGTGCTGCGCAGCGCAACGGTGGTCGGCGAGGACCAGAACGACGATCTGGCCGTGCTGCGCGTGAACATGGGCGGCGTGCCCGCCGTGCGCCCGCTGGTACTGGGCGACTCCAGCAGCGCCCGGGTAGGCGATCCCACGCTGGCGATCGGCAACCCATTCGGGCTTGACCGCACGTTGACGAGCGGCATCGTCTCCGTCCTCCAGCGCCAGATCCAGGCACCCAACGGCTTCAGCATCGACAACGTGATCCAGACCGACGCGCCGATCAATCCCGGCAACTCGGGCGGCCCGCTGCTCGACGCCGACGGCCGGGTCATCGGGATCAACTCGCAGATCGCCACCGGAGGCGGGGAAGGCAACGGCAGCGTCGGGATCGCGTTCGCGGTCCCGATCGACACGGCCAAGCAGGTCCTGGCGAGCCTGGAGCACGGCGGTGCGCCCCAGATCGCCTATCTGGGGATCGCCGGCGACGCCACGCCGGGGTCTGCACCCGGCGTCACCGTCGTCCGCGCCACGCCCGGAGGGCCGGCCGCCGTGGCGGGGGTGAGGCAGGGCGACGCGATCGAGGCGGTCAACGGCCGCCGGGTCTCCAGCATGGTGCAGGTGCAGACTCTGGTCACCGATCACAACCCGGGCCAGCAGGTCGTGCTGCGGATCCGCCGCGCGCGCCACACGCTGTCGATCCGCGTGACTCTCGGGACCCGGCCCGAGCAAGCACCAAGGCAAGGCTAACCCGGGTTCGTAGGATGTGGTGCGTGGACGGCGCCGCTCCAAAGGTCAAGTTCTGTGGGATTACCAACCAGCGCGACGCCGCCGACGCGGTGAGCGCCGGCGCCTGGGCGATCGGCATGATCTTCTGGCGACCGTCGCCGCGCTGGTGCGAGCCTGACGTGGCCGCCGAAATAGCGGCAGCGTGCAAGCGCCAGGTGGAGATCGTCGGAGTGTTCGTCAACCCCACGCTCGATGAGCTGGCGCGGACCGCCGACACCGTCGGCCTCACCCTGTTGCAGCTGCATGGTGACGAGGGTCCGGTCTTCTGCGGCGAGGCCGCCCGGCGCACCGGTTGCAAGGTGATCAAGGCCGCGCGGGTGCACAGCGGCGCCGACATCCAGGCGCTGGGCTCGTTCCACACCGATTATCACCTGCTCGACAGCCACGTGTCCGGGATGCCAGGCGGAACCGGTGAAACGTTTGCCTGGGAGCTCGCCCGGGCCCACGGCCGCCGCGTGCCGCTGATTCTGTCCGGTGGTCTGAATCCGGCCAACGTCGCCGAGGCGATCGCCGCGGTGCATCCTTTTGCCGTCGATGTCGCCAGCGGTGTCGAGGCCGCGCCGGGTCTCAAGGATGTCGCCAAGCTCCAGTCGTTCGCGGCCGCGGTGGCGTCGACTGCCACGCGAGTGGCGGCCGGATGAGCGCGATCGAGCACCGTTTCGGCCCCTACGGGGGCCAGTACGTACCGGAGACCCTGATGCCTGCGCTGGCCGAGCTCGAGGACGCCTGGTCTGACGCCCGCGCCGATCCGGGATACCGCTCCGAGCTCGACTCGCTTTTACGCCACTACGTCGGACGCCCTTCGCCGTTGTATCTCGCCTCGAGGCTGAGCGAAGCCGCCGGTCACCCGATTTGGTTGAAGCGCGAGGACCTCAACCACACTGGCGCGCACAAGATCAACAACGCCCTCGGTCAGGCGCTGCTGGCCAAGCGCATGGGCAAGCGGCGGATCATCGCCGAGACCGGCGCGGGCCAGCACGGGGTGGCCTCGGCGACGGCGTGTGCGCTGCTCGACCTCGAATGCGTCGTTTACATGGGCACCGAGGACATGCGCCGCCAACGGCCCAACGTCGACCGGATGGGGCTGCTGGGGGCGCGCGTGGAGCCGGTGCAAGCCGGGGCTCGCACGCTCAAGGAGGCGGTCTCGGCGGCCATCCGCGACTGGGTCGCCAACGTGCAGAGCACCCACTACATCATCGGATCGTGCGTGGGCCCGGCCCCTTATCCGGCGCTGGTGCGCGATCTGCAGCGGGTGATCGGCGACGAGGCGCGCGCCCAGATCCTGCAGCGGGCCGGCCGGTTGCCCGAGCGGGTGATCGCCTGCGTGGGCGGGGGCTCCAACGCGATCGGGATCTTTACGCCGTTCGTCGACGACGAGGGCGTGGCGCTGATCGGAGTGGAGGCCGCGGGAGAGGGGATCGAGACAGGGCATCATGGCGCGTCGCTGACCGCCCCCGGACAGCCCGGCGTGCTGCACGGCGCCTTCTCGGCGATCCTCCAGGACGAGGACGGGCAGATCCTGGAGGCGCATTCGATCTCGGCCGGGCTCGACTATCCGGGCAGCGGTCCCGAGCATGCCTGGCTGAGGGACTCCGGGCGCGCTCGATATGTGGCGATCACCGACCGGGAGGCGCTCGACGCGTTTGCGCGCACGGCGCGCCTGGAAGGGATCATCCCAGCGCTGGAGAGCGCCCACGCGCTCGCGTGGGCGCTGGCGCCGAGCGACAGCGAGCTGGATCTGGTGTGCCTGTCCGGACGCGGGGATAAGGATCTGGCCGAGGCGCTCGAGCAGCTCGAGGCGCGCCCGCGGCCGCCCGGTGACCGATGAGCTCCAGCGGCGTCGAGCGGATCGCGGAGGCGTTCGCGTCCGCCAGGGCCAATGGACGACGCGCCGCTCTGATGCCCTACCTGATGGGCGGCTTCCCGGATCTGGCCACGTCGGCGAAGATCGGCCTCGCCTACGCGGATGCCGGCGCGGATCTGATCGAGCTCGGCGTCCCGTTCTCCGACCCGCTGGCCGATGGTCCGGTGATCCATGCGGCGGCGACCGCGGCGCTGACGGCGGGGGCGACCCTCCCCGATGTGCTGAAGGTCGCCGGTACGCTGGCCCAGCGCCTGCCGGTCGTGGTGATGTGCTACGCCAACCCGATCCTGGCGCGCGGGCTCGAGCGCTTCGCCGACGCACTCATGGAGGCTTCGGTCAGCGGCCTGATCGTCCCCGATCTGCCGCTGGAGGAGGCATCGGAGACATTCAGGGCGTGCGAGCAGCGTGGCCTAGCGCTGGTGCCGCTCGTAGCGCCGACCACGCCAGAGGCGCGGCTGGCGCGGATCGGCGCTCGCGCCAGGGGCTTCCTGTACACCGTCACGCTGACCGGGACCACCGGCGAACGGGTCGATCTCGACCGACAGCTGGCGGGGATCGTGGCCCGCGCCGCCGCCTGCACCGACGTGCCGGTGGCGGTCGGCTTCGGCATCGGGACGCCTGAGCAGGCGGCCGCGGCCGCTGCCGCCGGAGCCGACGGCGTGATCGTCGGGAGCCGGCTGGTGCGTGCTGCCCGCGACTCCCCGGACCCCGTCGCCGCGGTGTCCGAGCTGGTGCGCGCATTCTCCGCGGCGCTGCTGTCACCTCAGCTGAGTTAGGATCCACCGGGATGGGCTTGATTCTCACTGCCACCGCAGGGCTGTCTCTGTGGATCGTCATCTGGGCGCTCAACGTGAGCGGCTTCGACGCGATCCTGATCGCGATCGTGATGGTGCTGATTGCGATCGGGGTCCGGAACCTGCTCCCGTTTCTGCCGGGCCGGCGGGACTAGCCCCCGCGCGCCGATGCGAAGCTGGGTGCTCGCACGCAGCCGGGCGGTGACGGTTTGCGCCTGTCTGGCCCTCGTCGCCGGCTTGGCCGGCTGCAGCGCCGCCGGCAGCTCGACCGTCACGGTCGCCGGCAGCACGCTGTCGATCTACGCCGCCCAGCCCCCTGCTGGTGCCGGCGGTCAGGAGGCCAAGGACGTGATCGCTGCCGAGCAGCTCGCGCTTCAGCAGGCGGGTGATCAGGCGGGCAAGTTCAAGATCAGATTCGTGCGCCCGGACGGCAAAGAGGTGTCAGACAACGCGCGGACCGCGGTCGAGGATCAGAGCGCGATCGCCTACCTGGGAGAGATCGAGCCGGGCACCTCGAAGGATTCGCTCCCGATCACCAACGAGCTGGGTCTGCTCCAGGTGAGCCCCACTGACACGGCCAGCTTCCTCACGACGATCTCCCCGTCCGTTCCCGACTCGCCGCTGAAGTTCTACCCAAGCAGAACCACCTACCACGAGACGTTTGCCCGCGTGGTGCCCACAACGATCCAGGAGGCCTCTGATCAGGTCTCAGAGCTCGAGGCGCTGCACATCGACAAGCTCTACGTCGCCAGCGACGGCAGCCCGTATGGCGCCTCGGTCGCGTTCCAGGTGGCTCAGGACGCCAGGGGCGCGCGGCCGGGCATCGCCGTCGCCACGGGCCCCGCCACCGCGGCCAAGGTCACGCGCGTCGACGCCAAGGCCGTGTTCTTCGGCGCCAGCTCTGAGGCCACCGCGACCCACTTCTTCGACTCGGTGGCGTCAGCCAGCCCGAACGTCAAGCTGTTCGCCCCCTCGGCGCTGTACGACAACGCCTTCGTGTCCGGGCTGGCGTCGGTGGCGCAGCGCGACCTGTACGTCTCGTCCCCCGGATTCATGACCGGCGATCTCCCGCCCGCCGGGGCGAAGTTCGTCACGGACTTCAGATCCGCCTACGGCCACAATCCGGCTCCCGAGGCGATCTTCGGCTACGAGGCGATGGCGGCCGTGCTGAGCGTGATCCGCCAGGCGGGCTCATTTGCCTCAAACCGCACGAACATCGTGCACGACTTCCGCACGCTGAAGGATCGCGCCTCGGTGCTTGGAACCTATTCGCTCAACAACGGCGACACGAACCTGGAGCCGTTCGTGTTCAGCCGGGTGCAGTCCGGTCAGCTGACTCCGTTTAAGTTCTTTCCAGCCCAAGGTTGAGTGCGCCGCAGGTCAGGGCACGGGTTGCGAGAGCTCGCGCTGGCCCTGGCGGCGATCTTCGACACCCATCACCGCCATAGCGTGCTCGGCACCTACAGCATCGATCGACACGGCGATACGACGCTCAAGAGCTACGGCGTCTACCGGGTGGTGCGCGGTCAGCTGAGACTCCTGAAGACGATCGAGACTTAGCTTGCATGCGCAAGGGCCGCTTGGACAATAGTGGCGGCGCCCGATGTGCCCCGCTGATCGTGAGACGTTGGACTTTGGTTAGGACTACTGGCTCTGAGCCCAAAAAAGCCGGCGCAGCCCTTGTTGCGGTCCGGGCGCGCCTTTACTCTCACGGCCACCGGGCCACTCGGGCGCCCGGATCGACATAGGAGGAGGAACGTGAGTTTTCTCGTCAAAGTCACGAGGGGGTGCCTGGTCTTGGGAACCGTGGCGGCACTCAGCGCTTGTGGCAGCAGTTCCAGCAGCAGCAGTTCCGCCAGCAGCAGTTCCAGCGCCGGCGGTTCCAGCAGCGGCGGCTCCAAGACCGTCGACATCTACTCGAGCCTGCCCTTGCAGGGCGCCTCGACCGCCCAGACCGATCCGATGGTCAAAGGGATGCAGCTGGCGTTGTCGCAGGCGGGCGGCAAGGCCGGATCGTTCACGGTCAACTACCAGTCGCTGGATGACTCGACGGCGGCCGCCGGCAAGTGGGATCCGGGCCAGACTGCGGCCAATGCGCGCAAGGTGGCGGCCGACCCCAAGGCCGTCTACTACATGGGCGAGTTCAACTCGGGCGCCAGCGAGGTCTCGATCCCGATCCTCAACCAGGCCGGGATCCCGATGGTCAGCCCGGCCAACACGTATGTCGGTCTGACGACCAACTTGCCCGGCAGCGCGCCCGGCGAGCCGCAGAAGTACTACCCGACCGGCAAACGCAACTACCTGCGGATCGTCCCGATCGACTCGATCCAGGCGGCCGCCGACCTGATCGCGATGAAGCAGGCCGGTTGCACCAAGGTGGCCGTGGCCAACGACAAGGAGGCCTACGGTGCGGGCCTGGCCACGCTGCTCGGACTCGAGAAGGGCTTCTACGGGATCACGATCACCAGCAACACCGGGATCGACCCGACCGCGCCCAACTTCCGCTCCTACGCGAGCACGATCCAGGGACAGGGAGCCGACTGCTTCTTCTTCTCCGGGATCGTGTCCAATGGCGCCGTGCAGCTGACCAAGGACGTCCATTCGGCGCTCCCGAAGGCGAAGATCGTCGTCCCGGACGGCGCCTGCACGAGCTCCTACACCTCGCAGAAGGCGGGCGGCGTGCCAGCCGCGATTGATCCGCTGATCCAGTGCACGGTCGCGACCCAGGACCTGGCCGCCTATCCCGGCGGCAAGGCGTTCCTGGCGGCGTACAAGGCGAAGTACGGGTCGGCCCAGCCAGACCCGTACGCGATCTACGGCTACGAGGATATGAAACTCGGGCTGGACACGATCGCCAAGCTCGGCGCCCAGGGCGACAGCAAGTCAGCCGTCCTCGCGGCGCTGTTCGCGACCACCTCGCGCAGCTCGGTGCTCGGCACCTATGGGTTCAACAAGAACGGTGACACGACGCTGAAGTCCTACGGCCTCTACAAGGTCGACTCCAGCGGTGACCCGGTGTTCGACAAGACGATCACGCCGACCAAGACGGTCGGCTGAGTGGATACGGAGAGGGCGCGTGATGCGCCCTCTCCATATTCTTCGCCTTTCATAACCCGTGGAAGCGAATTCACTCACCCCTAGGCTGCCCCTACCGGCAGCACGGCCGCTGTCGGTACTGCGCCGCTATGTCGGGCGCTGGGGGCTGATCGTCGCGCTTGCCGCGCTGCCGATCTACTACGGGGTCCGCGATCTGACCCACGGCTATCAGGCGGGGGTCGTCGCCGGGCACCCGGTGATCCACCACGATCTCAGCCGGCTCGGCTTCAACCTCGCCCAGGGGCTCTCCAACGGAGCCATCTGGGCGCTGATCGCGATCGGCTACACACTGGTGTACGGGATCATCGAGCTGATCAACTTCGCCCACGGCGACGTGTTCATGATCGGCTCGTTCACCGCGGCGGGCTTCTGGGGCACGCTCGGTCTCGGTCTGGGAACCGGCCCGATCGGGCTGATCGCCGGTCTGATCCTGACGCTGCTGGTCTCGATGTTCGTGTGCGGCTCGCTCAACGTGCTGATCGAGCGCGTCGCCTACCGGCCGCTGCGCGGGGCGCCGAAGCTGGCGCCGCTGATCACCGCGGTCGGGTTCTCCTTCATCCTGCAGAACGTGGGCCTGTTGTGGAACGGTGGCTCGCCAATCGGGGTCCCGGATCTGATCCATGAGAACGCCACCGTGTTCAGCATCTCCGGTGTGCCGATCGTCCGCGGCTACATCCTGGCGCTGGCGGTGATGATCCCGCTCGTGTTCGGGCTGGCCTGGTTCATCACCAACACCCGCGCGGGGCGGGCGATGCGCGCCACCGCACAGGACCCCGAGGCGGCACGGCTGATGGGCATCAACGTCAACCAGACGATCTCGCTCACCTTCCTGCTCGGCGGGATGCTGGCCGGCGCGGCCGGACTGGTGTACGCGCTCTATGAGACCAATGTGTGGTACTTCCAGGGCTTCGAGGCCGGCCTGATCGCCTTCACTGCGGCGGTGATGGGCGGGATCGGCAACGTCCGTGGCGCCGTCCTGGGCGGCCTGATCATCGGCGTGATTCAAGCGCTGTCGGACTCGCGGATGGGACCCCAGTGGACTGAGGCGGTCGTGTTCGGATATCTGATCGTGATCATGATCCTGCGCCCCCGCGGCCTGCTCGGAGAAGAGACCCGAGAGGCCGGATGAGTGAGTTGATCAAGCAACTGGGCGAGTGGCGCCAAGCGGTGGGCAAGCGCCTTCCGTCCTGGTGGTCGCGGGGGCTGGCGATCGCCCTGATCGTGTTCGCCATCGTGCTCCCGTTCTTCTTCACCGTGAGCAGCGGCTTCATGAACGCGACCATCATCGCCGTCGCGTTTGCCGTGATGTCACTGGGCCTGAACATCGTGGTCGGGTTCGCGGGTCTGCTGGACCTTGGATATGTCGCGTTCTATGCATTCGGCGCCTACGCGCTGGGGTGGTTCGGGTCGGACTTCTTCTTCAACGCGCACGTGCACGTGCTCGTCTCCGGCGTCGCGGCCACCGAGTCGGGCATCCACCTCAACTTCATCCTGATCCTGTTCGCCGCGGCGGCGATCTGCGGCGTGGCCGGCATGCTGATCGGCCTGCCGACGTTGCGCCTGCGCGGCGACTACATCGCGATCGTCACGCTGGCCTTCGGGGAGATCATCGGCGTGGTGGCCGTCAACGGTCAGAGCGTCCACCTTGGCGGCGGCATGACGCTGACCGCCGGCAACCTGGGGATCAGTGCGGTCGACGCGCCGTCCTTCCCCGGCCTGGGCACGTTTAACCTGCTCAACCTGCGCCCGTGGTACTGGCTGATCCTGGCGATCATGCTGATCGTCCTGTTCGTCAACCTGCGCCTGCGCGACTCCCGTCTGGGTCGCGCCTGGGTGGCGCTGCGCGAGGATGAGGTAGCCGCTGTCTCGATGGGGATCCCGGTGGTGCGCACCAAGCTGCTGGCGTACGCGATCGGCGCCATGTTCGGCGGGATGTCGGGTGCGTTCCTCGGCACGTACTACACGGAGGTCAACGCCGGCCAGTTCCAGTTCGGGTTCTCGATCTTCGTGCTGGCGATGGTGATCATCGGCGGTCTGGGCTCGATCTGGGGAGCGGTGCTCGGGGGGATGCTGCTGGGTTACGTCAACAACTGGCTGATCCCCGACGTGCTCAACAGCCTGCCGCAGAAGCTGGGCCTCAACTTCCCGCTGACCGAGATCGAGTTCGGCATCTTCGGCTTCATGCTCGTGCTGGTGATGGTGCTCAGGCCCCAGGGCCTGGTGCCGGAGCGAAGACGCCGGCTCGAGCTGACCTCGGAGATCGCCGCCGATGACGCGCAGCTAGTCGACGGGGGAACGTCTTGACGACGACCACGGGCGCCCCGGAGGCGGTCGCGGTGATCCGCGTCGAGCGGATCACCAAGGAGTTCGGCGGTCTGATCGCCGTCAACGACGTCTCGCTCGACATACCTCGTCACTCGATCGTCTCGCTGATCGGGCCCAACGGCGCGGGCAAGACGACCCTGTTCAATATGCTCACCGGCCTGTACAAGCCGACCGCGGGACGGATCATGTTCGGCGAGCGCAACATCAGCCGCGCCCGACCGGACAGGATCACCGGCCTCGGCGTCGCCAGGACGTTTCAGAACATCCGCCTGTTCGGCGCGATGACCGCGCTGGAGAACGTCATGATCGGACGCCACTCACGCATGCGCGCCGGCGTGGTGGGCTCGATCTTCCGGCCGCCGTGGGTGCGCCGGGAGGAGCGGGAGGTGCGTGAGCGGGCCGCCGAGCTGCTCACCTACGTCGGCCTGCGCCCGAGGGCGTTCGCGCAGCTGGCCGTGCAGCTCTCCTACGGCGACCAGCGGCGGGTCGAGATCGCCCGCGCACTGGCCTCCGAGCCCAAGCTGCTGCTGCTCGACGAGCCCACCGCCGGCATGAACCCGCAGGAGTCCGCGCGGCTGACCGAGTTCATGCGCAAGATGCGCGACGACCTGCAGCTGACGATCCTGCTGATCGAGCACGACATGAAGGTCGTGATGGGAGTGTCCGAGCGAGTCACCGTGCTCGACTACGGCGAGAAGATCGCCGAGGGCCTCCCCGCCGACGTCCGCTCAAACCCGCGGGTAATCGAGGCCTACCTCGGGAAGCAGGACTGATCTTGATCGCCTCACCCGCAACCAGCACCCGATCGCTGACGAGGGTCAGCGAGACCAGGAGCCGATCGCTGACGAGGGTCAGCGAGACCAGGAGCCGACAGCTGATGGCGTCATCGAGACCAGGAGCCGACCGCTGATGGCGCTGCTGGAAGTCGAGGAGATCCGTACCCACTATGGCGCGATCGAGGCGCTGAAGGGGATCTCGCTGACGGTCGAGGAGGGCGAGGTGGTGACGCTGATCGGCTCAAACGGAGCCGGCAAGTCGACCACGCTGCGCTCGATCTCGGGGCTCACGCCGGCCAGCGCCGGGAAGATCAGCTTTGGCGGCGAGGACATCACGCGCGTCCCGGCCCATCACATCGTGGAATACGGGATCGCGCTCGCCCCGGAGGGGCGCCACTGCTTTCCGCGCATGACCGTGCGCGAGAACCTCGACCTCGGTGCCCACCACCGCCGCGGCCCTGAGATCGCCGAAGATCTGGAGAAGGTGTACGAGCTGTTCCCGCGCCTTCGCGAGCGCGAGCGCCAGAAGGCCGGCACGATGTCCGGCGGCGAGCAGCAGATGCTGGCGATCGGCCGCGCCCTGATGGCCCGGCCGCGTTTGCTAATGCTCGACGAGCCCTCGATGGGGATCGCGCCGATCTTGGTCCAGCGGATCTATCAGACGATCGGCGAGATCAACCGCTCCGGCGTGGCGATCCTGCTCGTCGAGCAGAACGCCAACTACGCGCTTGACGCCGCCCGGCGAGGCTACGTGCTCGAAACCGGGCGCGTCGTGTTGGCCAACGACTCGGCGGCCCTGCGCAACGATCCGGAAGTCCAGCGGGCCTACCTGGGGACCTGATGACGATCTTCGCTCTGATCGGCGCCAAGGCGCTCTACCTCCTGTTCGCGTGGCTGCTGTCGGCGGCGATCGGCGCCTGGATGTCCGATCGCAAGGGATACGGCGAGCGTCTGGGGCTCACCTTCGGGCTGCTGCTGACCGTCGTCGGCCTGCTGATCGTGGTGCTCCTCCCCGGTCGCCCAGGCTCGCGTTGGAAGGTCGAGGGCCCGATCCCGCGCCGCGGACGGGGCGGCGGCGCGCACCGAGACTGACGACCGCGGGGCGCCTCAGCGGCCGGGCAGCATCATCTCTTCGGTGGCCGCGAATCCCATCTGAGTGCCGACCGCGGGGGCCTCAGCGGCCGGGCAGCATCATCTCTTCGGTGGCCGCGAATCCCATCTGAGCGCCGGCCTCCGCGGTGCCGCTCTCACGCGCCTCCTCGGCGACGGCCGCGGCGACTACGCCGACGACCTCGCGGTTGAACACCGACGGGATGATGTAGTCCTCGCGCAGCTCGTCGGTGGAGACAATGTCGGCGATCGCACGGGCGGCCGCCATCTTCATGCGCTCGGTGATCTCGCTGGCGCGGACGTCCAGGGCGCCGCGGAAGATGCCGGGGAAGCAGAGCACGTTGTTGATCTGGTTGGGATAGTCCGAGCGGCCGGTGGCCAGGATGCGTGCGTAGCGCGCGGCATCTTCGGGCGACACCTCGGGATCCGGGTTGGCCATAGCGAACACGATCGGGTCGGGGTTCATCTTCGCCAGCGCCTCGGCCGGCAGCACGTGCGCGCTGCTGAGCCCGATCAGCAGGTCGGCGCCCTCCAGGACGTCCGCCGGCCTACCGGCGCGATGGTCGAGGTTGGTGGTCTGCGCCAGCGCTCGCTTGAGCGGAGGCATGCTGCCGTCGAGGTAGTCGTCGCGCTCGGCGTGCAGGGCGCCACGAGAGTCGCAGCCGATGATGTTGCGGGCGCCCGCCGCCATCAGGATGTTGGCGACCGCCATACCCGCCGCGCCGAGCCCGACGATCACCACGCCGATGTCCTCGATCCGCTGTCCGGTCAGGGTCATCGCGTTGAGCAGCGCGGCCAGGACGACCACGGCGGTACCGTGCTGATCGTCGTGGAATACGGGGATGTCCAGCTCGGTCTTCAGCCGTCGCTCGATCTCAAAGCACCGCGGGGCCGAGATGTCCTCCAGGTTGATCCCGCCGAACGCCGGGGCGATCGCCTTGACCGTCGCGACGATCTCGTCGGGATCCTTGGTGTCAAGGCAGATCGGGAAGGCGTCGATGCCGGCGAACTCCTTGAACAGCATCGCCTTACCCTCCATCACAGGCATCGCCGCGCGCGGTCCGATGTCGCCTAGCCCGAGCACAGCCGTCCCGTCGGACACGACGGCAACGGTGTTGCGCTTGATCGTGTACTGAAACGCCTTGTCGGGATCCTCGCGGATCGCGGTGCAGACCCGGGCCACACCCGGCGTATAGGCCATCGAGAGGTCGTCGCGGGTCTTGAGGGGGCTCTTGTTGTGCAGCTCGATCTTGCCGCCGACGTGCAGCATGAAGGTCCGGTCGGTGGTGTCGAGCACGGTTGCGCCGGGCACGGCGCTGACCGCATCGGTCAGTCGCGGCCAGTCGGAGATGTGGCCCGTCTCGACGGTGATGTCGCGGATCGTGTGCGGTCCGTCCACCTGGACGAGGTCGACCGCGCCGATCATGCCGCCGGCGTTCCCGATCGCGCTCGCTACCTTGCCGAGCATTCCCGGCCGGTGATCGATCTCGACTCGAAGTGTGAGGCTGTATTGAGCGCTTGGTGTGGTGGCCATGAAGGTGGATCTTATGGCGCGGCGGCCGCCGCCGGCGGAGCGGTCTGATTGCGACTGCTCCGGGGCGCCAGATAGCCTCAGATCGATGGCCGATGAGCTCTTCCTGATCGATGGCAACAGCCTTGCCTACCGCGCTTTCTTTGCGCTGCCCGAATCGATCGCCACCTCCACCGGCGTGCCGACCAACGCGATCTTCGGGTTCGCCTCGATGCTGGTCAAGATCCTCACCGACTACGGCCCCAAGGCGACCGTGGTCGTCTGGGACGCCGGCTCTTCCGGGCGCAAGGAGCTTTACACCGAATACAAGGCGCAGCGCTCGAGCCGCCCTGACCTGCTCAAGGAGCAGTGGCCCCACCTGGAGCCGCTGGTGTCCGCGTTCGGCTACCGCAACCTCGCCGTCGACGGCTATGAGGCCGACGACGTGATCGCCTCGATCGCCGAGCGCGCCAAGTCGGCCGACCCCAAGATCGCCGTGATGATCGTCACCGGCGACCGTGATGCCTACCAGTTGGTCGACGACGGCGTGCAGATCATGACCACCTCCCGCGGGATCACCGACACGAAGGTCTACGACCGCCAGGGGGTGATCGACCGCTACGGGATCGGACCCGAGCTGGTTCCCGACTTCATCGGCCTCAAGGGGGACACCAGCGACAACATTCCCGGCGTCCCGGGCATCGGCGACAAGACCGCCTCGGATCTGCTGCAGCGCTTCGGTTCGCTGGAGGCGGTGCTCGATCACGTCGACGAGATCAGCGGCGCCAAGCGCAAGCAGAACCTGACCGAGCACGCCGACGCGGCGCGCATCTCCAAGCAGCTGGCCACGGCCAAGCGCGACATCCCGCTGGACCTCGACGTGGCCGAGTTCGTCGCCGCGCCCCCGGACCGCTCGCGGCTGCGCGAGGTCTTCCGGGAGTTCGAGCTGCGCGATCCGCTGCGCCGGCTGGAGGAGGCACTCGGCTCCGCCGACGCGGCGGCGCCGACACCTGCGGCGCAGCGAGCCCTGAGCGCTCGCCTGCGAACCGTCTCGCCGGCTGACGTCGCCCGGCTTTCACAGGCTGAATTGGCGGTCGCCGTCAGGGCGCCGGAAAAGCCCGACGATGCCCTGTTCGCCGTCGACGAGAGCTGGCATTTCGCACTCCACGCCAACGGCAGCGCCGACGTGCTGGTCGGCGCCTGCCCGCGTCCCGAGGCACTGGTGGAGGCGCTCGCCCAGCGCCCCGTGATCGCCCACGACGCCAAATCGCTGGGCGAGGTGCCAGCCAATCTGACGCACGACACCGAGGTGGCCGCATACCTGCTGGAGCCCGCCCGGCGCGCCTATCCGTTCCGGGAGCTGTGCGAGGAGCGGGGATTGGCCGCCGAGTCAGAGGATGAGACCGCCGCCGACGCGCTGCTGATCGATGCGCTCGCCGCGTGGCAGCGCGAGGAGATCCGCAGCCGCGGATTGACCGATCTGCTCAACGATGTTGAGCTCCCGACCGTGCACGTGCTGCGCAAGATGGAGCAGGCGGGCTGCAAGCTCGACACCGACCGTCTGGGCGAGATCTCCGGGCGCGTCAAGGCCGAGGCGGACGCGCTCGAACGCGAGATCTACATCCTCTGCGGTGAGGAGTTCACGCTCGGTTCGCCCAAGCAGCTGGAGGAGATCCTGTTCGGCAAGCTCGGGCTGTCGCGCAAGCGCCGCGGCAAGACCGGCTATTCGACGGACGCCAGGGTCTTGCAGGCGATCCGCGGCGAGCATCCCGTGATCGCCAAGATCGAACGCTGGCGCGAGCTGACCAAGCTGGCGCAGACCTATCTCGACGCGCTGCCGGCCCTGATCGCCCCCGACGGCCGGCTGCACACCACCTTCAACCAGACGGCCGCCACCACCGGGCGACTGTCATCCAACAATCCTAATCTTCAGAACATTCCGATCCGGACCACGCTCGGACGGGAGATCAGGGCCTGCTTCGTGGCCGAGCCGGGGCACCAGCTCGTGTCGGCGGACTATTCGCAGGTGGAGCTGCGGCTGCTGGCCCACATCGCTGGGGAGGACGTGCTCAAGGAGATCTTCCGTCGCGGCGAGGACGTCCACACCGCAACCGCCTGTCGGGTGTTCGGGGTCACGCCTGACCAGATCGATCCGGGCATGCGCTCAAAGGCCAAGATGATCAACTACGGGATTGTCTACGGGCTGTCGGCCTACGGGATGGCCGACCGGCTGGACATCCCGCAGTCCGAGGCCGACGAGTTCATCCAGCGTTACCTGGCGGGCTTCCCGGCCGTTGGGCGGTTCATCGAGGCGACGATCGAGCAGGGGACCGAGCATGGCTACGTCTCGACGCTGTTCGGCCGTCGCCGCCAGGTGCCCGAGCTGCGGGCCCGGCGCTGGGAGATGCGCAAGCAGGGCGAGCGCTTTGCGGTCAACATGGTCATCCAGGGCACGGCGGCCGACATCATGAAGGTGGCGATGGTCCACTGTGACAGCGCCCTGGCCGACGCCGGCCTGCGCTCCCGGCTGGTGCTCCAGATCCACGACGAGCTGCTGTTCGAGGGGCCGGCCGAGGAAGCCGACCAGGTCAAGGAGATCGCGTGCTCGCGGATGCGGGACGCCTGCGAGCTCGATCCGCCGCTCGCGGTCGAGGCCGGGATCGGATCGGACTGGCTCGCGGCCAAGTGATCCGGGGGCCGCTGCTGGTGCTTCCCGCCGTCAGCAGGGGAGTACTTGGGCTGATGGCGTCCTTGACGATGCTGGCGCCGCTCGTTCGCGCCGCGGGCGCCGGCGCAAAGCCGATCTCCGTTGCAGAGCGGATCGCTGAAGCAGAGCCGATGGGCGGCGTGGTGCCGGATCTGCCGACCGGCGCTAGCGTCCACCTCGGACCGCTGGCCCGGACCGCCGATCTGCCCTACGGCGGCGGACCGGTGCTGCACTCCAACCGTACGCATCTGATCTTCTGGGCGCCGGCCGGCTCCGGTCTGGCCTTCGACCCAGGCTACGAGTCGCTGATCGAGGAATTCCTGGCCGCAGTAGCCGCCGACAGCCACAAGTCCAGCTCGGTCTATGGACTCACGGGCCGGTACCGAGATCCCGGGGGCCCGGCTGCCTACGCCTCAAGCTACGCCGGCGCGATGATCGACAACGACCGGCTGCCGGCCAGCCGCTGCACGGAGCCACGGACCGGACCACGCTGGAGCGTGTGCCTGACCGATGAGCAGCTGGAGAACGAGGTCACACGGTTGGTCGGAGGCGACCACCTCCAGCAAAATCCCCGGCCCAACGGCAGTACCGCAGATCCGGCGATCTCCTCGCTCAGCCACGAGCACAGCGAGACGATCACCGATCCCGAGGGCGACGCCTGGATCGATGCCGAGGGCGACGAAGATGGTGATCTCCGCGCGTCGCAGTTCGGGCCCGACCTGGGCGGCACCGGAGCCCGCGCGTACAACGAGGTCATCCACGGCGGCCACTACTACATGCAGGAGGAGTGGAGCAACCACGACCATTCCTGCCAGCAGCGGGCACTAGGCGATCAGGCCTTTTTCATGGCGCCCGCGCGCGCCCCCGCCCACCGGCGGGTCTGGTTTTCGGCCTCGGCGCACGCCGGCGACGGCGCGATCGTCGCCTACCATTGGTATTTCGGCGACGGCGGCTCGGGTCACCGCCGCCTCGGCTCACACACGTTCGGGCGAGCCGGGCTCTACCGGGTGGTGCTGCGAACGGTCGATTCGTGGGGCAACTGGGCCTACTACGCCAGTGAACTGCTGGTCACGCCGGGATGAGGCCGCCCCGACGCGGCCCGGGGCGCGAACGCCTGCCTGAAGGGCGGCCCGGGGCGCGAACGCCTGCCTGAAGGGCGGCCCGGGGGCGGGAGCCCCGTCGCTCCCGCCCCGGACGCTCGCTCAACTCAACCGGCTTAGCCGAGTTGGAAGATGAAGTCGTACTCCTTGCCGCCGTTGCGCGAGAGGAGCTTCATCTGGCCGCGGGCGTTGCGGTAGGCACCGGTCCCTCCGGTGATCGACAGGGTGCTGTTGCGCGTGTCGTAGTACGGGCCCTGGACGGTGATCTGCCCGCCTTTCACGAACGTCGTCCAGAGGCACTCCCAGATTCCCTGCTTCGGGGCGATCCGGGTGCAGAAGCCCTCGTCGTGGCCGACCTGCTTGTTGTTGGCGACGTTGTAGACGGGGTTGTTGAAGGTCAAGATATTGCCCTTCACATCCTTCCCGCCGCCTGCCGGAATCTCCGTGTCGGTGATGGCGTGCTCGATCACGTGAACCGTCGTCCCGGCGACGTGCACCGGGACGGCGCCGGCCTGATCGACCCCCGCCACCAGCCAGGTGCCGCAGGCCAGCCCCACCGCGGTGAGCGCCGCACGAGCCCGGCGCGGCGAAATCGTCCGCTGTTGCCACATCGTCCCTAACTCCTCCTTTTGTTGGTGTCCCTACGTGTGCCTGGTGTCCCGACACTAAACCTTGCTGCAGTCGCTGATCCCGTTCCTGGCGGCCGCCGCGTGGGCGCGCAGGACCGCGGTGTGCCCGGCAGTGGACGTCGTCTGAGCGGCGCGGTAATGGTGAGAGCGAACGTCGGCCACCAGTCGGCGGTAGTCGGCCGTGGCCTGGCCAAAGCCGGTCAGGAGCGCGTGCCAGTCCGTGCGCAGTCCGGTGGGCGGCTTGAGCGCGGTGAGGTGCGCCACGGCCGCCTGCTCGGTGGCGATCTGCTTGGGCCCGTTGCTGAGGATCTCGGCGGTGGACTTGATCGGATCCCGGGCCAGCTCCCGGCTCTCCTGCCTACAGATCCGATTGGCCGCGGCGACGAAGGCAGCGCGCCCGCCGCCGGCGTTGGTCGCGCTCGTGGTCGAAGCCGAGCCGCAAGCGGCCAGCGCGACCGCCATCACGGCGACCGTCGCCAGCGCCGCGACCGCGGTCCGCGGCGCAGGCCGACGGACCCTCGGCGCAGGCCGACGGACCCTACGCGTCTCAGCCGGCGATCGCGGTCGCAAGTCGGGGGCTGCGATGGTGGATTGGCGGAGGCGGCGCGATCGCCAGGTAGTGCCCGAACGACCAGTCGACGAATCGCTTGGCAGACACCGCCCGCAATCCCGGCCCGAGCGCACGTGGCGCCACGCGGGGGATCAGCCGCTGCATGCGCAGCAGCCACCGGAAGGCCATTGCGTGCCCGGCCGAGAACTGGTGATAGCGGGCCAGCGCCTGCTCGCGGGTCTGCTCGCCCTCGATCACCCGTCGCAGCTCCTGACCGCAGGCGAGTCCGAAATGCAGCGCGGTGCGAATTCCCTCGGCGGTCAGCGGCAGGCAATGGCCTGCCGAGTCGCCGGTGAAGAACGTGGCGTCCTCGGTGGCCGCGCGTAGGGCATGGGGAATCCAGTTGCCCTGGTATCGCACCGTGTCGGCGCCGAGGTCGCGCGCGAGCCTGACGGTCGGCTCGCGCACGTGAAACCGCGGATCGAACGAGCCGACCCCGATCCGCAGCTCGTCACCGGCGGGAAAGCTCCAGCCGTAACCCGCCGGCACGTAGGAGCGGTCGATCCAGATCTCGAGATCAGTCCCAGAGCCCAACGGGTGCACCTCCAGCCCGCGTGAGAGCAGCGCGTCGGGCGGCTGGACGTTGTCGCCGGGACCGAGCACCCGGCGCCAGCCGAGGGCGTCGACGATCAGGGGCGCGCGGATCTCGCCGCGGTCGGTGTGCACCACGTCACCCTGGCGACGATCCACCTTCGCGGTCTCGAATTCGAACTCGGCCGGCTCGGCCAGCAGGCCGCATAGGGCCCGGTAGTCGAAGGTCGAGAACGTCCACGGAAGATCGAGACGGACGGTCGCGTGCGGACTGTGGATCACCAGCTCGCCGAACGTCTGCTGCATCGACTCCTGGAGCCCGAGGGCGGTCAGCCAGGCGGTGGGGATACCGCAGGCCGAGGTCTGGCGCTCGCCGATCTCGTAACGGTCGATCACCAGCACGTCGGCGCCGCTGCCCGCCAGTTCCCGGGCGACGGCCAGACCGGCGAAGCTCGCCCCGCAGATCAACACGTCGCAATCTCGCTGCAGCGGGGTTCGCGCCTGGCCGCGCTTGGTTGCTCGCTGTGGCATCAGCGCGTGATGATACGGACGAGCGGTGGACCGCCGGTGGGAGCGCGCGTGCAGCACCATCAGACAAAGTGCGGCTATCCTGCGCATACCAATGTCCTTAACTTCAACCCTGACGCCCGACACCGATCAGTCCAACGCCAAGATCGTCGAAGGATCCGACGGCCTGCTGCTCGAGATCGATGGTCGCATCGTCCCCAACTACGACGCCACTATGCACCCCTTCGCGGAGGGCGATGTCGTCACCGGTCACGTCGTTCGCATCGACAACGACGAGGTGCTGGTCGACATCGGATACAAGTCCGAAGGGGTCATCCCCGCCAGCGAGCTGTCGATCCGCAAATCCGTGGATCCCAGCGAAGAGGTCCAGCTCGGCGAAGAGGTCGACGCGCTGGTCCTCACCAAGGAGGATCAGGACGGTCGCCTGATCCTGTCCAAGAAGCGCGCCCGCTTCGAGAAGGCCTGGCGGCGGATCGAAGCCGCTGCGGAATCCGGCGAGCCCGTCGAGGGCGCCGTGATCGAGGTGGTCAAGGGCGGCCTGATCATCGACCTCGGCGTGCGCGGCTTCCTGCCCGCATCGCTGGTCGACATACGCCGCGTCCCCAATCTTGACGAGTACATGGGCACGGCGATCGAATGCAAGGTGATCGAGCT
Source organism: uncultured Actinomycetes bacterium (assembly GCA_937888775.1). The sequence continues at coordinate 25,039 of CALAQT010000542.1, read as the reverse complement.
CAACCGGTCGCGCAACAACGTCGTCCTGTCGCGCCGCGCTGTCCTCGAGGAGCAGCGCAAGGAGGATCGCGAGCGGATCCTGGATCGGCTCCAGCCCGGCCAGGTCGTCGAGGGCATGATCTCCAACATCGTCGACTTCGGCGCTTTCGTCGACCTCGACGGGATCGACGGCCTGATCCACATCTCCGAGCTCTCCTGGTCGCACGTCAACCATCCGTCGGAGATCCTGGCGATCGGCGACACGGTCAGCGTCAAGGTGCTTGACATCGACCGCCAGCGCCAGCGCATCTCGCTGGGTCTCAAGCAGACCCAGGAGGATCCGTGGCAGCGGGTCGTGGACACCTACAACATCGGCGACGAGCTCGAGGGCAACGTGACCAAGGTGGTCACCTTCGGCGCGTTCGTCGAGATTCTCGACGGCGTGGAAGGCCTGGTCCATATCTCGGAGCTCGCTCAGCATCACGTCGAGAACCCGCGCGAGATCATCCAGCCCGGCGATCCGGTGCGCGTCAAGATCCTGGAGATCGATTCTGAGCGCCGGCGTCTGTCGCTGTCGATCAAGCGCGTCGAGGGCCAGGTCCTGCCGGTCCGGCCGATCGAACCCCCGACCGAGTCCGACGCCGGGGATCTCGACGACATGCCTGAGCTTGGCCTGTCCGAGGACGTGTTTGCCGAATTGCCTGGCGGCAATTCGGTTGCGGAATCGGCTGGCGCCGATTCCGGGGGGGTAGCTGAGGCCGAGGCCTCGGCGGTCCCCGCAGCCGAGCCTGAGGTGGTGGCCGAGCCCGAGGCGGTGGCCGAGCCCGAGGCGGTGGCCGAGCCCGAGGTGGTGGCCGAGCCTGAGGCGGCGGCTGTGGACGTTACCGAGGGGGATTGGTCGGACCGGGCTGAGCCGGCTGGCGAAGAGTCCGGATCGGAGCCTGCGTCGGCCACGACTCAGGCTGCGGCATCGGCGCCAGCCGATTCGGCCGATTCCGCAATGTAATCGCCGCCAGGCGATTACATTGATCGGTTTCATCGGGCTCACGGGGGGGCTCGGCGCCGGTAAGTCGACTGCGCTGGCGGCGCTGGAGCGGCTCGGCGCGGCCACCCTGTCCTCCGATGCGGTGGTGCACGAGCTCTACGAGACCGACGAGGTCCGTGACCTGGTTGTGGAGCGGTACGGACCGGACGTGCTGCGATCCGGCGAGATCGATCGCCCGGCCGTGGCCCAGCGCGCGTTTGCCACCCCACAGGACCGCGCCTGGCTGGAGGAGATGCTCTGGCCACGCGTCGACGCCTGGATCGCCACCTGGCGCCGGCAGCTGGAGGATCGCTCACCGCCGCCGCGAGCGGCGGTGGTGGAGGTGCCGTTGCTGTTCGAGGCCGGGATGGAAGCGGCATTCGACGCGACGATCGCGGTGGTCACCGATGAGCAGCTGCGCCAGCAGCGTGCCAACGAGCGCGAGCACCAGGCGCTGATCGAGCGCACGGCACGGCAGCTCAGCCAGGCGGAGAAGGCCCGCCGCGCGACCTACGTGGTGTTCAACGACGGGACGGTCGCACAGCTGGAGTCCAAGCTGTCGGCGATCCTTGACATGCTGTCGTGATGAGTCCGCCCATGGCGACAACACAGGCTCGCCGCCACGCTGCGCGGCGCTCCCCGCCGCGCCGGCGACGAGCGGCCGATCGTCGCCGCCGATCGCTGCTGGCGATCGTTGGAGCCGGATTGCTGGTGGCCGCCGTGGTGGTGGCGCTGCCGCTTGCGCGCAAGGCGGTCAACGATCTCGGTCTGCCCCTGCGCTACCAGGACGTGATCCGCCAGCAGGCGGCCGACAAGCACCTGGATCCCGCGCTGATCGCGGCGGTCATCTACGCCGAGACCAAGTTCGATCCGAGCACGTCGTCGGCTGGCGCCGAGGGGCTGATGCAGATCCTGCCCCAGACAGCCGAGTACCTCGCCCATCGCTCCGGGGCCAAGACGTTCACCACTGCGGACCTGGCGACGCCTAGGGTCAACATCGCATACGGCAGCTACTACCTGCGCTACCTGCTCGACGTCTACCGCGGTAACACGACGCTCGCGCTTGCCGCCTACAACGGCGGTGAGGCCAACGTCGACCGCTGGGTGGCCGCGGCCCGGGCCCGCGGCCGGCCGCTGCGGATCACCGACATCCCGTTCCCTGAGACGCGGGCCTACGTCGTGCGGGTGCTTGCCGCGCGGACGGCGTACCGCAGCACGTACGCCTCCCAGCTCGGCTACCGGTAGGTACTAGCCTCAGAGCTACGCGATGCCCAAGTTCGAGCTCGATTCAGCCTTCAGGCCCACCGCCGACCAGCCCGCCGCGATCGAGTCGCTGGCCCAGGGGATCCGGGCCGGCGAGCGGTACATGACGCTGCTCGGCGCCACCGGAACGGGCAAGACGATGACGATGGCCGCCACGGTCGAGGCGGTCCAGAAGCCGGCGCTGGTGATCGCCCACAACAAGACCCTCGCGGCCCAGTTGTGCAACGAGTTCCGCACCTACTTCCCGCGCAACTCGGTGGAGTACTTCGTCTCCTACTACGACTACTACCAGCCCGAGGCCTACGTCCCGAGCAAGGATCTCTACATCGAGAAGGACTCGGCGATCAACCAGGAGATCGACCGCCTGCGCCACGCTGCCACGGCGAGCCTGTTTGCGCGCCGCGACGTGCTGATCGTGGCCAGCGTGTCGTGCATCTTCGGCCTCGGCTCGCCCGAGGTCTATGACGAGAACCTCCAGACATTGAGCAAGGGTCAGTTCATCGATCGCGACGCGCTGTTGCGCAAGCTGGTGTCGATCCAGTACACCCGCAACGACACCGCGCTGTCACGGGGGACCTTCCGAGTCCGCGGAGAGACGCTGGAGATCTTCCCGGCCTACGCGGAGACTGCGTTCCGGATCGTGCTGTTCGGTGACGAGGTCGAGCACCTGCAGAATTTCGACCCGCTCACCGGAGAGCTGATCGAGGATGATCTGGAGCACGTCGGGATCTGGCCGGCGTCGCACTACAACGTGCGCGAGGGGATGATCGAGGACGCGGTGGCCGAGATCGGCCGCGAGCTCAACCAGCGCTGCACCGAACTGGAGGCCGAGGGCAAGCTGCTGGAGTCCCACCGTCTGCGCCAGCGCACCCAGTACGACATGGAGATGTTGCGAGAGGTCGGCTTCTGCTCGGGGATCGAGAACTATTCGCGGATCCTCGACGGCCGCAAGCCGGGCGACCGGCCCTACTGCCTGCTGGACTACTTCCCTGACGACTTCGTGTGCCTGATCGACGAGTCCCATCAGACCGTGCCCCAGATCGGGGGGATGTTTCAAGGGGACAGATCACGCAAGCAGACCCTGGTCGATTACGGCTTCAGGCTGCCCAGCGCGCTGGATAACCGGCCCCAGACCTTTCAGGAGTTCCTCTCGATCACGCCCCAGCTCGTGTTTGTCTCCGCCACCCCGGGCGAGTACGAGCGCAGCCATTCGCCCAGGATCGTGGAGCAGATCGTGCGGCCCACCGGGATCATCGATCCGGAGATCGACGTGCGCGAGACGCGCAACCAGATCGACAATCTGATGAACGAGGTTCGTTTGCGCGTTGAGCGCGACGAGCGCACGCTGGTAACGACCCTGACCAAGAAGATGTCCGAGGACCTGACCGACTACCTGCTGGAGATGGGCTTCCGCGTGCGCTACCTGCACTCCGAGATCGACACGCTGGAGCGCATCCAGATCATCCGGGAGCTGCGCCTGGGTGAGTACGACGTGCTGGTCGGGGTCAATCTGCTGCGCGAGGGGCTCGATCTCCCCGAGGTGTCGCTGGTCGCGATCCTCGACGCCGACAAGGAGGGCTTCCTGCGCGGAGAGACCTCATTGATTCAGACGATCGGCCGCGCTGCGCGCAACATCGGGGGCACAGTGCTGATGTACGCCGACAAGCAGACGGCAGCGATGCGCGCCGCGATCGATGAGACGGACCGCCGCCGCACGATCCAGCGCGCCTACAACGAGGAGCACGGGATCACTCCGGAGACGATTGTCAAGGGCATTTCCGACATCGCCGAGTTCCTGCAGTCCGACTCCAAGGTCCCGCGCTCACGCCGCCGGCGCCAGCGCGCAGCGGGGAGCGTGCCACCGGCCGAGCTCGAGCGCACGATCGTCGAGCTTGAGGAGGAGATGCTCGCCGCAGCCGAGGACCTGCGCTTCGAATACGCCGCCAAGCTCCGCGATGAGATCCGGGACCTCAGGCGCGAACTTGGCCAGGCGGTTGCCGCCGGATGACGCTCGGGCGCGTTCCGCTACGCTGGCCCTGCTTTTTCCGCTTCTCCAATACCGGAGGTTCGTCGCGTGTCGCTGGATAGGCAGAGCATCGAAAAGAAGGACTTTCCGGTCGGTCGCCGGGGCTATGACCCGGACGCCGTCGACGCCCACCTGAAGACGCTGGCCGATGAGCTCGACGAGTTCAAGCGCTCAGCCCGTCGCAAGACCGAGACGCTGGCGTCGTCGGCCAGTGACCAGGTTCGCGCGATCGTCGAGGCTGCCGAGACGAGCGCCGCTGACATCCAGCGCCAGGCCGAGGATGAGGCGCGCGAAATCCGCGACGAGGCCACCAGCGAGGCGCAGACGACGCGTGAGCAGGCCACCGAGCAGGCGCGCGATTATGTCGGCAAGGTGTCGCAGTCGACCTCGACGATGCTCGAGCGCCTGGACGCGATGGAGAGCGAGCTGAGCGCGCTGATCGAGTCGCTGCGCACGGGCTCCAACCGCCTCAACGCCGATCTGCAACTGCTGGAGGGCAATCTCAGCGACGTACAGGGCGCGGTTTCGCCCCGCGAGCGCTTTGAGCCGGAACTGCCGGAGGTGCCCGAGCCGGCGGAGGTGCCCGAGGCCGGCGCGGACGATCTCGGCAACGGCGCGGCACATACCGAATCCGCGTCCGTCGCTTCCGACACAGGAGATGACACCGAGGGTGCGCGACTGATCGCGCTCAACATGGCGCTCAACGGGACTCCGCGTGACGAAACCGAGCGCTACCTGGCTGAGAACTTCCAGCTCGAGGACGCCCACGGCCTGCTCGACGAGGTCTACGCCAGCGTCGAAGGGTAAAAGCCCTGGGGGGCTTTTACCCTTGGAGAATCTGACGATTCTCCCGGGGGAAACGCTGGATGGTTCTACCCCGCTCAGCGGTCCAACCGCCCGCGCTTCCTGCGCTGATCGTGGGCTAGGCGCCGCTGGCGACGCCTGTCGAGCTGCTGCTCGACAGCGTCCAGGTCGGGAGCCGGGCCGAACAGCGCCCAGCCGTTGCGCGCCAGGCTGGCCAGCACGGCGATCAGCACCCAGATGGGCCAGAAGCTCCCATTGGCGCCCGATGCCAGCCAGATCCCGGTGCAGATCACGAACGCCGACAGCGAGCCGCCGGTCTCCTGAACCATCCGGCGCGTCAGATGTGAGCGGCGCTGGGCGTGGCTGAGCGCGAGCTGGGTGCTGGTCTGAGGTAGATCGCGGCGAAGCGAGTCAAGCTCGGCGGTGGTGCGCGCGGCGTAGACGGCCTGCAGCCGCTGCTCGAACTCCTCGGTAGTGAGCCGCCCGGCGACGGTGTGCTCGTTGAGCTCGGAGATCAGCTGCTCGCGGTCCGCGTCGGAGGCGCGGACGCCACTGCGCGCCGACTCAGACCCGGACCTGGAGCTCTCATCGCTCATTGCGACAAACTCTAAGCCACGCAGGCTCTCTGGTGTACGGGAACGTCTGTTCGCTGCACTAGACTCGATGCGATGGATCAACTCGTCGTCTCGGGCGCCCGGGAGCACAATCTCAAGGACGTGACGGTCTCGATCCCCCGCGGTTCGCTGACCGTGATCACCGGACTATCGGGCTCGGGCAAGTCCTCGCTGGCCTTCGACACGATCTACGCCGAGGGGCAGCGACGCTACGTCGAATCGCTGTCGGCGTACGCGCGTCAGTTCCTGGGCCAGATGGACAAGCCCGACGTGGACTCGATCGAGGGCCTGTCGCCGGCGATCTCCATTGACCAGAAGACGACCTCTCGCAATCCCCGCTCGACGGTCGGGACGGTCACCGAGATCTACGACTACCTGCGCCTGCTGTGGTCTCGGATCGGTCACCCCCACTGTCATGTCTGCGGGCGCCCGATCACCGGTCAGTCGGCCGAGCAGATCATCGACCAGGTGATGGAGCTGCCCGCCGAGACGCGGTTCATGGTGCTGGCGCCGATCGTCCGCGGACGCAAGGGCGAATACGGCAAGCAGCTGGAGGAGTTGCGCGGGGAGGGCTTCGGGCGGGTCAAGGTGGACGGAGAGCTGCGCCGCCTCGACGAGGAGATCGTGCTCGACAAGAAGTTCAAGCACGACATCGCGGTGGTCGTCGACCGCCTGGTGATGAAGGACGAGCTGCGCAAGCGGCTGGCCGACTCGATCGAGACGGCGGTGGCGCTGGCCGACGGGCTGGTCGAGATCGAACTGGTCGACGAGAAGCGGACCCTGACCTTCTCCGAACGTTTCGCCTGCCCCGTGCACGGACCGAGCCTGGCCGAGCTCGAGCCGCGGATCTTCTCGTTCAACTCGCCCCACGGCGCGTGCCCGCGCTGCACCGGGCTCGGGTCCCAGATGGAGATCGATCCCGAGCTCGTCGTGCCCGATCCGACACTGTCGATCGGAGAGGGGGCGATCGCGCCGTGGGCGGTCAGCGCCTCGGACTACTACGACCAGCTCACGCAGGCGATCGCTGAACGCTACGACGTGGACTTGGAGACCCCGTGGCGCGATCTGCCGGCCGAATCGCGCGACTTCTTCCTGCACGGGACCGAGGGCGAGCGCCTCCAGATCTCCTACCGCAACCGCTTTGGGCGCAAGCGGTCCTATGCGACGCGGTTTGAGGGGATCATCCCAAATCTCGAGCGCCGCTACCGTGAGACCGATTCGGACTTCTCCCGGGAGAAGATCGAGGAGTACATGACCCTGCGACCGTGCCCGGAGTGCCGGGGGGCGCGGCTGCGGCCGGAGTCTCGCTCGGTGCTCGTGGCCGAGACGCCGATCCACGAGTTCACCGCACTGCCCGCGCGGCGGGCGCTGGAGTGGGTGCGCGGGCTTGACCTGTCCGAGCACGATCGGCGGATCGCGCGCCTGGTACTGCGTGAGATCGAGGAGCGCCTCCAGTTCCTGGACAACGTCGGCGTCGGCTACCTGTCGATGGAGCGGGCGGCCGCGACGCTGTCGGGCGGCGAGGCACAGCGGATCCGTCTGGCCACCCAGATCGGATCCTCGCTGGTCGGCGTGCTCTACATCCTCGACGAGCCCTCGATCGGCCTGCACCAGCGTGATAACGCGAAGCTGATCGGCACGCTGCAGCGCCTGCGCGACCTCGGCAACACGGTGCTCGTGGTCGAGCACGATGAAGGGACGATGCGCGCCGCCGACCATCTCGTCGACATGGGGCCGGGCGCCGGCGAGCACGGCGGACATGTTGTCGCGCAGGGCACGGCGGCCGAGGTCGCCAAGGTCACCGACTCGCTCACCGGCCAGTTCCTGGCCGGCACTCGCGTGATCCAGACCCCGCAGCGGCGACGCAAGCCGGCCGGACACATCGGGATCGACGGGGCGTCGCAGCACAACCTGCGCGGAATCGACGTCAGGGTTCCACTCGGCGTGTTCTGCTGTGTCACCGGGGTGTCGGGCTCGGGCAAGTCGACGTTGGTCAACGAGGTGCTGCTCAAAGCGGTCGCCAACCACCTGCATCGGACCCGCCAGCGCGCTGGAGCGCACAAGCGGATCACCGGGCTCGAGCAGCTCGACAAGATCATCTCCGTCGACCAGTCCCCGATCGGGCGCACGCCGCGCTCCAACCCGGCTACCTACATCGGCCTGTTCGATCAGATTCGTGAGCTGTTCTCAAAGACCCAGGAAGCCCGCGCGCGCGGCTACAAGCCCGGCCGGTTCTCGTTCAATGTCAAGGGTGGGCGCTGCGAAGTGTGCCGGGGCGACGGCCAGATCAAGATCGAGATGCACTTCCTCCCGGACGTCTACGTTCCCTGCGAGCAGTGCCACGGCAAACGCTACAACCGAGAAACGCTCGAGGTGCGCTTCAAGGGCAAGACGATCGCTGACGTGCTGGAGATGCCGATCGAGGAGGCGCTGGAGTTCTTTGAGCACATTCCCAAGATCAATCGCCGGATCCGCGCGCTCGCCGACGTCGGGCTCGGCTACATGCGGCTCGGACAGCCCGCCACGACGCTTTCGGGCGGCGAGGCACAGCGGGTCAAGCTCGCGGCCGAGCTGAGCAAGGTCGCCACCGGGCGGACCATGTACATCCTCGACGAGCCGACGACTGGCCTTCACTTCGCCGACATCCAGCGCCTGCTGGAGGTGCTGCAGCGTTTGGTGGACGCCGGCAATTCGGTCGTCGTGATCGAGCACAACCTGGATGTGATCAAGGTCGCGGACCAGTTGATCGACCTCGGCCCTGAGGGCGGCGACGAAGGGGGACAGCTGATCGCCACCGGCACCCCGGAGCAGGTCGCGCAGACGCCTGACTCGCACACCGGCAGCTTCCTGTCCGAGGTCCTCCCGATACGGGCCAAGCGGACCACCAAGCCGCCCACGAAGTCGGCCTCCAACGGATCTGAGCCCGCGACCAAGCAGACCGCGAACGGATCCAAGCCGCGCCGGCGTCGCGCCACTACCGCCGCCCGCTGACGAGTGCTTCACACCTGCGCCGGTTCGCCGACCGCACGCCGCACACGCACACCGCGCACCGCGCACCGCGCACCGCGAGTGAGACAATCCTGCGATGGCCGACCACTACCAGCGACCGGGCCCGTGTTCCGCGTCGTGACATCCTGACCGAACCCCCCTCGACGAGTGCCGCGCAGCTGAAGCTGTGGGCGCAGAAGTGGCGCTGGTATGAGCGCAACTCACTCCCGTGGAATCGGGCCCGGATCCATTGGGAGCTGGCGCGCCGGGGGGCGTTCGCACGCTGGCCGGTGCACGGGAATCTGCTGGAGGCGCTGAGCGAGGGCCGGCTCGAGGTCGGTGCGCACACCCTGTTTGAGCCGCACGTATGGATCACGGCTCCGGGCGCCGCGCGGGTCCGGATCGGCGCGGGCACGTTCCTGAACATCGGCGTAATGGTCGCCTCGATGACACTGGTCGAGATCGGCGACCACTGCATGTTCGCCAACGGCTGCTTCATCACCGACAGCGCTCACCGCTTCGATGATCCGATCAAGCCCGTGCCGTGGCAGGGCTTCACGAGCAAGGGCCCCACCCGCGTGGGCGACAACGTGTGGTGCGGCGCCAACGTCGTGATCACCAGTGGTGTGACCATCGGCGAGCGCTGCGTGATCGGGGCCAACTCCGTGGTCACCACCGACCTACCGCCACTCACGATCGCCGCCGGAGCCCCGGCGCGGGTGCTCAAGGCGATCCAGTACGCCTGAACGCGGCGCCCGGCGGGCGGGCGCCGCCCGACGCGGAGCGTGCCGGGTCAGAGCCGGCGGCTACAGATGCAGCTTCTTGATCTGGGTTGTCACCGTGGTGCTCACGCGCGCGGAGTCCCTGATCACAACCGTCAGCTTCAGGCTCTTGATCCGGCGGCGCGCGGCCTTGAACTTCAGTGCGGTGCTCTCCTTCAGCGCTCGGCCGCCGATCTTCACGGTCAGGCTGGTCACCGCCCGGCGCAGCGTTATGACCAGGTGGCCGTGGCGGAGCGAGAGCGACTTGAGCCTGGCGCCCTTGAGGGACACGCCGGTGACCCGCAGCCGCTTTTGCACCCGGCGCTCAACGAAGCTCAGGCCCCGTGGCAGCTTGATCGTGAACGTGCTCAGCCTGGCGGCGTTCTTGCCGGCCACGAGCTTGAAGCTCAGCGCCGGCACGCCGCGCACGAGGCCTGAGATCGAGGCTGAGCCGATGTAAGCCCGGCGCTTGAGGTGGGAGCTCCCCGAGCCCGGGGATTTGCCACCGCCACCGGTTGACCCGCCCCCACCCGTGGAGCCACCCCCGCCGGTGCCGCCGCCCCCACCACCGGACGTGGTGCACTGGGACACGGTGAAGTTCGAGGACACGACGGCTCGGGCACCGCTCTGTGACGTGAGGGTGCTGGTGGCTGTGCCCGACGGTGTCTTGCAAGAGCTCTCAAACACGGCGTTCGGACCGCCGGCCAGGGACACCTTTAGATCGGTCAGCGGAATGTCGGGGACATTGCTGAACGTGGTGGTGTTGGTGGCCAGATCGACGCTTCCGTTGAGCGTCAGCGCGAACGGCGCCGGGAACACGAGTGCGATGGCGGGCGCGGTCAGCGATCCGGTCAGGTAGGCCTTGCCATTGAGCGTCTTGGGATAAAGCGGTGAGGTCGAACTCGCTGTTCCGATCGTCTTGCAGGTGCCCGACGACGGGTTTGAGCACAGGATGCCGCCCGTGAGCACCGCCGCGGCGTTCGGCGACAGCACGGCGGAGGGGAGCGTCAGCGCCACCGTCCGGCTGGTCGCCTGCGCGCCCGTGGACGGTTGCGTGATGTCGCTCGTGATCTGGACACCGCTGTCGGAGGCGTCCTTGGCGGCGGTGACCGTGAACGCCGGCTGGTAGGACAGCTTTGCGCAGTTGGTGACCTGCAATGGTGCGCTCGCAGTCTTCTGAGTCGTCGGGGCCGAGTAAGAGTCGGCGGTCACCATGACGTTGGCCGGGGTCGCCGGGCAGCTGGCCGGCAGTCTCAGGCCGCTGAACGTGTTCTTGAGCTCGTCCACGGCAATGGAAAGGCCCGAGTACGTGTTGGGAAGATTGGTGAAGGCTATGTTCAGTCCGACCCCGGCCGGGTCGCTGGACGGGCGGACGGTAATTGCGCCGGGAGCCCCCAGCGCGGACCCGCTGGCCTCGATCGCCAGCCCGGCGAGATCGCCGCCAGCCGGCGGCGCGACGAGGTCAAACGTGACCGCGATCGAAATCGGCGCGGTCGGTATGCCGAGCACGATCGGCGTGGCGGTCACGGTCCCGGTCCCGACCTGGCAGGCGGCGACCGGTGCGGCGCTGGCCAGACATTTGCCGCCGTCGATCGAGGCGTTGGCGAGCAGGCCCGCGGGCAGACTCAAGGTCAGATCCTTCGGCGAGTCGGTTCCGCTCGGGGCGAATTTGAGGTCCATCCCCAGGTCGGCCGTCGACGCCGCGCTCGTCCCGGCGCTCTGATCAAGAGTCAGCGTCGGCGTGATCGCCGCCGATGCGGCGGGCGCCATGACGACCACCACCACTCCGACGGTCAGGCCGGCCAGGATACGTCGAACCGTTGCCTTCATGGTCGTAGTCCCTTTCTTCATATTCGCCCCAAGAATCCGAAAACTAGTGCTTAGCTACGGGGCGCCGAGCCGATAGCCACTCTCGCTGGCGCACGACAACAGTCCAATACCCGGTAAGTTGGTCATGGAAACGGTTGATCCGGCCGATAACCGATGTGATGGAATCGGCCCATCCGTATCAGCGGGTCCGGCGTCTCGCAGCGGTGATCGGTGTACTGGCGCTTGCGCTCCACATCGCCCACGGCCAGCTAGGTCTCGGTAGCCACGCGCTGGACACATTCGTCGAGCAGTGGGTCTACGACGGCGTCGTGCTCGGCTGCGGGATCTCCCTCGTGCTGCGCGGGCTACTGATCAAAGCCGACAGGCTGGCGTGGCTGGTCTTCGGCGCCGGACTGATCACCGACGCGATGGGCGAGATCTACTACTCGCTGGCCTTCGGCAGCTCCGGCACCCCGCCGATCCCCTCGCTGGCCGACGTCTTCTATCTGCTCTACTACCCGGCCATGTACGTCGGTCTGGTGCTGCTGGTGCGCAGCCGGCTGCACCGGTTCAGCCCCACCGTGTGGCTCGACGGGGGGATCGCGGCCGCCACTGCGGTCTCGGTGATCGCGGCGATCGCGTTTGAGCCGATCCTCAGCGGTGCCACCAGCGGCGGCGTGGCCGCGGTCGCGACCAACCTCGCCTATCCGGTGGGTGACCTGCTGCTGCTGGTGATCGTGATCGGCGTGTTTGCGCTCAGCGGCTGGCGGCCGGGCCGGCAGTGGCTGGCGCTGGGGGGCGGCCTGGCGCTGACCGCGATCGCCGATACCGCCTATCTGTACGAGAGTGCGCGGGGCGGCTATCAGGTCGGCGGCATCCTCGACTCGCTGTGGGTGGCCTCGGCGCTGTGTGTGGGCTTCGCCGCCTGGCAGCCCTCCCCGAGCCGGCGGCGGATCGAGCTGGAGGGTCGCCGGCTGGTCGTGATCCCCTTTCTGTCGGGCCTGGTCGCCCTCGCCCTGCTGTTCTACGGCGGCGTTGCCCACATCTCTCTGGTCGGCTTCGTCGGCGCTGCCGTCGCCGTCCTGCTGGTGATCATTCGCGGCACCGGGACGTTCCGGGAGAACGTGACGCTGTTGGAGCGATCCCGGCGGGATGCGGTCACCGACGCGCTGACCGGGATCGGCAACCGGCGCAGCCTCAACGAGTCGCTTCAGCAGGCGCTCGCCGACGGCCCCGCCTCCCCGCCTGCCGTGCTCGTGATCTTCGACCTCAACGGCTTCAAGCTCTACAACGACACCTTCGGCCACATGGCGGGGGACACCTTGCTGTCGCACTTCGGCCGCCGGCTCGCGGCCGCCGTTGGCGATCACGACGAGGTGTTCCGGCTCGGAGGCGATGAGTTCTGCGCTTTGCTGCGCTGCTCCCCTCAGGAGCTCGAGGATCGGTGCGCGGCCTGCGCGTCGGCGCTGGCCGTGGCCGGGGACGGCTTTGCGGTCTCCGCGGCGGCCGGGAGGGTATCGATCCCCGACGAAGCCGACACCGCCACGCGCGCGCTGGGGATTGCCGATGGTCGGATGTACGGGGTGAAGGGCGGCGGCCGCGCGTCGGCGCTGGCCCAGTCCCACAATGTGCTGCTGGAACTCCTGGACGAACGCGAGCCCAGACTGCATGACCACCTGCGTGAGACCGGACGCCTGGCGGTTGCGCTGGGGCGCCGCTTCGGCCTCGACGCGGAACAGCTCGATGAGGTGCGCCGCGCGGCGGAGCTGCACGACATCGGCAAAGCGGCGATCCCCGACGCCATCCTCAACAAGCCCACCCGGCTCGACGATGCCGAGCTTGCCTTCATCCGCCGGCACACGCTGATCGGCGAGCGGATCCTCGCCGCCGCGCCGGCTCTCGCCCCCGTGGCCAAGCTGGTCCGTGCCAGCCACGAGCGCTGGGACGGAGGCGGCTATCCGGACGGCCTGGCGGGCTCGCGGATACCGCTCGGCGCGCGGATCGTGGCGGTCTGCGACACGTTCGAGGAAATCACCAGCGATCGCCCCTACGCCAAGGCGAGATCTGCCGAACAGGCCATCGCCGAGCTGCGCCGCAACATGGGCTCGCAGTTTGATCCCCTGATCGTGGAGGAGTTCGAGCTGACCTGGCGCGAGCTGTCCGGTCGTCACCCCGCCGACCGCCGCGCGGTGACTGTCCAGGGAACCTAGGAGTTCTTGATCACGATGCCTTCGATGATGTTGGCCACGCGCTCGGTGGCGTCGATCGCCGCCTCCAGGCGCTCGAACAGGTCCTTCCAGCGGATCACCACCATCGGATCGATGCCGCCGTCGAACAGGGATGCGACCGCTGCCCGGCTGATCCGGTCGCCCTCGTTTTCCAGCCGGTTGATCTCGACGGTGTAGCGCGAGATGTCGCTGAACGAGCGCAGACCCGGGATCGCCTCGGCGATTTGGACCGCGGCCCGCTTGAGCACCCGGGCAAGCGTGATCGCCTGATCCATCGGCGCCTCGATCTTATATAGGCCGAGGTAGTCGGCGACCTCCTCGGTGAAATCGACGATGTCGTCGAGCGACGAGGCGAGCGCGAGGATGTCCTCGCGGTCGATCGGCGTGACAAAGGTGTGGTTGAGACGATGGATGATGTCGTGGGTGATCCGGTCGCCTTCGTGCTCGCAGTCGAGGATCTCCCGGGCCAGGTCCTTACTGTCCGGGTAATTCGACAGCAACCGATCGAGCAGATCGGCCGCATGCAGGATGTTCTGCCCGGCCTCCTCGAACAGCTCGAAGTAGACCCGGTCGCGGGGTGCGAAGACTTGGCCGAAGCGCGCCATCGCATAGATCCTATTGCCCGGGGTCCGAGCCGCGCCTGCGCGCCGCCGCTCCGCGGCTAGCCGAGATTGGCCAGAAACCGCTCCAGCTCGTCGTCGTCGATCGAATAGCTGTGCTCCGGCCCAGGAAACGCCCGGCCACGCACCTCGGCGGCGTATTCCGCCACCCCGGCCACCATCTGGGCCTTGACCTCGCCGTAACGCTTGGCAAACCGCGCCGCGTGACCGTCGTAGATCCCGAGCAGGTCGTGGAACACGAGCACCTGGCCGTCCGTCGCCGGTCCGGCCCCGATCCCGATCACCGGGATCTCCAGCCGCTCCATCATCGCGGCGGCGACCGCCGCGGGGATCGCCTCGAACACGATCGAGAAGCACCCCGCGCGCTCCAGGGCGACGGCGTCGTGAGCCACCTGCAGCGCGCGTTGTGCCGTGCGCCCCTGGGCACGGTACCCGCCGAGCGCGGTGGCGGTCTGGGGGGTCAGGCCGACGTGTCCCATCACCGGGATGCCGGCGTCGACGATCGCCTTGGCCCGCGCGACCGACGTGCCACCTCGCTCGAGCTTGACCGCGTCACAGCCGGCCTCCTTGATGAACCGCTGCGCGGTCGCGATCGCCTGCTCGTCGGAGCCCTCGTAGGAGCCGAACGGGAGGTCTCCCACCAGTAACGGGGTGCTCAGCCCGCGGCGCACGGCGCCGGCGAGCATCAGCATCTCGTCGGTCGAGACCGGGACCGTCGAGGGGTAGCCGAGCACCGTCATCGCCCCTGAGTCGCCGACCAGGACGACATCGACGCCCGCCTCCTGGGCGACCTGCGCGGAGGGGTAGTCATAGGCGGTCACCATCACGATCGGCTCGCCCAGGTGCTTCTTCTCCGCCAGCCGGGGAAGCGTCATCGGCAGCGGCGCGGCCAGGTTGTGCGGAACGATGGTGTGAGGTGTTGCGGACATGTTCAGATCTCCTATGCGGTGGTTGACGCCCCTTGCAGGGTCGCCACCTCGCTGTCGATGTTGCGAATCTCGTTGGCGGCGTCGACGTGGACGACGCGGGGGACGTAATGCTCAAGGTCCTCGCGGTCATACACTCCGTAGGAGATCACGATGATCGTGTCCCCTCGGTGGACCAGGCGCGCGGCGGCGCCGTTGACCTTCATCTCGCCCGAGCCGCGCTGGCCGGCGATCGTGTAGGTCTCGAAGCGGGCGCCGTTGTCCACGTCGACCACGGCGACCTGCTCGAATTCCATGATGTCGGCTGCGTCGAGCAGATCCGGATCGATCGTGATCGAGCCGACGTAATGCAGATCGCACTCGCTAACGGTCGCCCGGTGGATCTTCGACTTCAGCATCGTGCGCTGCATGTCATGACCTCCAGTCGGATTGGCTTCCCGCCGCGGCGGCGGACGCGAGTTCGGTTGCGGTGCTGCCGAGCACGTGGATCAGGGTGTTGTCGATCAGGCGCGTGGAACCGACCCGAGCCGCGATCACCGCGAGCACGTCCCCGTCGATCCGTGCCACCGGCGCCAGCGTGTCGGCGTCGACAAGCTCCAGGTAGTCGAGATCGATCTCGGCGCGGACCAGCTCTCCCCGTACGTGGGCGATCGCCGCCGACGGGTCGCGCTCGCCGGCCAACACCTCGTCCCTGACCAGCGCGAGCGCGCGATGGAGCGCGGTGGCGCGCCGGCGCTCCCCGGCCGACAGCCGGGCATTGCGGCTCGAGAGAGCCAGGCCGTCGCCGTCTCGCACCGTCGGGCACACCTCGATCCGTACCGGGATCTCCAGATCGCGCACCAACCGGCGGATCACCACGGCCTGCTGAACGTCCTTCTGGCCGAAGTAGGCGACCTGCGGAGCCACGATGTTCATCAGCTTTGTGACCACGGTCGTGACGCCGTCGAAATGGGCGCGACCGCGATGCCGGCCCTCCAGCGTCTCGGTGATGACGCCGACCGATACTTGCGTGGCGAACCCTGGGGGGTAGATCTCATCTGCGGGCGGCGCGAACAGATGATCGACGCCAGCGTCGGCGGCCAGCTTCGCGTCACGGCGCTCATCCGATGGATAGGCGTGCAGGTCGCCGTCGTCGTTGAACTGCGTCGGGTTGACGAACAGCGACACGACGACCAGCTCGCACTCCTGACGAGCACGGCGGATCAGCGACAGATGGCCATCATGCAGGGCGCCCATCGTCGGCACGAGCCCGATCGAGCGCCCCTCAGCGCGCGGCTGGGCCAGCGCGGCGCGCACTTCGGCGACTGTCCTCAGGGTTCTCATGCGACGGTGGCCTCGATGGGCTCCCGGCGCTCGGTCGCAGCGTCTGAGACCGCGGATCCGGTGGCGGGTCTTCCGGGGTTCGCCAATGCTCGCGTTGCTTGGACCAGGGCATCGAACAGCGGCAGCAGATCGCCGGCCCGTTGGGCGACTGCCTCGCGCTGGCGCTGAACCGTCAGCTCATCGCCTCGGGCGATCGGACCGGTCAGGGCGCGCTCCGCGCCGAGCGCTGCCCAGTTCTCGACGGTGGCGCGGACCAGCGGCACGAGCATCTCCCTTCGCACCCCGGCGCCGGCGGCGAGCCGCTCGGCGGCCGCCTCCAGGGTGATCAGGAAGTTAGAGGCGATCGAAGCCGCCGCGTGGTAGGCGGCCCGGTCGTCGTCGGCGAGCGCCACCGGGTTCATGCCCACAGCGTCGGCGAGTTGGGCTGCGATGCTTAGCGCGCGCGGCGTACTCCCGGCGATCGCCGCCCCTGCGCCCGCGAACCTGGCGCCGGCGGCGGTGACGGTCATCAGCGGGTGCAGCGAGAAGCGCTCGTGCGGGCCGAGCGCCTCCAGAGCGGTGGCTCCCGAGCAATGCCCGACGATCAGGCCGGGGGCGAGCTTGGCGGCCGCTCGAGCGATCTCGCCGTCCGGGACGCACAGCAGAACCACCGCCGGGTCGCCGTGAGCGGGTTCGCGCGGAGGGAGACCGGTGAACGCCGGCTCGGCGTCGCGTCCCAGGGGTCCTTCGACAATCAGCCCAGCCTCACGCAAACCGGTGGCGAGCGCGGTGCCCAGCCGACCGCGGCCGACAATCGTCACGCGCTTCAACGCGACGGAGTCGCGCGCAGAGTTAGTGGAGGGTTGATTCCGTTCCAGTTCCCACATCAGAGATACCGGTCGGTGGTGTATTGGGTGGCTTGCGTGAGGTCCGCTCCCTCGCGGGTCGCGGCCTCGTCGTCAATAATACCCGTCTGAGCGCCGAACTACCATTCCTGAGCGTGACAGGCGCCACAGAGCGCAGGGGACGGCTCAAGGCCGTGTACGAGGAGGCGCGAGAGTGCGTCCGCTGCCCTCTGCACCAGACCCGCACGACGGTCGTGTTCGGCTGCGGGAATGCCGACGCCGACCTGATGTTCGTCGGCGAGGCGCCGGGCGCCAACGAAGACCGGCTGGGACTGCCGTTCGTCGGTCAGGCCGGCAAGCTGCTCGACAAGCTGCTGGGGGAGATCGGGCTGCGGCGCGAGGACGTGTTCATCGCCAACACGCTCAAGTGCCGCCCGCCGGGCAACCGTGATCCGCATCCCAACGAGATCGAGTCCTGTCAGAGCTACCTGCGCAGTCAGGTCGAGCTGATCGAGCCAAAGGTGATCTGCACGCTGGGTAACTTCGCCACCAAGCTGCTGCGCGGCGACACGACCGGAATCTCTCGCCTGCACGGTCAGGAGGAGGTGCGCGTGATCGGCGTGCGGGCCGTGCGGCTGTACCCGCTCTACCACCCGGCCGCCGCTCTCTACACGCCTTCCACGCTGGAGATGCTGCGATCCGATTTCTCCCGGATCCCGGAGCTGCTGGCAGTGGGCGCGCCCGAGCAACCGGATTTGCCTCACCGTGGCGAGGATGGGTCCCGCAGCCCCGCACCGCCGCGGCAGCCGCCCCACGCGCTCCAGCCTCCCGCTGCGCGGGAGCTTGAGCGTGAGGTGCAGGGGTCGCCCTGGCGTGACCGGACCGCCGTCGGCGCGGATCCTGATCCGGCGCCGCAGCTCGGACTGTTCTAGCTGCGCAGGCGCCGGAGCCCGCGCTCAAGCCCGGTCAGCGGCGGTCGGCAGGCGCTACGCCGTTTCGGCGCTGACGGCGGCGGCGAGCTCAGGAGTGGTTTGCACCCTGACCATGAGGCCATCGGCGTCCTGGGGCGGCGGCTTCTGACGGTGCAGGGCGAACCCGAAGGCCAGCAGCGCGCCGGCCGCCTGCACGGCGAGCACCACGGCGGCGAAGCCGGCCGGCTTGCGAGACGCGCCCAGCAAGAGGATCGGCTCGGCCACCGCCACCACTCCGATCGCGATCAGGAACCAGGTGCGCTTGAGCGCCAGCAGGTACTGGATCGCCAGGTAGGTCGCGGACAGGACCGTGAACGCGGCCCCGAGAACGAACAGCGAGTCGGCGGCCTTCGTCTTCTTGGCCCCGAAGGCGATCTTGAGCAGCAGGTGAGACTCGAAGGCGAAGATCAGCAGGACCGGGACAGCGCAGACGATGATGATCCCCAGCGCGCGGAACAGGACCGGACGCGTGTCCTCACCGGCCGCGCGCCGGCGCGAGACCTCAGGAACGAGATAGAAGCCCGCTCCCATGGCCACCCAGACCAGGACCTTGGCGGCGACGGCGGTGGCGCTGTAGGAGCTGGCCAGGCTCGTGCCGAAACGATGCTTGGCGGCGATGATGTCGATGTTCTGCAGTACCGCGATCATGATCAGGCCGGCGATCGGCGCCCAGGCTCGCCGCACGTGCATCCACAGCGACAGGGCGGCCCTGGCGGGCGCCAGGCCCGCGGAGGGCTCGGCCAGCCGCTCGACGTGCTTACGGAGGCGGACCGCGCAGAAGATGCCCATTGCGATGAACGACAGCGGGGTGCCCAGGTAGGCTCCGGTAACTCCCAGTCCGCCCGCGGCCAACCCCGCGCCCATCACCAACCGGGCCGCCTGCTCGCCGATCAAACTGATCCCGACGCCCTTGTAGTCGCCGACTCCCTGCAGCACACCGCGCAGGATCGACAGCTCGAGCCACAGCCCAGCCGCGGGAAGCCCGATCGCGGCAGCCCACTGATCGTGCTTTACGCCGACTGCCGAGGCGATCGGGTCACGCAGCAGGATCGAGATCACCGCCAGCGCCACCGTGAAGACCAGCATCGTCTTGGTCCACCGGCTGACGGTCGCGATCAGGCCGCGGCCGACGCCGAGATGGCCAAGCACGCTCTCGCGGGCGGTCGCCACCTGGAGCGCCTGGCCGACCACCGACAGGATCAGGAAGTAGCTGATCAGCGCCGCCAGCGAGCCGTAGTCGTTGAGCAGCCGCACGAACACGACCGTCGAGCCGAGCGCGATCACGTTGTTGGCGATCATCGCGCCGGCCAGCCCGGCTGCTTTGGCCGTCTCGGAGCCGCGCAGCTCGGTCAGCGAGGCGGACAGGCCGCCCGGTCCTGGTGCCAGGCGCTGCCTCAGCGCGGAAAGGCGACCCGGTGTCCGATCGGTCGCGGGGGGAGTCATGACGCCCATGACGGTAGCGAAAGCCCTGAGGTACCTCCCGCGGGCGCCACTACAGTGTCGCGCGTGCGGGGCCAGTTCCAGTCCGGCAGCGCGGCGCAGACCGAGGCCCTCGGCGCGGAATTGGCCGTGCATCTGAGCGCTGGTGACGTGGTGCTCGTTTCAGGCGAGCTCGGCGCCGGCAAGACGACATTCGTGCGCGGCGCGGCGCGCAGGCTGGGCGTCACCGGTCCGGTCACCAGCCCCACGTTCACGATCGGGCAGCGTTACGCCGCCAGGGTCACCGTGGCCCACCTCGATCTGTACCGGGTGCCGGGCCTGGCTGGCGAGGACCCGGATCTGCTCGCCGACTACCTGGGTCCCGATACGATCGCGTTCGTCGAATGGCCGCAGGGTGGGGAGGAGGCGATCGCCGGCTTCGCCCGGATCGTGGCGCGCGTCACGCTCGAGCACGTCGGCGGCGATCGACGCCGGGTGAGCATCGCGTGAGGATCCTGGGCTTCGACACGGCGACGCGGGCCACCACTGTCGCCGTCCTGGACACCGACGATGACGCCAAGTCCGCCCAGGGGCGCGACGACCCCCCGCCCGGCGTCAGGCCGCGCCACACGACGCTGCTGATGTCGCTGATCGTCGAGACCCTCGAGCGCGCGCAGACGAGCTGGTCCGAGCTTGACCGAATCGCCGTCGGAGTCGGCCCGGGCACCTTCACCGGGCTGCGGATTGGAGTCGCAACGGCACGGGCGCTTGGGCGTGCCCACGGCCTGCCGTTGGTGGGGATCTCGACGCTTGAGTCGCTGGCCGCCGGCGCGGCCGCCGCCACTCTGGATCCCGCCGGGCAGCGGCCCGCGGATTGCCCGTCTGCGCATCGGGCGGCGCCGCTGCGGGCGCTGGCGGTGCTCGACGCACGGCGCGGCGAGGTATTCGCCGCCGGCTGGTGCATTGGCTTGGGCACCGGGGCGCTCGGCGAGCGCGTGCTGGCGCCGCTGGCCGTGGCGCCCGGTGCGCTGGTCGCGGCGCTGCAAGCGCCTGGTCCCGGCTGGCTGGCCGTCGGTGACGGGGCGGTAGAATTCCGGACGCTTCTCGAGCGTCGAGGGATTTGGATCCCAGCGGACGATTCAGAGCTCCACAAGGTCACCGCGGTCAGCCATTGCCGGCTGGCCAGCGCGCTCCGCGCGGTGGCTCCTGAGCAGGTTTCACCCGAGTATCTACGGATTCCCGACGCCGAGATCAACCTTCGCGCCGCAGACACTCGATGACGAACCAGACCTTCAAGATCCGTCCGCTCAGCTACTCAGATCTCCCTCAGGTGATCGCCATCGAGCGGCGCGCGTTTCCGACGCCATGGTCATTGGCGATGTTCGTGCTGGAGCTGTCAAAGCCCTCGGGCATATGCCTGGCCGGCGTCGCCGCCGATACGCGGCGGATCGCCGGCTACCTGATCTGTGCGCGCTATGACCAGGTCTGGCATTTGATGAACGTCGCCGTCGACCCGGCGTCGCGCCGATGCGGGATCGGCCGGGCGCTGCTGGAGGAGATGTTCGAGCGGGCCGGTCGCGACCGTCAGTTCACGTTGGAGGTGCGCACCTCCAACGTGCCGGCGATCGCGCTCTACGAGCAGCTCGGGTTCCGTTCGGCGGGAACCCGTCCGCGCTACTACCGCGACACTGGTGAGGATGCGGTGATCATGTGGCGCACGGCCGACACGACGTCGACGTCGGGCGCCGCCGGGTGATCCTGGCGATCGAGACCAGCTGCGACGACACGTGCGCGGCGGTGATCACCGAGACGGGCGAGATTCTCGCCAACGTGATCTCCTCACAGGGAATCCACGATCGGTACGGCGGCGTCGTGCCCGAGATCGCCTCACGCCAGCACCTGGAGCTGATCGGCGACGCCGTCGACGAGGCTCTGCGCACTGCGGACGCGAAACTCCCCGAAGTGGGGCTGATCGCCGTCACCCGCGGGCCGGGCTTGGTCGCCGCGCTGCTGGTCGGCCTGGCGACGGCCAA
Source organism: uncultured Actinomycetes bacterium (assembly GCA_937888775.1). Next base: position 3,427 of record CALAQT010000542.1, on the reverse strand, counting down.
GGCCCTGGCGGCCTCCTACCGGCTGCCGCTGGCCGCGGTCGACCATCTGCATGGGCACATCGCCGCCAGCTTCCTGGGCCCGACCCCGTTCGCGCCTCCATTTCTGAGCCTCGTCGCCAGCGGCGGCCATACGTTCCTGGCGCGCGTGGCGGATCGAGGCCCGCGCTGGCAGGCGCTGGGCCAGACGCTCGACGACGCCGCCGGGGAGGCGTTCGACAAGGGGGCGCGCCTGCTGGGCCTGGGCTATCCGGGCGGAGCGGCGCTGGAGCGTCTGGCGCGCGAGGGAGATCCCCAAGCGTTTGCGTTCCCCGCCGGCGCGCGCATGAAGGGACTCGATTTCTCCTTTGCCGGGCTCAAGACCGCACTGCTGTACCGGATCCGCGACCTTGGCGAGGCCGAGGCCCAGCGCCGGCGAGCCGACCTTGCCGCCTCCTATCAGCACGCGATCGTTGAGTCGCTGGCGATCCGGGTCAAGCGGGCGCTGGCCGACACCGGACTTGATCGGCTGGCGATCGGCGGCGGCGTGGCGGCCAACGATGCGCTGCGCGCCAGGCTGGCCACGCTCGACGTCGAGCTCGACGTGCCGCCGCGTGAGCTGTGCACCGACAATGCGGCGATGATCGCCAGCGCCGCGCGCTACGTCGAGCCGCTGGCCTATCCTGCCTATCTGGCGCTGGATGTCTATGCGACCGGGGAACGGGGAGCCGGATGACTCACGCGGACCTCGCCAAAGGTGAGCTGGATGCGGAGCCGAGGTCCGCAGCGGATGACTCACGCGGACCTCGCCAAAGGTGAGCTGGATGCGGAGCCGAGGTCCGCAGCGGATGACTCACGCGGACCTCGCCAAAGGTGAGCTGGATGCGGAGCCGAGGTCCGCAGCGGATGACTCACGCGGACCTCGCCAAAGGTGAGCTGGATGCGGAGCCGAGGTCCGCGTGAGGGCGTGATTCCGACCGTCACGCTCTACGGACGGGCCGGATGCTGTCTGTGTGACGAGGCCCGGGAGATCCTGCTCTCAGTCCGCGCCACGCACCCGTTCGTACTCAAGGAGCAGGACATCGATCTCGACGATTCCCTGCTGCGCGCGTATCTGGAGCGAATCCCGGTCGTTACGATCGATGGGGTGGAGGCATTTGCCCTATTCGTCGACCAGGCCGAGCTGGAGCAACGGCTCGGTTAGAGTGCAGCGCCCATGAGCTACACGGTCGGCCGCGGTACCGAGTCGGCTCAGCCGGGAGGCGACAAGCCGGGGGAGAAGCTTTCACTCGGGGTGGCCGCGCGGTTGTCTCGCTATCTGCAGGTCCTAACTCAAGCACGCAAGATGGGCAAGGAGACGATCTCCTCACAGGAGCTCGCCGACTACACGCACGTCAACTCCACCCAGATCCGCCGGGACCTGTCGGGGTTCGGCAAGTTCGGCAAGCGCGGAGTCGGCTACAACGTCGACTCGCTGGTCTCACAGATCCGCAAGATCCTGCGGACCGCCGGCCAGCACAACATCGCGCTGTTCGGGGCCGGGCACCTGGGCACCGCGATCGCCACCTCCGACATCTTCGCCGACCACGGCTTCCGGGTGGTGGCGATGTTCGACGTCGACCAGGCCAAGGTCGGGACTCACATCGGACCGCTGACCGTGCGCCATAACTCGGATCTGCTCACGGTCGTCGACGATGACGAGATCGTCGTCGCGGTGCTGGCGGTTCCATCCGCCGCGGCCCAGCTGCTCGCCGACCAACTGGCAGAGGCCGGCGTGAAGATCATCTTCAACTACTCGGACGCGCTGCTCCAGGTCCCGCCCGAGGTCACCGTTCACACCTCCAGTCCCGCAGTCGATCTGCTCTACGCGCTGTACTTCTATCTGACCTAGTGGCCTCAGGGACGTGGATCTCGATCTCGACACCGCTCGCGCGGCCTTCGACGCTTCGACCGATTTCACGGTCGGGCTCGAGGAGGAGTTCGCGCTGCTGGATCCCGAGCAGCTGGGGCTGAGCCCGCGCTTCGAAGATCTTCACCGAGCCGCGGGCTCAGATCAACTGCTGTCGGAATCGATCGCCGGCGAGCTGATCTCGTCCGAGATCGAGATCAGGTCCGGGCGCGGCGATGACCTCGCGGCCGCCCGAGCCGCTCAGCGTGATCGGCGCCGGCGACTGTTCGCGCTCGCGAGCGAGCACGGCGTGGCGCTGGGCGCTACCGGCACCCATCCCTGGTCTGACTATCGCCAGCAGCAGATCATCGATACCGAGCACTATCGCCGCGTCCGGGACGGCCTCGGCTACGCGGCCTGGCGCAACAACACCTTCTCGCTGCACGTCCATGTCGGGATCCAGGGCGCCGACCGGGCGGTCCGGATATGTGACCGGCTGCGGCCGGTGCTCCCGGTGCTGCTGGCGATCTCGGCCAACTCGCCGTTCCTGGACGGACGCGATGCGGGCATGCACAGCGCTCGAACGCAGATCTTCACCAAGAGCTTTCCGCGCTGTGGAGTGCCGGACTCGTTCGGAAGCTGGGCCGCGTTCGCCGACTACATCGATTTCCTGGTCAAAACGCGCTCGATCGTCGAGTACACGCAGGTGTGGTGGTCGATCCGCCCGCACTTCGCCTTCGGGACCGTGGAGGTGAGGATCTGCGACGCGCAGCAGAGCGCCGCCGAGTCCGAGGGGCTGGCCGCGTTGATCGTCGCCTGCGTGGCGCAGGCCGCGCGCGACGACGATGAGGGCAGGGCGCAGCGAGAGCTCCCGAACCGGATGATCGAGGAGAACGTCTGGCGCGCCTTGCGCTACGGGCTCGACGGAGAACTGCTCGACCTTGACCGGCGCCGGCCCTACCCGGGCGCCGAGGCGCTGGAGCGGCTGGTGAGCTGGACGGCGCCGGTCAGAGCCGAGCTCGGCCTGGAGGTGAGCCTGCCCGCGCTCAACGGCGCTCAGCGCCAGCGGCGCATGCTCGACTCGGGGATGAGCCTGGCCGAGATCTACGCGGCGACGGTCACGCAGACCCGTGAAACCTACTCTCAGGTACTTGAGACACCCCGGAGGTGAAGCGATGAGCACCGAAAATGCCGACAGGGAGCCGAGCAGCGCGGGCGACCAGCCGACCGAGGACGAGCTGCGGGCCGCATACGAGGCCGAGATCAAGCAGATCCGCGTCGAGCGCGTACTGCTGGAGCAGGTGGTCTCGATGGTCAACCTCGGCATGCGACGCACCGGTCTGGCGCCCGGCACCGAGTCAGAACGCGACCCCGGCCAGGTCAGGCTGGCGATCGAGGCGATCCGCGCCCTGATGCCGTTGATCGAGGCGACCGCGCCCGAGCAGGCTGGGCCGATCCGCGATGCGCTCTCCCAGCTGCAACTGGCCTTCGTGCGAATCGGCGGCGCTCCCGGCGCCGGCGATGTGAGCGCGCCGCCGCGGCCGGGCGCGCCGGCCGAGCCTT